>CABYDK010000001.1 GCA_902517735.1 uncultured Pelagibacteraceae bacterium
AACAGTCTACTAACCAAACATCATAAACTGGATGATCAAAAGGGGTTATAGATGGGCTAGATGAAAACATCCATCCATTAAAAACATATACTTTATCATTATCATTTTTTGTTAAATCTCTTACTTGGATATAGGCTTTAATTTCTGGATTATCATCGAATTCAGAATTTGTACATTTCATAATCTTGATTGCTAAATCTTTATAGATTAACTCTTCGCCATTGGTTAAATTTATCAATTCATTTTTTGAACTTATTTTATCTAGAATCTTAATATTTGTTTTAGATCCAATCGAATTTTTTTCGGATTGAGCAGAAGAAATATTTATTATTAAGACAATAATAATTATACTTACTAAATACTTATTCAGATTTCCAACTTTTGTATTTTTTATTAATAGCATTATCTTTATTTTTATTTGGATAATAAGCTTTTTCAGTGCCTGTAGGATTTGATTGATGAGGTTTTTGCCAATCATATTTTTCAAGATTATGTTTTTTTTCAATCCTGTTATGTGTAAAATGCATCCAAGAATACCATTCTACAGGTATTTTGCTTGCGTCAATTTCTTCTGAATAAATAACCCATCGTTTTCCACTTTTACTTTCATAATATTTATTTCCAAAAGTGTCAGATCCAACAAACTTTCCAAATAAAATAGTTTTTAGTCTTGTCCCAAATGTATCTTTATTCCACCAGGTGAAAATTTTTTTTAAAATTGTCAACATTTAAAATTTTTTTTTTTTCAATCCAAAATTGTATAAATTAAATTAGACTAAAATTTGGTTTTGTATATAAATCAATTGAATCAATATTCAAATAAATTTTAAAATTGAGGTAAAATGGCAAAATACTTAGTTGAAACTTATTACACATGCACATTTAAGGTTAATCACTACTTAGATGAAATAAACGAAACAGAACTTAAAAATCTTGAAAAAAGGGACGATGGTAAATTCGAAGTTATAGACGTTAAGCTCGATAGTAGAAAAACAAAAAATTTAGAACCAAATAATAAACTTAATGATAATAAAATTGATTTAGTTACATCTAGTAAAGATTTAAAAAAAGACGGTTTTGAACAATCTGTTACTCAAGTTTTAAAAAATACTGAAAAGTCTGGAAAACGATTTAGCATGCCCGATAGACGTAAAGGTTATATTCAAAAAGCAACTATAGGAGATCATAAAGTTTATCTACACACTGGCGAATATGAAGATGGCAAAATTGGGGAAATTTTTATAGATACTAGCAAAGAGGGTGAATTAGTAAAAGCCTTAATGAACAATTTTGCTATAGCTGTCTCACTTGGTTTGCAATATGGAGTTCCATTAGATGAATATATTAGTGCATTTGTAGGAACAAAATTTGAGCCATCTGGAAAGGTACATGGAAACGATAGAATACTTAGTGCTACTTCAATTTTAGATTACATCTTTAGAGAATTAGCTATCTCTTACCAAAATAGAGAAGATCTAGCGCATACTCCGTCTATTGGTGGATCTGATATAACCAATATTGATGAACAAAACTCTGAAGATCAAAACCAGTTATTAAAAATAGTTAGGGACATAACTAGCAAAGGTTTCGTAAGAAATAACTACAAAAAAAATCTTGTAGACTTATCTGATGTTAAAATAAATTTAAAAGGTAAAAAATAACTATTTTTTGGACTTTAAGCTGATATTCAGCTCTTTTAGTTGTTTATCACTTACATTTGATGGTGCATTCATCATTAAATCTTGAGCATTTTGATTCATCGGAAACATTGTTACTTCTCTTATATTTTTTTCATTAGCTAGCAGCATTACTATTCTGTCTATTCCAGGGGCTATGCCACCATGAGGGGGAGCTCCATAACTTAAGGCATTTATCATTCCACTAAACTTTTCATTAACAATTTTTTCTGAATATCCTGCAACAGAGAATAATTTATACATTAGCTCCGGGATATGATTTCTTATAGCGCCTGAGGATAATTCAACACCATTACAAACTATATCATATTGATAAGCTAGTATATCAAGTGGTTTACTAAAATTAATTTTTTCAATTTCTCCTTGTGGCATTGAAAAAGGATTGTGACTAAATTCTATCTTATTTGTTATTTCATCTCTCTCAAACATTGGATAATCAATTACCCAACAAAAAGCAAAAATTTCATTGTCAATTAAATCTAATTCTTGAGCAATCTTATCTCTTGCTAATGATGTAATTTTTTCAAGATCTTTTTGCTTTGAACAAGCCAAAAATACACTATCACCTATTTCTGCTCCAGTTAATTTCATTATCTCTTCTAAAGAGTCTTTAGAGAAAAATTTTCCTATTGGACCTTTTGCTAAAAGCTCTTTTTCTTTTTCTAAGGTAAAATACGCTAGCCCAGAAGCTCCCTGATCTTTTGCCCAATTATCAATATTATCAAAAAAGCTTCGAGGTTTATCTTTAGTATTTTTAGTTACAATACATCTCACCATCGAACCAGTTTTCACAAGTTTCTTGAATATTTCAAATGATACATCTTTTCTTGAAAAAATTTCTGTTATATCAAAAATTATTAAAGGATTTCTTAGATCTGGTTTATCAGAACCATACTTTAACATTGCTTCTTTATAAGTAATTTTAGGAAATTTATTAAATAGTAATTTTTTACTAGAAAATTTTTTAAAAGTACTAACTAACAATTCTTCAACTACACTAAATACATCCTCTTGCTCAACGAACGACATTTCTAGATCTAATTGATAAAATTCTCCAGGGCTTCTATCTGCTCTAGCATCTTCATCTCTAAAACAAGGTGCAATTTGAAAATATCTATCAAATCCTGAAACCATTATTAATTGTTTAAATTGTTGTGGAGCTTGAGGAAGTGCATAAAATTTACCTGGATTTAATCTGCTTGGAACTAAAAAATCTCTTGCACCTTCTGGGCTAGATGAAGTCAAAATTGGAGTTTGAAATTCCAAAAATCCTAATTTACTCATTTCATTTCTAATAAATGAAATAACTTCTGATCTTAAAATAATATTTTCATGAATTTTTTTTCTTCTCAAATCAAGAAATCTATATTTAAGTCTAATTTCTTCTGCATATTCCTGATCGCTAAAAACTGGTAAAGGTAATTCCTTACAGGTACCTAGCACCTTATATTTTTTAATACCAACTTCTATTTCTCCAGTTTTGATTTCTTTATTTATCGTTTCATTTGATCTATTTACAACTTTACCTTCAATTTTTATAACTGTTTCAAGTTGTATTTTTTCTAGTTCTTTAAAATTAGAATTTTCTTTATCAATAATGCATTGAGTAATTCCATAATTATCTCTTAGGTCAATAAATAGTAAGTTGCCATGATCTCTTTTTTTATTAATCCAACCAGAGAGAACTATGTTGCTACCAACATGCTCTTTACGTAATTCATTACAATTATGTGTACGATATTTATTGCTCAATTATTCTCCTAAAACTTCTTTAATAATCTTAAAATCGATTGGTCTTTTCTTTTTTAAACTTAACTCGTCAACTTTATATATGAAATCAATTATTTTTCCATACGATCTATCTATTCTTTTAATTATAAAATCAATCAATTTTTTATCTATAGTTATTTGACGATCAGATAAATTTTTTAATATTAAGGCAAACATTAATTCATCATCAGGTTTTTCTATTTTTTGTAACAAAAAACTTTTAGTTCTAGATTTTAAATCTAACAAATTAAAATGAATTTCTACAATAGGTTTCTCTGAGGTAACTATGATAAATTTGTTATCTAAATCAATTATGTTAAATAAACTGTAGATTAACTTTTCATCTACTTTCTCATTTAAGTTTTCTAATATTATATTTTCATGAATTTTGATTATTTTAAGGTCGTTATCAGTTAAAGAATCTGCATTTAATTTTATACCTTTAAACTTTTTAATAAATATATTCACAAGATGGGTTTTACCTGAAAATTTTTCCCCATTAATGTTTAAAAAATTTTTTTCCCATCTTGGCCATTGACTGAGTAGAGTGAAAATATGTTTGTTACTATTTGATACATAAAAATCATCATCCTTAAAATTTTGTTCATAATCAAATTTAATAATTAATTGGTTTAAATTTGTCATTTTAAGATCCATGTTTTTTTCTGAGTATCAAAATTATAATTTTTATTTTTCATAATATTAATAAAGTTTTTAGTAGTACCATTAAAAATTACTTCGTAAAAAATAAAATCTTTATTAAATTTTTTAATTGAATAACTACTAATTAAATCAATTTTATCTAAAGTTTTTTCAAATTTTGAGGACAAATTAAAGTCTTTATTATTTACTTGAATTAAAAGTGGCAATTTAATTGAAGTATTTATCAGATTATTTTCTTTCCAAAAATCCTCATAAATAGTCTTTAAATTATCTATTAATATTTTAAGATCTTTAGAATTGTCCAGCTCAATATTTTCAAATGAGTTGCTTTTAATAACTTTTTTATTCTTAATATAAATTTTAGACAAAATCTTTATTTGATTTTCATCTTTAAAAATAAGAGTAATAATAGAATTGTTTAAAAAATATTTTTTTATTATTTCATCAAAATCATAATTCTCTAATTCAGAATAATTTTCTTTGATTAAATTAAGATCCTCTAAATCTTCTGTAGGTAAAATATAATTAATTAGATAAGTTTTTTTACTTTCTTTTTCCCAATTTTTATAAATTGGATTGTTTGAAAATACTAGAAGATCAGTTTTTGATTGATCAATTATTATAGGTATAAACAAAAATTTTGTTTCTACTATTTGAGCTGGAAATATATTTTTACTCTCTAGATAACTAAAAATTTTTTTTTTATTAAATGAAACTCCTAAATTTAGACTATAATTTTTATTAATGAATTTTTCTTTTTTAATCGAGAAGGTCTCAATCATACTTTTAATTTCATTTAAATTAATACTCTTTATTTTATCTAAATCTTTGGATTGAATCAGTTTTCCCATCAATTCTTTAAAAGCTTTTTTAAAACCTTTATTAATTAGAATATCTTTATTGAAATTATTCTCTAATTTTTCTGAAATTTCTATTTCTTCTATTAAAAAGGCTTTAGCATTTACTTTGTTTGTGGAAAAAAAAGATAAATTTAGAGCTAGAACTAAAAAAAAAATATATAAGAATTTCTGATAATGCATAGTTATTAAAGTAATATTCTAATGAAAAAAAAACCCTTTACCTATAAAAAAAGTGGCGTCAATATTAATGCTGCCGATAAATTTGTTAATTTCATATCAAAAATATCATCAAAAAAAAGAGGCAATAAAAAGTTTAATAATATTGGAGGATTTGGCTCTATTTCAGGCCTACCTAAAAACATAAAAAAACCTAAAATTGTTGCTTGCACAGATGGAGTTGGAACTAAAATTGAAATAGCGAATTTGCTTAATAAATTTGACACAATCGGCATTGATTTAGTCGCAATGAGTGTAAATGACTTAATTGTACAAGGAGCGAAACCAATTTTATTTTTAGATTATATTTCAATAAATAAAATTGATTTAAAAAAACTCAAATCCATACTTAAAGGAATAATCAGGGGATGTGAAATAGCTAATTGCGAGCTTGTAGGTGGCGAAACTGCTGAAATGCCAGATACATATGAAAAAGGAAAATTTGATATTGCAGGTTTTGCAGTTGGTATAGTTGAGGGTAATAAAATTTTAAATAAAAAAAAAATTAAAAATGGTGATTTAATTTTAGCAGTTCCATCAGCAGGTATACATTCAAATGGATATTCGTTAATTCGACAAATATTAAAAGAAAAAAAAATAAACATCAAAAAAAATACATTTTTAAAAAAGCAACTTATTAAGCCTACTAAAATTTATGTAAATGAAATTCTTAATTTGACTGATAATAATTTAATTAATGGATGTGCAAATATTACTGGTGGTGGATTAGCAGATAATATTAAAAGAGTGATACCAGATAATTTAAGTGCAAAAATTAATTTAAGAAATATAAGAACTTTAAAAATATTTAGTTGGTTAAAACAAAAAAATATTTCCGATAAAGAAATGCTTAAAACTTTTAATTGTGGAGTAGGGTTTTGTTTAATAATAGATCCTAGGAACCTAGAAAAAGTTAAAAAATATTTTTCAAATAATTTTAAACCGTATTTAATTGGAAAAATAATTAAAGGAAAAAATAAAGTTGAGTTAAATGCCAAAATTAATTGGAACTAAAAAAATAAATATTGCTGTATTTATATCTGGTAAAGGAAGTAACTTTAAAAATCTTATAAAACATTCTTTTAAAAAAAATTCAAAATTTAGAATTAGTCTCGTGATATCAAATAATTCAAAAGCGAAAGGCCTTAATTATGCAAAAAAACATAATATTAGTAAAAAAATAATAAATTATGAAAATATCAAAAAGGCTGAAAAAAATATTCTTAAAGAATTAAAAAAAAGCAAGATTGAATTAATTTGTTTAGCAGGATTTATGAGGATTTTATCAAATAATTTTATAAAAAAATTTAAAAAAAAAATATTAAATATACACCCCTCATTGTTACCAAAATATAAAGGCCTCGATACTCATCAAAAAGTAGTAGATAATAAAGAAAAATATTCAGGTTGCACAGTTCACTACGTTAGTTCAAAATTAGATTCTGGAAAAATTATTATGCAAAAAAAAATTAAAGTTTTCAGAAATGATACTAGTGATAAAATTGCAAAAAGAATTCTAAAACAAGAACATCTTTTGTATCCTAAGGCCTTAAAAAAAGTTTTAATTAGTCTTTAAAAAAAAAATCTATCTCTATTTTTGAATTTTCATAGCTATCTGAACCATGAACTGAATTTTTATCAATTGATATCCCATATTTCTTTCTTATGGTACCATCAGTTGCATCTTTTGGATTAGTTGCTCCCAT
This sequence comes from uncultured Pelagibacteraceae bacterium, assembly GCA_902517735.1. Classification (GTDB taxonomy): domain Bacteria; phylum Pseudomonadota; class Alphaproteobacteria; order Pelagibacterales; family Pelagibacteraceae; genus Pelagibacter. The sequence continues at coordinate 6,913 of CABYDK010000001.1, forward strand.
CAAATCTCTATTCGCTAAAATCGCATTCTCTTTTTCTAAAATCATTACAACAATGGGGCCTGATGATAAATAAGTGCATAAATCGTTGTAAAATGGCTTAGTTTCGTGAACTTTATAGAATTTTTCAGCTTCGAATTTTTCTATTTGAATTTTCTTTTCTTTAACAATTTTAAATCCATTATTTTTAAACATATCTTTAATTTCATTATCAAGATTTCTTTCTACTGCATCAGGTTTAATTATGGAAAGTGTTTGTTCTAGATTACTCATAATATTCTTCTATTAATTGATTTAAAAGTCTTACACCAAAACCAGTTGCTCCTCCTGAATTTAAAGCTCCTCCATATTTTGAAAATGCCATCCCTGCAATATCTAAGTGTGCCCAAGGTGTTTTATCTAATATAAATCTCTGCAAAAATTGTGCTGCTGTTGTGGAACCTGCTCCACCAACATAATTAATATTTTGCATATCAGCATTTTTGGAGTCAATTAATTTATCGTAATTTTTATTTAGTGGCATTCTCCATACCTTTTCCTCTACTTTATTACCTGAGTTGATCAGCTGATTTGAAAGTTTGTCATCGTTAGAAAATAATCCAGCATACTCTGAACCTAAGGAAACAATAATAGCTCCTGTTAATGTTGCTAAATCAATAATAAATTTGGGTTTAAATTTTCTTTCAGTATAAGTTAAAGCATCAGCTAAAACTAATCTACCTTCTGCATCCGTATTTAAAACCTCAACAGTTTTACCACTATAAGATTTAACTATATCTCCTGGTCTTTGAGCATTTCCACCAGGCATATTTTCTACAAGACCTACAACTCCAACAGCATTAATTTTTGCTTTTCTTAAAGCCAAATTTTTCATTAATCCAACCACAACTGCAGACCCAGCCATATCGTAAGTCATATCCTCCATAAATTTTGCAGGTTTTAAAGATATTCCACCAGTATCAAAACAAACACCTTTGCCAACAAAAGCTAAAGGCTTCGAATTATTTCTTAATCCTTTCCATTCCATAGTTACAAGATAGGATCCTCTAATACTTCCTTGTCCAACACCAAGTAAGGTGTTCATACCAAGCTTTTTAAGTTTTTTTTCATCATATATATTTATCCTTAAACCAATTTTTTTTAACGAATTAATTCTTTTTGCGTACTCATCTGGATGTAAAATATTACCTGGTTCGGATACTAAATCTCTTGCATAAAATGTACCTTCTTCCAAAGATCTAAATTTTAATTGATTTAGTGCTGAAGGTTTATTTTTTCCGAAAACAGTTAATGATATAATTCTGGTTTCTTTTTTTGTCTTATATTTTAAGAATTGATAGGATTTTAATTTTACTCCATGAAGAAAAAAACCAACAAAATTTTTTTGTTTACTAAATATAGTGTCTGTATGAATAAAATATTCACTATTTTTACCATAATTTATACGCCCATAAAATTTAGCACCCAAATTTTCTATCTCTGATGTTTTTAAATTAGATTTAATAGAAATTAAAACTATCTTTTTTTTTGAATTAACCTCAAAAACAAATAAATCTTTTTTTAAATCGCTAGTTTTTAATAAATCGTTGATGTAAGAAAATTCAGAACTAGAGACATATTTTTTAAGATTGGCTAAATTGAATTTTTCATTAGTAAAAAGTACAAGATTTCTAGAGGGGTTCTTTGAAAAGCCATTTTTATAATTAATTTTAATAGACATAAATTTTTAAATACACTTTATACGAGCAAATGCTATATATGTGGTAAAAATATTTTCAATGAAAAAATTAATATTTAGAAAATTTTATCAAGATATATCAGCTTTTTTTGTAGCTTCTTTACTTATCGTGGGTTTAATTGTTTGGACAATACAAGCTGTAAATTATTTCGATTTTGTCACAGAAGATGGCCATGGATTAAAAATCTATTTTTTTTACTCAATACTAAACTTTCCAAAAATTATTCACAGGATTTTGCCTTTTATATTTTTTGTATCAATTTTCTACACAATAATAAGATATGAAATTAAAAATGAAATTTTTATTTTTTGGGTTAATGGAGTAAGTAAAATAAATTTTATAAATAGATTATTAATCTTTTCATTTATAATCGTTTCTTTTCAAATCATTCTAGGGTCTTATATTTCTCCATTGTCAAAACTTGAAGCTCGAAATTATATCAAAAATTCGAATGTTGATTTTTTTACCTCCCTAATTAAAGAAGGAAAATTTATTAATGTAACTGATGGCCTAACTATTTTCATTGATAGTAAAGAAATTGATGGAAGTTTTAAAAATATTTTTTTAGAGGAAACTAACAAAAAAAATTCAAAAATGATTTATGCAAATAAGGGGATACTTATTGACAATGAATCACAAAAAACTCTTAAACTATTTGATGGTAGAGTTATAAATTTTGAAAAAGCAAAAATAAATTTATTTGATTTTGATCAAATTAATTTTAGTTTAAAGGATTTAACTTCAAAAACAATTACTGTTCCAAAAATACAAGAAATAGATACTAAGATATTATTAAGCTGTTTTCTAGATATTGAGAATGATAAATTTAAACAATTTAAATGTGAAGAGAACTTAATTAAAGAAGCACAAAGAGAATTATTCATAAGATTCTATAAACCAATTTTTATTCCACTAATTGTTTTATTTTCATGTTTTTTGACATTGTATTCGAAAAATGAAAAAAAATATAAAACTAAAGTAAATTTAATATTTTTAACAATTTTTTTTCTTTTAGTATATTCAGAGGTATCAACACGATATTCTGTAACATCAATCAATTTTACTATAATGTATTTATTGTTACCAATATTTATATTTATATTTGGATACTATTTATTCTATAGGTTGGTTAAAAATGTTTAAATTATATCAAAAATATATAATTATGAATTTCTTAAGGAAATTTATAAATATATCGCTTATATTTTTAACTTTAATTTTTATTTTAGGAATACTTGAGGAAATAAATTTTTTTAGAGATGTGAGCGCAAACTTTATTTTTCCCTATTTTTTAACTTTATTAAATGCCCCAATTACACTCTTCGAGATATTTCCGTTTATTTTTTTAATATCTACTCAATTTTTTTTATATGATCTAATAAAAAATGAAGAACTAAATTTGTTAAAAAAAGTTGGATTAAGTAATTTAAAAATTGTCAAAATATTATTTTTATTATCTATTTTTATTGGAATTTTTAATGTGATTATTTATTATAATATTGCGTCAAAACTAAAATTTTATTATTCAGATATTAAAAATAATTTCTCTAATGATAATAAGTACCTAGCTATGGTCACTGAAAGTGGATTGTGGATAAAAGATGAAGTAAACGACAAGAAATATATTATCAAATCAAAATTTATTAATGATAAATTTTTATTTGAAAATATCATTAATGAATTTGACTCAGATTTTAAATTAATTAAAACAATACAATCAAAAAAGATTGATATAAGTGACTATAATTGGATAGTTCACAACCCTAATATAACTATTGAAAATAATACTGAAAGTATTGATGGTTTTATAGAAATATCTTCAAACTTTAATTCTGAAAAAATTAACAATCTTTTTTCTAACATATCATCATTTGATATGTTTAAACTTTATGAACTTAAAGAGGATTATAAAAAATTTGGTTATTCTACTGATGAGATAACAATTCAACTTTTGAAACTTTTTACAACTCCTCTTTTTTATGGAACATTTACAATATTCTCTATTATAATTATGTTTAACTTTTCGAAAAATAAATCACTACTATTCCATATTATTAGTGGGGTATTATTGTCTGTAATAATTTATTATATAAACTTTATTTTTAACTCACTGGGAAATAATGGTAAAATACCAGTCTATCCCTCAATTTTTTTTCCTTTATTTATTATATTTGTTTTATCTGCAATAGGACTTGTGAACATCAATGAAAAATAAGTTTATATTTACAGTTATAATAAGCATAATTTATTTTCAAAATATTGCTTTATCCAGCTCATTTACATTAAAAAGTACAAATATTGAAATTTTGAACGAAGGGGATCAGATTAATGCATACAATGGTAAAGCTATATCAAAGGATAATAATTTAGAAATTAACTCAGATAAATATATCTACTTTAAAAATTTAGATAAACTAGAGTCTATCGGTAATGGTAATGCATTAATAAAATCTGAAAAAATTAAAATTAAATACGATAACGCTATTTTTGATCAAAAAAATTTAAATATTGAAGCTAATGGAAATGTAGAAATTCTCCAGATTAATGGGAGCTTTGTTATCAAAAATGAAAAAATATTCTATGATCAAAAAAACAATATAGTGAGTTCAAATGAAACTACGAAAATAGAGGATAAATTTGGAAATATTCATTTTGTTGATAATTTTGTTTTTGAAATAAATAAAAATTTAATAAAAGCAAAAAATCTTGTTAGTAAAGATGCTCAGTCAAATACTTTTAAAACATCAATAGCATATATTAATACTTACTCAGGAAAAGTTTTCGGAAAAGATGTCAAAATAGATCTAAATAATTCTTCAAGTGAAAATTATAAGTTAAGAGGAAATAGTGGACAAATAGATGATAACTACTCAGAGATTACTAAAGGAGTATTTACAACTTGTAAAAAAAGAGAGGGATGCCCGCCTTGGCAATTTAGTGCAAAAAATATAATACATGATAAGAAAAAACGTGAAATTATTTATGATGATGCCTTATTAAGGGTTTACGATGTGCCTGTTGCTTATTTTCCAAAGTTTTTTCATCCTGACCCAACAGTCAAAAGAAGATCTGGATTTTTAATACCAACAATCAAGAATTCTCCAAGTTCTGATAATTATTTGAATACTCCATATTTTTTAGCTATTGCAGAAAATAAAGATGCAACCTTTTCTCCTAGATTGTATGCTAATGAAAAAATTTTACTTCAAACAGAATATAGACAAGTCAATTCTAAATCTAATCATATTGCAGATTTTAGTTTTTTTGCAGAAAAAGATGAGGACTCAAAAAATCACTTATTTTATGAATACGATAAAAGTTTAAAAGTTAAAGATTTTGAAAATAGCAAAATTAATTTTAAACTTCAAACAACATCAAATGACACTTATTTAAAGTCGGATAAGATACAAAGTGATCTGATTAATGATAACGATACAATGATAAATTCTCTTAATTTAGATTTATATTCTAATGATTTATCTATAAATGTAAGTTCTACAATTTACGAAAATTTGAATAAAGATGATAACGATAGATACGAATATATTTTTCCAAGATTAAAATTGGCGAAAAATTTGAATAATTTGAGTTTTTTAGATGGAAATTTATTATTTGAGTCAGATACTTTAGTTAGACAATACGATACTAATGTTCAGGAAAAACGTAACGTAAATAACTTTATTTTTACCTCTAATCCCAAAATTAACAGGTACGGTTTTCTAAATAATCACGAATTTTTAATAAGAAATACAAACAGCGAAAATAGAAATTCAAATTATAAAAATAAAAAAAATTTTTTTATGTCAAGCATGTATCAATTTAATTCAAGCTTTCCATTGATAAAAGAAAATGAAAAGTATCAAAAAATCTTTAAGCCTAAGCTATCTCTCAAAGCTGCACCTAATCATACCAAAAATGAGAGAAATATTGAGAGAAAAATTGATTTAACAAATATTTATTCATTAGATAGAACTACAGATGAGACAAGTGTAGAAGGTGGTTTATCTGCAGCTTATGGATTCGATTATTCAATACTTAACAAATTTAATACCAATGAATTATTTAATCTAAAATTAGCCAATAATATAAGGTTAGAACAAAATGACGATCTTTCAAATATTAATCAGATAGGAGAAAAAAACTCCAATGTATTTGGTGAAATTATGTTTAATCCAAATGAAATATTTACAACAAAATATATTTCATCTATCAAAAATAATCTACAAGATATAAATTACCAAAATTTAATTTCTGATTTTAAATTTAACAATTTTGTCACTACATTTGATTATTTAAATGAAAATAACACATCTAGTAAAAACTCCTATTTATCAAACACCACAAAGTATTCGTTAAATCAGTTTAACAGTTTGGCATTTTCTACAAGAAAAAATAAAGCTAAAGATTTAACAGAATATTATAATTTTATGTATCAATATAAAAATGACTGTCTTGCAGCTTCTATAGAGTATAATAAAGATTTTTATAGCGATAGAGAATTAAAACCTGATGAGAATATTTTCTTTAAATTAACAATTACTCCATTTGCTGAGGTAAGTAGTCCAAATATTAAACAATGATGATAAAAAAGAAAATTTTATTTTTAGTTATCGCAATTTTTTTTTCTAATAAGATTTTATTAGCCGATATCAAGATAATAGTATTGGTTGATGATGAAATAATTACTAATTATGATTTAGAAAATGAAATTAATTATTTAGAAATATTAAATTCAAATCTTAATCAATTAAATGATAATCAAAGAATAGAGATAGCAAAAAGTACCTTAATTAATCAAATTATAAAAAAAAAAGAAATTAAAAAATTTGTAACTATGGAAAGTGAGAACCAATTCATTAATAACTATTTGAAAGAGCTGTATTCAAGATTAGGATTCGATGATGAAAAAGAATTTGAAAATATATTAAAAAAAAAAACAAATTACGATTTATCAAAAATTAAAGAAAAAATAAAAATAGACTTGTATTGGAATGATTTAATTTTTAATAAATATAATAATCAAATCAAAATAAATAAAAAAGAGATGCTAGCTAAAATTGAAGTTATGCAAGAAGACTCAAAAAAAGAATATTTTCTATCAGAAATAGTTTTTGCTAAGAAAAAAAATAAAACAATACAAGATCTATATACAGAAATTAAAATAAGCATAGAAGAGATAGGTTTTAATAATACAGCAAATATTTATAGTAATTCAGATAGTTCTAAATTTGGAGGCAAGGTAGGTTGGGTAACTGAAATAAGTTTATCTAAAACTGTTAAAGAAAAATTAAAAAATATCAATAAGGGAGAAATTACAGATTTAATAAGATTAGCAAACAATTTTTTGATACTCAAAATAGAGGACGAGAGAATTGTTAAAACTGTTATCGATAAGGATAAAGAAATTGAAAGATTAATCAATTTAGAGAGAAATGAACAATTAAACAAGTTTTCAAAAATATATTTTAATAAATCAAAATTAAATTATTCTATAAATGAAAAATAAACCAATTTTGTTAATTGCAGGCGAACCAAAAAGTATTTTTTTTGAAATTTTATTTAAAGCATTAAAGAAAAAAAAATATAAAAGTCCATTAATTTTAATTTGCAATAAAAAAATATTAATAAACCAAATGAAACTTTATAATTATAAAAAAAAATTAAGAATATTAGATATTAAAAATATAGATAAAAGAAAGATAAATAATAATTATTTGAATGTTTTAGATATACATTTTAAAGAATCTGCCAGAAAAATTTACCATAATAAACTTTTAAGAAATTATTTGAATACCTCATTTAATATTGCTTTTAAATTAATTGATAATGGGGTTACAAATAAATTAATTAATGGACCAATTAATAAAACAAACTTTCTAAATAGAAAATTTTTAGGAATAACCGAATATATTTCGAATAAATTTAAAAAAAAAAATACAGGAATGCTTATATATAATAAAAAACTATCTGTTTGCCCAGTTACAACGCATTTGCCTTTAAAAATGGTTGCAAAGACTATAACAAAAAAATTAATTTCAGAAAAAATTGATCTAATAGATAATTTTTATAAAAAACACCTCAAAATCAAAGCTAAAATTGCAGTTACAGGGTTAAATCCTCACTGTGAAAGCATATCTAGGTTTAATGAAGACGAAAAAATAATTCCTTTTTTAATAAAGAAAAAGATGAAAAAAAATATAAATATAAAAGGCCCTTATTCTGCTGATACAATATTTTTAAAACAAAATAGAAAAAAATTTAATATAATTTTAGGAATGTATCATGATCAAGTTATCGGGCCTTTTAAATCTATTTTTGAGTATGATGCTATAAATATTACAATGGGATTACCTATAATGCGTATATCTCCAGACCATGGACCAAATATAAGCATGATTGGAAAAAATAAGTCAAATCCCTTAAGTTTAATTAAGGCTTTAGATTTTTTAGATAAAAGGTGATAAAAGCAAAAAAAAGTCTGGGCCAAAACTTTTTGATTGACTCAAATGTAATCACAAAAATTCTAAATACAGTAAATATTTTTGATCAATCAATCTTAGAAATTGGACCTGGAACAGGAAATCTTACTCAAAAAATTTTAAAAAAAAACCCAAAAAAAATAATTGTAATAGAAAAAGACGATAAATTAGCTTTATTACTAAAAAAAAATTTTGGATCTAAAATAGAAATTATTAATAAGGATGTGCTTAAAGTAAATGAAAAATTATTACACAATGAAAGATTAATTGTTTTTGGAAATCTACCGTATAACATTTCAACTGAAATCTTATGTAAATGGATACTTAATATAAAAAATCAAAATTTTTGGTTTAGTCATCTCATATTGATGTTCCAAAAAGAAGTGGCAGACAGAATAATTGCTTTACCTGACTCGAAAAATTATGGAAGATTATCCATTATTTCTAATTGGAAATTATATATAAAAAAAATTTGTGATGTAAAACCCTCAAGTTTTTCTCCTAAACCTAAAATCGATAGCACTATCTTATATTTTGAACCTAAGCAAAATTTTTTTAAATTGAATAATTCAAAAAGCTTAGAGAAAATTACTAGAATTTTTTTTAATCATCGTAGAAAAATGATTAAAAAACCATATAACTTATTATTTAATAAGAATTTAGAAATTGCTAAAAAACTTAATATAAATTTAAATCTCAGACCTCAAAATTTAGACTTTGAAACATATTTTAAACTAGCAGATGAGCTCGAAAAACTAAGTTGTTAATTTTTCTACATGTTTTCTTATATATTCTAAATCGTAATCTTTAGATCCATTGTTTATTTCTGCATTTATCAAGCTTTGTATTCTTCTATAACAGTCTTGTAAATTGTCATTTATCACTACATAGTCATAATTAATCCAATGTAAAACATCCCTCTCGAATTGCTTCATTCTTTCTTCAACAATTAATTTATCTTTCATATCTCTATTAGATAGTCTTTGAAATAAAATTTTTTTACTTGGTGGTAATATAAAAAATGTAATTAATTTATAATCAAGGTTTTTGTTTTTAATTTGATCTGCACCTTGCCAGTCAATATCAAATAAAACATTTTGTCCTTTACTAAGTTTTTCTATTACAGGAGTTCTGGTTGTTCCATAATAATTATTGAATACTTTAGCATATTCTAAAAACTCTTGATTCTTTATTAATCTTTTAAACTCATCGTCATTGACAAAAAAATAGTCTTTGTCAGGAATTTCATTTACCCGAGGCTGTCTTGTTGTATGAGATATTGATATCTTAAAATTTTCTTTTTCAGAAATAAGGTTTACTAGAGTTGTTTTACCTGCTCCAGAAGGAGAAGACAAAATAACCATTACCCCATCATTTGAAGCGGGCATTAAAAACTATTAGTTAGCCTTGCCTTCTATAAATTTAACAGCGTCCCCTACTGTTAAGATTTTTTCAGCTTCGCTATCTGAAATTTCTGAACCAAACTCTTCCTCAAAAGCCATAACCAATTCTACAGTGTCTAAACTGTCAGCACCCAAATCATCTATAAAACTAGACTCATCAGTAACTTTTGTTTCATCAATTCCTAAATGGTCTGCAACTATTTTTTTTACTTTGCTCGAAACATCTTCTGACATATTGATCCTTTTTTGTTATAAAATCGTTATTAGTTTAATTACCTAGTTTGTCAAGCCATATACATGCCCCCATTAACATGTAATGTTTCTCCATTAATATAATCCGATTGACTAGAGGATAAAAAAAGAACTGCATTTGCAATATCTTCTGGCTCACCTAGTCTAGCTGAAGGGATTTTTGAGATTATAACCTCTTTAAATTTTTCATCTATTTTTTTTGTCATAGCGGTATTAATAAACCCTGGTGAAATACAATTAATATTAATATTTTTTTTTGCATACTCAATTGCTAGACTTTTTGACATAGCTACAATTCCTGCTTTAGAAGCTGTGTAATTTGATTGTCCCACATTTCCTGTATGACCAACTACTGAAGTAATGTTAACAATTTTACCTTTTTTGTTTTTAATCATTTTTTTAATAGCAAATTTACTCATAAAGAAAGTAGAGTTAAGATTAATATCTATAACATTTTTCCACTCTTCTACACTCATTCTGATTGCTAAATTATCTTGTGTAATACCAGCATTATTTATAAGACAATCTAAGCCACCTAGTTCTTGTGATGCATTTTCAATAAATTTCTCAATTTTATCAATTTGAGAAATATCAAATTTTAATATTTTTATATTTTTATATTTATTTTTCAATTCTTCAAGTTTCTCCATTCTAGTTCCAGATGCTAAAATGTTAGCTCCACACTCATTTAGTTTCTCAACAATTGAATTTCCAATTCCACCTGACGCACCTGTGACGATAATATTTTTATTTTTAAGATCTATCATATTTTAATATATTTTATATCATCTTCATTGTTAATTGAACTAACTTCAACTTCTTTATTAATTCTTCTTACTAATCCAGATAAGACCTTACCTGGGCCAATTTCAATAAATTGATATACCCCTTTATTGACCATATTAATAATACTTTCTCTCCATCTAACCCTATTTTCAATCTGTTTAATCAGTAAATTTTTCAAATCTTCTGCATTGGAAATTTCATCAGCTGTAATATTAGAAATTAAAGGAATATTTCCTTTTTTAAAATTTAATTTACCTAACTCTTCTCTCATAATATCAGTTGCTTTACTCATTAAACTACAATGAAATGGTGCACTCACAGGTAGCTTAATATTTTTAATTTTATTTTGCCTTAAAAAATTACTTAGATTTTCTAAATCTTGTGTTTTTCCACTTACTACTATTTGACCTTCTGAGTTATCATTAGCAATCTCAACCAAAAAGTTTTTTTGGTTATCTTTTAAAATATTTTCAATATTTTCAACTGTAGTTCCTAATACTGCTACCATGCCTCCTTCACCATTAGGAACTGAATTTTGCATTGCATTTCCTCTTATTTTTAAAATTCTAATTGTATCTTTAAAATTAAGATAATCTGCACACGCAATCGCAGTATATTCTCCTAATGAATGTCCAGCGAAGAATTTTGCTTTATTCAAATCAATATTGAATTCTTTATTAACTAACTGGAAGATTGAATAACTTATCAAAAAAATAGCAGGCTGAGTATTAGAAGTTAAATCTAATTCTTCCTTTGGACCCTCTAATATTATTTTGGATAAAGACATATTGAGCGCATCATCAGCCTCTTTAAATAAATTTTTTACAAGATCAAACTTATTGTAAAACTCTTTTCCCATTCCCACAATCTGAGAACCTTGCCCTGGAAAAATTACAGAAAACATATAAAAAATTATTTAATTTTTGCCCTTTTTACTGTTGAAATTGAAGACTTATAATAGTATATCCTCACGTTTTATTAAAGAATTTAAATGAATTTATACGAACACACTATTATAGCTAGGCAAGATACTTCGCCAAGTGAACTTAAACAACTTACTGAAAAATATTCAAAAATAGTTGAAAAAAATGAGGGAGAAGTGGTTAAAACAGAGAATTGGGGATTACTGAACCTTTCTTACTTAATTAAAAAAAATAAAAAAGGTAGTTACATTCATTTCAAAATTAAAGGTAAAGGTAGAGTAGTTGAAGAATTAGAGAAAAACGAAGCTATTGATAAAAAATTATTAAGATATCTTACAGTAAAAGTAAAAGAATTCGATTTAAATACAAATTATTTTGCTAAAAAAGAAGATAGTGAAAAATTAGAAAAAAAAGAAAAAAAAACTAATTAAGTATGCCAAAAAGACAAAGTGGAAATAAAAAAGGTAGACAGAGTAATTTTGCAAAGCTTAGTATTTTTCAACCTAACAAGTATAAATTTAAGAAGAATTGTCCCTTATCTATAAAAGGAGCTCCAAAAGTTGATTATAAAAACATAAAACTATTAAAAAAATATATATCAGAAAATGGCAAAATCCTTCCTTCCAGAATTACGAATGTGAGTCAAAAGAAACAAAGAGAATTATCTTTATCAATTAAAAGAGCTAGAAATTTAGCACTATTATAAAATGAAAGTTATTTTATTAGAAAATGTCAAAAAAATTGGTTCGATCGGTGAAGTAATTGATGTCAAAAGAGGTTTTGCTAGAAATTATTTGATAGCAAATAAAAAAGCCTTATATGCATCTAAAGAAAATATTAAGGGAGTAGAAAAAATTAAATCCGAGCTTGCTAAAAAAGATAATGATAAAAAAGCTGAAGCACAAAAAATTTATCAGCAGATAAACAAAAAGCAATATTCTGTTAAAAAATTAAGCACAGAAAATAATGAATTATACGGTTCAGTAAAACCTACTGAGATTGCAAAAATAATTCAAGAAATAAATAAAGTTGATATCAAGCCTTCTATGATACAACCTATTCAAGAAATAAAATCTATTGGAAAGCATAAAGTAAAAATTTATTTACACTCAGAAGTTGATGCCGAAATTACTATAAGCGTTCTGTCTGCAGAAAGTATTCAGTAATTATACAATTTCATCCACAGTAGTATTTTTAAATTTTAAATAATTTTTTTCGTATAGGATGTTGATGTGGAAAATAATTTAAGTATTGTCAAAGATAACTTCAAAGAACTTCCAAATAATATTGAAGCAGAACAATCTGTAATTGGTTCTATTTTAGTAACTAATGAAATCTTTGATGAAATTAGTACAATCATTTCAAGTATTAATTTTTATGATCCAATGCATCAAAAAATTTATAATGCAGTTGAAAACTTAATTTATAAAGGGATGCTTGCAAATCCTATTACTCTTAAAAATTATTTTGAAGATGAAAAAGATGATTTAGATGTTCCAGAATATTTAATCAAAATTACAAAATTTTCTACTTCAGTAAGACAAGCTATTGAGTACTCAAAAATTATTTATGATATGTTTGTCAGACGAGAATTAATAAAAATTTCAGAACAAACTATAGATAGCGCAAAAATTAATGACTTGGATACTAACGGTCAGAATATTATTGAAAATTCTGAAAAATTATTATTTGATTTAGCTGAAAAAGGTTCTTTTAACTCTTCTTTAATTAAATTTGATGACGCTATGAAACAAACTATTGAAATGGCATCTGCTGCTTATAAAAATGAAGGTGGAATCGTTGGAGTTCCAACTGGACTTAGAGATTTAGATGATAGACTTGGTGGGTTTCATAATTCAGATTTAATTATTATAGCAGGTAGACCTTCAATGGGTAAAACATCTCTTGCTACAAATATAGCTTTTAATGCTGCAAAACATATTCAAGATAAAGGTAAAAAATCATCTATTGCTTTTTTTTCATTAGAGATGTCATCGGAACAATTATCTACTAGAATCTTATCTGAACAAGCTCGTATTGGATCAAATGATATAAGACGTGGAAGAATTTCAGACGAACAATTTGATCAATTTTTAGAAACATCAAAAAATATTGCCGAACTCCCTTTATTTATTGATGAAACACCTGCAATCAGTATTGCTGCAATGAGTAATAGAGCTAGAAGAATTAAAAGACTACATGGTTTAGAAATGATTGTAGTTGATTATATTCAATTAATGAGAGGAACATCTTTTAACAAAGATGGTAGAGTTCAAGAAATTTCTCAAATCACTCAAGGTTTAAAAGCTATTGCTAAAGAGTTAGGAATTCCTGTAGTAGCTTTATCACAACTATCAAGACAAGTTGAGCAGCGTGATGATCATAAACCACAATTAGCAGATTTAAGAGAGTCTGGATCAATCGAACAGGATGCTGATGTTGTAATGTTCGTTTATAGGGAAGGTTATTACTTACAGAGAAAAGAACCAAGAGAAGCAACAGTAGAACATGCTGAGTGGCAAGCAAAAATGAATGAAGTAGCACATTTAGCTCAAATTATAATTGGGAAACAACGCCACGGCCCAATTGGTAAAGTAACCCTTGAATTTGAAGAGAGATTTACGAAATTTAAGGATACTCAAATTAATTAATTTCAAATATAAAAGAGCTTATGTTTGCTGATTTGTATGAAAATACAATCTTAAAAAACCCAAAATCTATTTTTGCAATATTAATAATTGCATTATTTAGCTTTGGTTATTTTTCAAAAGATTTTAGGTTAGATGCTTCTTCTGAAACTTTATTAATTGAGGGAGATCCAGATCTTGAATATTTAAGAGAAATTACAAATAGATATGGCTCAAAAGAATTTTTAGTTTTAACTTACTCCCCAAATGATGGAATGGTTACTGATAGCTCTATTAATAATTTATTAAGTTTAAAATATAAAATTCAAAGTTTAGATTGGGTCCACAATGTAATTACACTTTTAGATATTCCACTTTTAAATAATTCAGATGCCCCTCTTCAAGAAAGATTGGAAAATTTTAAAACTTTAAAAGATGAAGATGTAGATAAAGATAGAGGTTTTAAAGAAATTTTAAATAGTCCAGTTTTTAGAAATTTTGTAATCAGCGAGGATGGAAAAACAAGTGGAATTATAGTTAACATTAAAAAAAATCCTCCCTTAGTAGATATCGATAATAAATCTAGAAAAGAAGTAGAGAGATACAGAGATCAAATAAAAAAACAGAATCATGAAAATATTTTGGAAATTAGAGATGTTATTAAAAGTTATGAAGATATTGGAAAAATTTATTTAGGAGGAATTCCAATGATAGCTGATGATATGATGACATTTATTAAAAGTGATATTGTTGTTTTTGGTCTAGGAGTTTTATTATTTATTATTGCAACTCTTTGGTTTATTTTTAGAAAAATTATTTGGATAATTGTTCCTATTAGTAGCTGTTTCTTTTCTGTGATCATTATGATGGGTTTGCTTGGTTTGCTCGGCTGGAAAGTTACAGTCATTTCATCAAACTTTATTGCTCTAATGCTTATCTTAACAATGGCAATGAACATTCATATGAGTACAAGATTTTTGCAACTTAGAAACGCTTATCCATCAAAAACAAGTCTGGAAATCTTATCTTTAACAACAAATAAAATGTTTTGGCCTATTCTTTACACTGTTTTGACTACAGTAATTGCATTTTTATCTTTAATTTTTAGTGAAATTAAACCTATCATTGATTTTGGATGGATGATGACTTTTGGATTGGTAACATCATTTTTAATAACTTTTACCTTGCTTCCTACCTTACTAAGTTTTGTAACTACAAAAAATATAAGTGTAAAAGAAAATGAAGGATCAATAATAACTAAGTTCTTTGGGAATTTATCTTTAAATTATCAATTACCTATTTTTATTATTACAATTTTAATAATTGTGTTAAGCATATTAGGAATTTCAAAATTAGAAGTTGAAAACAGTTTCATCAATTACTTCAGTAAAAAAACAGAGATTTATAAAGGAATGAAACTAATTGATGAACAACTTGGAGGTACCACACCACTTGAAGTAATTATAAAATTTCCTGAAGCTAATAAAGATGAAAATGTTGATGATGATGATTTTGAAGATTGGGGTGATGAAAGTGAGGAAGAAAATGAAAAATATTGGTTCACTAAAGATAAAATTGATACGATCGCAAATGTTCATAATTATTTAGATACTCTTCCTGAAATTGGAAAAGTATTATCTTTTTCTTCAATAATCGATGTTGCAACTCAACTGAATAATAATAAACCACTTGGTACTTTAGAGATGGGAGTTTTATACACCAAAATTCCTGAAACTATAAAAACTGAAATTATAGATCCATATATTTCGATAAATGATAATGAAGCCCGTATTAGTTTAAGAATAATAGACTCTCAAGAAAATTTAAGAAGAAATGATTTAATTAATAAAATTAATTTTGACCTCCAAAATGACCTTGGAATAGAAGAAAGTCGGTTCAAATTGGCAGGTGTTTTAATTTTATTTAATAATCTTTTACAAAGTTTATTTAAATCTCAAATCCTAACCTTAGGACTAGTGATGATTGGTATATTTTCAATGTTTGTGATTTTATTTAGAAATATAAAATTATCTTTGATAGGAGTGGTACCAAATTTTATAGCTGCCTTTTTTATTTTGGGTATTATTGGTTTGCTTGGTATCCCTCTTGATATGATGACAATTACAATTGCAGCAATTACAATTGGTATAGCGGTAGATAATAGCATCCATTATATTTATCGTTTCAAAGAAGAGTTCCAAAAGATCAAAGATTACAAAAAAACAGTAAAGACTTGTCATTCAACAGTTGGTGTTGCAATACTAAATACATCAATAACAATCGTATTTGGTTTTTCAATTTTAGTTTTATCTAAATTTATTCCAACTATTTATTTTGGAATATTTACCGGATTAGCTATGCTAATTGCAATGATTTCAGTATTAACCTTACTCCCTTCTCTAATACTAGTTACAAAACCTTTTGGAAAATAATTGATGTTAGACGTTTTTGCAGAATTTTATAATGCAGCTTCAATCATAGATATAATTTATCTCACTATCACTATTCTGTCTTTAATTAAATGTTACAAAAAAGGATTTGTTTTAAGTATTCTTTCAATGACGAAATGGTTGCTTGCTTATATTGTAACTTTAATAATTTTTCCAAGAACAAAACCATACTTCGATGAAATTATCGATAATGAATATGTTTTAGATGTTGGACTTGGTATTACAATATTTGTTATAGTTATCTTTTTTGTCTTAATGATTAATAAAGGAATAAGTAAAGTTGTTCGATATACAGGAATTGGAAGTTTAGATACTGTTTTTGGATTCTTTTTTGGGTTTATAAGAGCATACATAATTTCTATTTGTATCTTTTCAGGTATCCATATCGTGTATAATTATGATAAATGGCCAATAAATGTAGATAAATCATATGTCTTTCCATATTTAAAGAAAGGTAGTAATTATTTGTTGAAAGAATTTCCAGATGAAAAAACATATCAAGATTCCCGAGAAAAAATTGAAGATTTATAGAACAAAATTTAAAGAAGAGTGTGGTGTATTTGGCATTAGTAATATTGAAGATGCCTCTGCCTTAACTGCTTTAGGCCTTCACGCTTTACAACATAGGGGTCAGGAGGGTTGTGGAATAGTTACGTTTGATGGTGAGCAATATTATTCAGAAAAAAGATTTGGTTTGGTAGGTGATAACTTTAACAAAGAGAAATTGTTAAAGAGATTAAAAGGAAATTATGCGATTGGTCACAATAGATATAGCACTACAGGAAGCAATACATTAAGAAATATTCAACCCTTTTTTGCAGATACTAATGCTGGAGGAGTTGGGGTTGCTCATAATGGTAATTTAACAAATTCAATTTATCTAAGAAATAAACTAGTCGAAGAAGGTGCAATTTTTTATACAACCTCAGATACTGAAACAATAGTTCAATTGATTGCCAAATCTAAAAGATCAAAAACAATAGATAAAATTGTTGATGCAATTTTTCAAATACAAGGAGGATATGCATTAGTAATGCTAACGCAAAAATCTTTAATAGGTGTAAGAGATCCATATGGAATAAGACCATTAATAATTGGTAAATTAAAAAATAGTTATGTGCTCGCTTCTGAAACATGTGCACTTGATATTATAGGAGCCAAATTTATAAGAGAAGTCGAAAATGGAGAAATCGTTTTAATAGAAAATGATAAAATAGAAAGTATTAAACCCTTCCCTCCTAAAAAAGTTAGACCTTGTGTTTTCGAATATATATATTTTGCAAGACCCGATAGTATTTTAGACGGCAAATCAGCATATGAGCATAGAAAAAATTTAGGAAAAGAACTTGCGAAGGAAAGTGATACTAATGTAGACATTGTTGTACCTGTGCCAGATAGCGGTAATGCTGCAGCGTTAGGATTTGCACAACATTTAGGTATCAATTATGAGCATGGTTTAATTAGAAATCATTATGTAGGAAGAACATTTATTGAACCGAGCCAACAAATACGAAGTTTAGGAGTTAAATTAAAACTCAACGCAAATCAGACAACAATTAAAAACAAAAAAATAGTATTAATAGATGACTCTCTTGTAAGGGGAACTACTTCGCTTAAGATTGTAAAAATGCTTTATGAGGCAGGAGCTAAAGAAGTACATGTAAAAATTGCTTGTCCTGAAATCAGATATCCAGATTTTTACGGGGTTGATACTCCAACAAAAAAGGAACTATTAGCTGCTAATAAAACAAATGATGAAATTTGTGAATATATTAAAGCAAAATCTTTAAAATTTTTATCGATAAATGGAATGTATAGAGCAATTGGATTTGATAAAAGAAATGAGAGCTATCCTCAATTAACTGATCATTATTTTACAGGGGAATATCCAGTCAAACCTATTGATGAGTTAGGTGATAGCAAAATTACCCAACTATCATTATTAAATAACGCATCAAATAACTAAAATGAAAAAAGTAAGTTTTACAGAGATGAAGAATGGCACTAAAGAAGATTATCTTTTTTTAGATAAGCAGGAGAAAAATTTTGCAGATAAAACTGCTGAAAGAATATTAAAATATATGTCAAATCTAACTGATACATTAGAGGGATACAAAATTTCAAGATTAGAACATTCACTTCAAAGCGCAACAAGGGCTTATAAAAATAACGAAAGCGAAGAGATGGTTGTTGCTACATTGTTACACGATATTGGAGATGAGTTAGCACCATTAAATCACTCAGAATATGCTGCTACAATTATTAAACCTTATGTCTCAGAAAAAACTCACTGGATAATCGAAAAGCATGGCATATTTCAAATGTATTATTATGCTCACCATTTAGGCGGTAACAAAAATAAGAGAGATAAATACAAAAATCATAAATATTATCAAGCAACAATAGATTTTTGTGAAAAATATGATCAAATTTCATTCGATCCTAATTATAAATCATTTCCATTAGAGTTTTTTAAACCAATAGTAAAAAAAATCTTTTCTCGACAACCTTATTCTTTACTTTAAATTTTTTAATAAAGTACTATTTAATTAATTATGATCGACTCTAAAGAAAAAATTATAAAACATTTCGAGTCTGGAATAAAAAATATTAAAGATTTTAGAATCGGAATAGAACATGAAAAATTTCTATTTGATAATAGAGATAATAAGAGAATTAATTATTCTAAAGTTAAAGAAATGTTTGCTGCTCTTCTTGAATTTGGATGGAACCCTATTTTTGAAAAAGGAAATATTATAGGATTGAGTAATGGAAATAAAAATATATCGTTAGAACCAGGGAATCAAATAGAACTATCAGGTGAAAAATTAAATCATATTCATGAAGCTTGTGCTGAATCACAAGACTATTTATTTGAATTAAGACAAGTTACAAAAAAGCTTGATATTAATATTGTAAGTGCTGGGTTTGACCCTATTTCAAAACTTGATCAAATTCCTGACAATCCAAAATTACGATATAAACTTATGACTAAAGATATGCCTTTAGATGGTGAGTTAAGCTTAGACATGATGTATCGTACCTGCGGAACACAATTAAACATAGATTATAAATCTGAAGAAGATTTTGTTAAAAAATTCAAAATTTTAAACTCAATTGTACCTATTTCAATTGCTTTGTTTGCAAATTCTTCAATTGTAGAAAAAAAAGATAGTAAATATCTTTCATATAGATCAAAAGTTTGGCAAAATACTTCACGTGGTGGATTACCAAAATTATTCTTTGAAGATTTGAATTTTGAAAAATATGCAGATTTTGTAGTCAACTTTCCGATGTTATTCATTCAAGACAACGAAAATTTAATCTCAGGGAGAAAATATATCTTCAAAGATTTCATGAATGGAAAAATAGATGAGATTGGGAATAGATTGCCAAATGAGAAAGATTTGTCATCTCATCTTAGTACAATTTTTACAGAAAACAGACTAAAAAAATATATTGAAATTAGATCTATGGACACATGTGGTTGGGATTGTTTATGTGCTGGTCCAGCTTTTTATATTGGAATATTGTACGGAAATCTTAATGAAGTTTATGAATTAATTTCAAAATGGGATAAGAATAAAATCATTAATGCTTATTTAGAGGCACCTCACAAAGGATTTAATACTCAGCTTATGGGTAAAGATCTTCTTTATTGGGCGTCTAGATTATTAAATTTGTCTAGAAAAGGATTGGAAGATAGAGATATACTGAATAAGAGTGGAAAAAATGAAACTTTATTTTTAAATCACTTACAGAAAGTAATTGATAATAAAACCACTAATGCAGATCATATGATTAGTAAATTTTCTAAAAATGAAGATTTAAGCGAATTGTATGATAAATAAAATAATTGCTATACAAGGAAACCACCTAGCTAAGCTCAATCCTTTAACTGATACTAGTATTTTTTTAGCTCACGAAATTCAAAAAAAAAAATATAAAATCTTTTATTATGATCCTAAAGATTTATCTATAGTTAATTCAAAAGTAATTGCGAAAGGTTTTTTTGTAAAATTTAGTTATAAAAAAAAAAATTTTTTTAAAATACTAATTAAAAAAAAAGTAGATTTATCAAAGTGCAAATTTATCTTAATCAGACAAGATCCTCCATTTAATCTTGAATATGTCTCAACAACACATATTCTAGATAATATTAAAAATAAAGTTAAAATAATAAATAATCCTACATCCATAAGAAATATTTCTGAAAAGCTTTATTCAGCTAAGTTTCAGAAGTTCATGCCAAGCACTATTTTTACCCAAGATATAAAAGAAATTAAAAAATTTTTTAAAATTCACGATAAAGTAATCTTAAAACCTATTCATAGTTATAGTGGTAATGATATTCATTTATTAAAGAAGTTTAATTTTAAATTCATAAAAAACTTTATTAAAAAACATGATCATATTGTTTGTCAAAAATATTTATCCAAAATCATAAATGGTGACAAAAGGGTATTTTTAATTAATGGTAAAGTAAGTGGAGCAATATCTAGATTGCCTAAAAAAGGCTCTTTTTTAAGTAATATGAGTAAAGGGGCTATAGCAGTTAACACTAAATTAACTACTAATGAAAAAAAAATATCAAAATTAATTGCAAAAGATTTAAAAAAAGAGCAAATTTTCTTTGCAGGAATCGATTTTATTGACCAGAAACTTAATGGTGATATTAACGTTACATCGCCAACTGGATTAAAAACTCTATATGATTTATCTAAAATTAATCTTGCAAAAACTTTTTGGGAAGAATTAAAAGCTTGAAAAATTTAACTGACCAGCAAAAAGGGTCTTTACTTGCTTTTGTTGCAGTGATTTTTATCACACCTGACTCATTGTTTATACGTCTGTCGAATGTCGATACCTGGGGTTTAGTATTTTACAGAGGTTTTATACCTTTTTTGACAGTTTTTATTATAATGCTTGTAATTTACAAATTAAATTTTTTTAAAATTCTTTTTAGTAGTGGTTATCATGGAATAATTTACATATGCACTTTTAGTTTAACAAACATTACTTTTGTAGTTTCAATTCAAAATACAAATGTAGCAAACACACTTGTAATGATTGCTACTGCACCAATGTTGTCGGCTATTTTAGGTGCAGTTGTTTTAAAAGAAACTCCTGACAAAAAAACATGGATTTCTATAATTATCACTTTTTTATCTATAATTTATATTTTTTTTGACTCAATTAAATTAGGTAACTTTTATGGAGATTTATTAGGATTTGTTACAGCAATTGGACTTGCTGTAGGAGCTATAATTATTCGATCTGCAAAATCAAAAAATTTGGTTCCAGCAGCAGTTATTGGAAAATTATTTGTTGCTAGTTTTGCATTAATTTTTATTGAAAGTTTTGTGCTTGAAAATAAAGACCTTATTATTGTCCCTTTAATGTGTATTCTTTGTGTAGCAATACCTTTTGTATTAGTTACCATTGCTCCAAGATTCATTCCAGCAGCTGAAGTAAATTTATTTTTTCTTCTTGAGACAATTATTGGACCTATTTGGGTTTGGCTTATTATCAAAGAACAACCAAGTATAGAAACCTTGCAGGGCGGCATCATTATAATCGCTACTATTGCAGTTCATTCATTTTTAAAGCTTAAAAATTCTTAAACTTATCACAAATAAGACTTGATTTATTAATACATCGCAAATAATTACATCGGTTTTTATGAATAAAGTTTTAAAAAATTCTTGGGCACTATTTTTAGGAATGAGCTTCATTATGATGGCTTATGGATTTCAAGGATCTCTTCTAGGAGTGAGAGCTGTTCAAGAAGAGTTTAGTTTAACAGCAACAGGATTTATGATGTCTGGATATTTTGTTGGATATTTTTTAGGTGCTGCAACTATTCCAAATATAATTTCTAGAGTTGGACATATAAGAGTTTTTGCTGCTTTTGCATCATTAGCTTCATTAGTTATATTAGTTCATTCTATTTTGATAAACCCTTTAATATGGTTTTTATTAAGAGTACTTACTGGAATAAGTATGGTCTGTATTTATACTGTTGCCGAAAGTTGGCTTAATGACAGATCTAGCAATAAGACGAGAGGAAGTGTTCTATCAATTTATATGGTTATTCTCTATGGATCAATAGGTGTGGGCATGTTTCTCCTAAATTTTAGTAGCCCTCAAAATTTTCAACCCTTCATATTAATTTCTGTAATTACTTCGGCTGCTTTAATACCAATTTTGCTAACTAAAAAAAAACCTCCCACATTTAAAAAAATCAAAGTTATGAATTTAAAAGAGCTTTATGAAGCATCACCTTTTGGGATAGTAAGCTCTATGTTTTATGGAACTATACAGTCTGCGTTATTCACATTATTAGCTGTGTATGCTACCTCTATGAATTTCACGATTTTAGAAATATCAATTGTAACTTTTCTTTTAGCTGTATCAGGTGCGGTAGCACAATTTCCTATAGGAAAAATTTCAGATATATATGATAGAAGGAAAGTCATTGTTTATTCAACATTTGGTGCTGCAGTATTTGCAATAATAACTATCTTAGTTTCAAGACAAATGTACTTACCTGATGGTCTAGCGACTAGCAAAACATTGTTTTATATATTTTTCATTCTTTTTTCTTTTTGTAGTCTTCCAATGTTTTCACTGATTTTAGCTCATACTAATGATTTTATTTCTAAGGAAAAATTTGTTTCTGCAGGTGCTGGGCTTCAATTTGCATTTGGAATAGGAGCAATGAGCGGTCCTTTTTTATGTTCTATATTTATGGATTTAGTCGGATCTAATGGTTTTTTTGTATTTCTTTTTATTTTTCATTCACTTATTGGAATTTTTGGAATTTATAGAATGAAAGTAAGAGAAACAGTTGATAATCCAGATTCTCAATTTGTCGCAATGCCTGAAACCATAACTCCTGCAGGAATTGAACTTAATCCAACAACAGAACCTATTTCTGAGCCTGAAAAAACATTAAAAGAGGAAAAAGAATTCAATAAAGAATCAATTTAAGGTTGTACCCAAATTAGCCAGATTTAAAATCTTTTTTTATTATTTTTTTATTGAAAAAAAAATTTTTCTCCAGTGAAATGAGTTATTAAAAAAATGGCTAATAAAAAAAAAATAAATAAAAAAGTTTCAAAAAAGAAAGTTGGAATAGCAAAGATTGCTACTCTTACAACAAAATCTATAAGTAATGCATTTTCAAATTACAAAAAAAACAAAGAATTAGAAAAAATTCGATCAATAAAGTTACGAAAACTTGAAGAAAAGAATCAAATACAAAAAGATAGAAGAGAATTAAGAAATTGGGAAGAAAAATTAAATAAAGAAAGTAATAAAATTAAATTTAAAGATGAAGAGTTAAGAATAAGAGAAAAAGATTTTAGATCCAAGGAAGAAAAACATAAAATTGAATTAGAAAGACTTAATAAAAAAGATGAGCATTTAGTCTTGGTTGCAAAAGAAATGAGAATAAAAGAAAAAGAGCTAAAGTTTAAAGAAGAAGTGCAGAATAGAAAAGATATTGATCTAAAAGCAAGAGAAGAAGAACAAAAACAAAAAGAATTAAAAGAACAAAGACGAAAGAATAAAGAATTAAAATCTTTAAAAGAAGATGAAGAAAGAAAAAAACAACTTGAATATATTAAGATTAAAGAATGGGAAGAGAAATTTGATAGAGAACAGAAGGAAAAGGAGCTAAAAGAGAATAGAAGAGAATTAAGACTAAAACAGAAAGAATTAGAGAAAAACCGAACTGAAGAACCTTTAGCTGAGAATAGCTCTAATCTAACACTTTCTCTCGAGAATTTTGATATAAATAAAAAATCAAAAAACTAACTTTCAAAATTTTTACCTATTTTTAATTTATTGATATGTTTAGACATTTTCATCAATACTTGTTTTTTTGTTAACTTATTAGTTCTTATCAAAATAGCACCTTTTACTTTGATCAAAGGACTATTTTTTCTGTATTTATCTAATTTAGTTCTCATATTAAGAGATTTTTTTACTTCCCTTAAAGACACTGATTTTTCAAGTTCTAACCAACGTCTTTTAGCAGCTATCTCTGGACTACACTTAAAGTAAAAAGCTAAATCATACTTTGGTTTTTTTGCTAAAATTTTGCTTGCTATGTCTCTACCCTCTACACAAATTTTATTATGTCTTTTAATAATTTTCATCTGAAATTGATTTACAATTTCTCTTACTTGCTTATTTTTAGCTAGACCTGAAACATGGTTAGATATCTCCTCAGAATGAAGTTTTTGTTTGGCAATTTTATTATATGAAACAGTTTTAAATGTTTTCTTTAAATAGGGAATAAATTTTTTTGGCTTATTCTGGATAATAAGTTTACTACAATATCTATATAATAAACCTGAATTAATAAGTAAAAGTTTGTATTTCTTAGAAACTAATTTTGCTGCTGTACTTTTGCCACTTGCTGACTCCCCATCACAAGCAATAATTAATTTTTTAAATGAAACCATAAAATTTACAATTAAGTATTTTCTTTATTATCAAAAATATTTGCTACTCGTGACTTAAATATTGTTTCTTCTTTTTCTAGGATATCAACATAATTATCAAAATTTTTAAGTTCTTCCTCAAAATTTTCAAATATATTAGTTATCATTTTTGTAATTTTTATTAAATTTTTTTTCTTTTCATCAAATTTATATTTTTCGTTTATTGGAACCGCTTCTGAATAAAAAGCACTTCCTTCTTTATTTGTTAAAATACAATTTTTTAATATTGCTGCTTCTCTAGGTAAGCCGTCAACACCTGGATGATAACCAAAATCTATATAAATTTTACTTTTTGATAAAATTTCTATTACCTCTTTGATGCTATAGTTATACAAAGGAATAAATTTAAAATTAGAATTACTTTCCATTATTCTTTTCATAAAACTTGAGCTTTTAACAGGGTTATAGCAAATAATATTTTCTTTATGTTTTAAAGATAGGTCTTTTGCTGCTTGAAAAAATTCACCTCTTATAAAATCATTTAGATAATGTGATTCAACATTTTTAGAACTCAATACCTTATATTGATAATAAGATTGTGCTAAATTTAATTTAAAATCTTTTTTTTTTACTAAATTTGAAAAAGGAAAGTTTAAATAAACAATCTTTAAATATTTTGCTAAACTTAAATTTCCAAAATAATTTTTTGTTATTTCATTAAATTTATTAATGATATAAAAAGGTATTTTTATGGTTGATTTAACATATTTTGAAAAATTTTGTTGATAATGAGTTATAAAAAAATGATCTAAACTCATCCAAAATAAGACTTTTTGGATATTCTTAAATTTTTTTGAAACTAAAATTTGATCGTTAACTTCTGCGACTACTAAAATATTTTTATCCAAATCCTCTATAGTTCTAGTAAAAGGTACATCGTAGAATTTTAAATTTTCATGCACTGGATCTTCTATATTATCTGGATAATAATACATGAATACATTTTTTCCCAAATTTTTTAACTCAGCAGCTAATTGGTGCATATGTTTTGGGCCTCCAGAACTGAAATTGCTTGGGGATAAAATATAGTAAATTGTTTCCTTATAAATGTTTAGATTCATTAAAAAACTATTATATTTCTTTTCTTTAGTTTCATTTACATAATACGATAATTTTCACAATGTTGCATTATAATATCATTCGAATGATTGAACTAAAAAAAAGACTAAACACAATGATAACTATGATAAAATTACTGTAAATGATAAATTTTTTTTTGATTACTCTATAAGACTTATGAATAACTTTAACAAAAATTAAATTAACCAAATATTAAAAATGAAAATTGAAATAGATCCAGTAATAGATATTAATAAAATATTATGCTTTGTACACATTCCTAAATCTGGTGGTAGCACTTTAAGGGAGGGTTTATTCAATTATTTTAATCCAAATGAATACTTGCGTTTAGGAGTTCCTTTATTTACTCACTATATTGACATTAATAATACTTCTAATGTTCAATCAGAGGCGAAACAAACAAATAATGTTAAATTATATCTAAAAAAAATACCATTATTAAATTTTATTTATGATAAAATTAAAAATTCTAAAAATTTAATATCTTCAAAAAAAAATGATTTAGTTTTTCGTGATTTTTATTCTTTAACTAAAGAAGAATTGCAGAGACTACGGTTTATTTCTTCTATACAAGAAAGAAATATAATTCCACCAATTTTGGGGAAAGAATATCTTTATATTTTGTTGATTAGAGAACCATCTGAAAGAATCCAGTCTTATTACTTTGAGGCCAAAAGAAATAAATCAAATAGAAAACCATACATTCAGGCAGCAAAAAAATATAATATTGATGATTTTGTTAAATATCTATTTGATGAAAGACCACATATAGTTTGTAATCCCTATTCACGTTGCATTTCTGGAACAGAAAAATTTGAAATCACACGTAAAATAATTGATGATCAATATTATTTAGCAGCACCTATTGAAAAAATGGATGATTTTTGTCGACTAATAACATTAAAATTTTTTGGTAAGCCACAAACATTTGATAAAAAGCGTGTTGGAGAAAATAATCCAAAAAAGAATATTATATCTGATAATATTAATCAGCTTATTATTTCAAAAAATCAGTCAGATATAAATTTAAAGAAACATATAACATCTGAATTTGATCGAATTTTTAAAGATTACTTTTTTAAATAATAATTTATGTAATTTAACTTTTTAAATTTTTATCATTATCTAATTTGGATTCTTTTTTATTTTTATAATAAGAATAAATCTTTTTTAATGGATAAAAAATAAAACCTATCACCATTATAATACCAACAAAAATATACATTATTGCACCTCCAAGTAGAGGTAATAAAGGACCAATTCCTATATATGCATTGGCCTTAGTGTTTATGAAGAGTGTAAAAAATAAAATTAATAAATTTTTGATCATTGTATAATAAACTTAAGTTTTTTATAAAAATCTCCTATATAAATTTGATCCTTAATATAACCTCCATCTACAGTAGAGCCAGTGTTTGGATAAAAACCTGAAAAAACTGCAGAAAACAAATATTTAGATTTACAATTATTATCACTTAAAAATTTTGAGTTACATAGAATTTCGAATATCTCTCCTTGATCGGAACTTTGGACAAAAATTCGATTGTTTAATAATTGAATTCTTCCTCTTGTAGTACTATAAAATTTCGAGTCTACACCAGAATAATATCCAACAACATCTTTAGTGGAAATATCAATTTCAACAATTCTTGATTTTTGAGACTTAAAATGATTATCAAAAACTAATAAAGTGCCATGTTCAGTAACTCTTGGTGAATGTTGATTTTTAAATTTACCTTGAACGTGCCATTTTACATCATGAGTATCTTTATCAATTAATGCAACCATATCTAAGTGTCTTAAAGAAACTAACATATCACCTTTTTTTCCCTTATTAAAAAATTTTGCTTTTGTCTCATTTAATACTCTCACATCATTCAAATGTAATGTATCAGTACAATTAGATGCATATTTTTCTATAATGTTTTTTGAAAATTCATTTTTATAAAAAGATTCTATAAGAGAAATTTCTTTTTTTAATTGACCGTTTTTTTCATTAATAATCATAATTGTACCAAATCTAGATTTATTTTTTGCCTCACAATTTTTAATAAATGAATTTTCATAAATTCTATCATCTAAGTCTTGCTTGTTATTCAAAAAAATCGTTCCAGGCACATAAAGATAGTTATCATAAAATGAAATCCAATGGTGATTATATAAATCGTTTTGCCAAATTATTTTTCCTCTTTTGTCAATTTTATAAATGCCTTTGGTTTCATATCTTCCAAGAATTATATCACCGTTATCATATAAAAAATATGGAATTAATTTTTTCGCATTTCTAAACTTATCTAAATTCCATCTCCAAATTATCTTATCTGGTGAAGCCATTAAAACTGGATAATTATTATCTAATTTTAAAAATAAAAAATCATCAAATTTACCTCTAGGTTTATTTTCATATGAAAAATTTGTATCCTTAACCATGTTTGAGCCAAATGTAAGAAAATTTAATTTTCTTTCTCCAAATTTTTTATCAAAATCTATATCTAGTTTTAATTCTATATTTGAAATTATTGGTTCTATAGACTGAAAAATTTTTTTAGCTTTGTATTTATGAGAAATATAGCCTAAAAAAAATATTACTATAATCAACGAAAAAAAAAATGATAGACGGAGTAATTTATCAATCATAATATTTGCCTATGAGTATTTTAAAAGGTTTGAAAATGCAAAGAAAATTTAGAAATATTATGAATAATATCTCTTCTTTTGAAGATATTATTATTAAAAATTATAAAAAAAATTATATAAATTTAGATAAAAAATGTGTTTTTGTTACAGGAATGCCGAGATCTGGAACAACAATTATAACACAAACTTTGTCTAAACATGGAGATTTTGCAAGTTATGATTATTCAGATCTCCCGTTTACTAAAATTCCATATTTATGGAGTAAATTTAAAAAAATTTATTATTTCAAAAATAAAGCTTTTGAAAGAGTACATGGAGATAAATTAAAAATTGATCTAGATAGCCCTGATGCATTTGAAGAATTAATTTGGTCTGAAAATATAAATGATTATAAAGAAAGTTTGTATAGATATTTAGACTCGAATTTTAATAATTCATCTCTTGAAGACGATTTATTAAGAAATATTAACAAATTACTTTTAATAAAAAAAAAAAATATCTATTTATCAAAAGCTAATTATTCTTTATTTAGAATTAAGTTTATTCAATCTATAATAAAAAATTCGCATTTTATTATTTGTATAAGAAATCCAGATGATGTTATCAATTCATCAATAAGAACCCATAAAAAATTTGAAGAAATGGACAAAAAAAATAATACATTTTCTGAAGAAATGAGTGAATTATGTCATTTTGAATTTGGTGTAAATAGAATTGGTATTATTGAAAGATCTAATTGTTTGAATGATTATGATTATTATTTAAAACATTGGATAAAAATACATAAACTTATTTTGAAAGAATATAAGGACATGCAAAATGTATATTTGATTAATTACGAAAAATTTATATCAGATCCAAAGAAAACTTTTTCTATAATTGAAAAAAAATTAAAAATAGAGTCATCAATATCAGTAAATAAATTTATAGAAAAAACAATTAAAATAAAAAACTTTTCTAATAATAACAATTTTCCCAGTGATGAAACTAAAGAAATATACGAAAATTTAATCAAATTTTGCATTAATTAGATGAATAAAGAAAAAGCAAGTAAACTCTGGAAAATTATTCAAGAAGCTGGCGATTATTTGGAAGGACAATTACCAAATCATCCTAATCATCCTAAAGGAAGAAATCCATATGCTCATGTTGCAATTTGTGTCAAAAGCAAATTCAATTATAGTTATAAGGATATACCTGATGAAAAATATAATGAAGTTTTAAAATTCATTGAATTTTTAAAACAAAACCCAAGTTAGGATTTATTGTATAGGAAAATAATCTTTTAACGTTCCCTCACGATAAACATCAGCCGTACAACAATGTAATCCGCCTCCAAAAGCATATGCATCTCTAAGATCAACAGGAATTACTTCCATCCCAAGTTTATCTAGTTGTTCAGCCTGGTAAACTTCACTTTTCTCAACACAAACTGTTTTTGGATCTAGCACTAATATATTCATTGATAACCAAACTGAAGAATAACAAAGAGGCGGTGGTTCATTATGTGCGGGTTGAGCACTATCTATAATTTTCCAACCATTATTCTCAAATAGTTTTCTTTGTTCTTTCGGTAATTTTCTTTGAGGATTATTAATAATTAAACCTTCTTTTATTGGTGTAAACGTAGCATCAATATGTATAGGATAAGGATCTCCTGGAAAATTTACTGCATGAACTCTATGATCAATATAATGTCTTTTTAACCAATCTATTCCTTTTAAATTTGTTGTAAAACCATGTTGAACAACTAAATCTTTTCCAAATCTTAAAACATCTGCGGCATCAAATAATGGCTCTTCCTCAGTAGTTACAAAGTATTTCTTTTCAGTCCACTCTAATCTTTTTTTAACTCCAATTTTATCAGATAGATAGTCTTTTCGATAATCAGCATCAGTTAATCTTGGTTTTGGTGCAGCCTCATGTCTCATATTGGGATCTTGATTGTAATATTCATTTAGTAAAGGCCTGTAGCATAAATATTCAAACCATCTACAACGATAACTCATGGTCGCTTCTAAGATTTCATTACCAACAGTTAATAGAATATCTCTTGGAGGCATACAACCAAACATCGTTTTAGCTTCCCAATCAGGAGTTGATATTTTTTGATTAAAATTTATCGGAGTTGGTCGATCAACCTGAATTCCCTTTTTGTGCAATATATTAGAAAAATCATCTAAAAGTTGATTTGCTTTATCAATAGAGTCTTTGGATCTTGGGCCAAATTGACCTATCATATCACTATCTTCTGGAACTTTTGCATCAAGTGCTGGTTCTGGTGCAGGAATACATGCTCCATCAGCTCGGCCAACAATAACGTGCTTTAGTGGATCCCATTCATTCCAACTGTTAACAGTTACCTTATTCTTGATCATTCGTTTTATATTAATTTAAACCAATATATCTTTTGTTCCATCTCATTATCAAACTATAATAAAATAACGAAATAAATAAAAAGAAGCCCCCAATAATTGTATTCGAATCCGGCACTTCATTAATTCCAAATAAAGGTAACCAAACCCAGAATATTCCACCGATAACTTCTGTTAAAGAAAGCAAAGTTAGCTCAGCAGCAGGAATTGCTTTGGATCCTATTGAATACAAAATCAATCCAAGGCAAACTAAAGTTCCGTGTAGTGAAAATAATGTGCTGTTATAACTTGTTGAAAAGAAAACCTGATTTTTTAATAAAATCATTATTGTTGCAAAAATAAAACAAAAGAAACCTGCAAAAGCAACTGTGGTAAATTTTGGTGTTTCATTTCTCCACCTTAAAGTTACTGAAAAAACAGAAAAGCCTACTGATGATGTTATTCCAAAAACAAATCCAGCTAGAGAATTTTGTTCTGTATTTCCAAAAGCCATAATAATTATTCCAATAGTTGCAATTACAATAGAAATCCAAACATTTAAGGAAATTTGTTCTTTTAAAAAAATAAATGCTAATAAAGCTGTAAAGAAAGGCATAGCAGCCAAACATAATAAAGTGATTGCGGCTGTAGTGTTGGTAATTGAATAAATAAAAGAAATCATTGCAATACCAAGTCCCAATCCACCTAGAATACCCGATTTTCCTATCTTCAAATAATTTTTCCAAAATTTAGCTCCCTCCTCAAAATAAAGATAAAGGTTAAGTAAAATAAAGATTGTAAGACCTCTTCCAAAAATATACTGCCAAGGAACCTGATCGGGACTATTCATATAACGAACAACTAAAGGACCAAATGACCATAAAATTCCTGCAAATAAAACGACTGGAACAGCTACTTTGGGATTTTTTAATTCGAGCATGTCCTGAGATTAATCCAAAAATTTGTAACTACAACTAAATTAGAGTATTTAATTAAGAATTATATTTGGTTGGTTTGGTAAAAAACAATCAATAATTTGACCTTTTTTAAACTTTGCCTTTCCTTTTGGTAAAACTGCCCAAACATTTGATTTTACGAATGATTTTATTCTAAATGAATCTTGACCTGGTAAAAGCTCGACCTCTAACTTGCCATTTTTATAAGTATTTAGTCTACTTTTTATAAATCTTGTAAAATTTTTATTTTTTTCAAAATTATTTTTTAAAACAGCTTTAAATGGTTTTTCTTCCTTGAGATTTAAAATATTTTCAATAAATGGATATACAAAAAATCTGAAACATGCCGCTGATGAAATAGGATTACCAGGTAAGCCAAATACAGCTTTTTGTTTAATCTTTGCAAATAAAATAGGTTTTCCGGGCCTAATCATTACACTTTTAAAAAAATGAGAAGCTTTAAATTGTTTAACAACACTTGGTACATAATCAGATTTTCCTTTAGAAACTGCTCCAGAAGTAATGATTATATCTATTTTGGACTTGAGCATTTTATTAATTTGAGATTTAAAATATTGTTGATGATGATCTTTTAATATTCCACCATTTCTAAAGTTGAATAAAAAATTATTTTTTAAACTTTCAATATAATGGCTACTTGAGTTTCTTACCTTCCAATTTGGTATTATATCTGAATTAGAAATTTCGTTGCCTGTTGAAAAAAATAAAATATTCAATTTTTTTTTCACTCTTATTTTCTTTATGCCTAATGACTTTAAGGCTAGTATATGATTGGGCTGAATTATTGTTCCTTTTTCAATTATCAAATTTTTTTTTTTATAATCAGATCCTACAAATCTCACATTCTTATATCTACTTATTCTTTTTTTAATTAAGATAAATTTTTCAATTTTTTTATTTTCATAAAAGTTTATTTGCTCTATTGGAATAATAGTATCAAGGCCTTTTGGAATAATACCACCTGTCATTATTTCTACTGAATCAAACTTTTTAATTTTTTTTTTAAATGGTTTATTTCCTGCTGAAATAGAACCTATTATTCTAAAAGTTTTAGATCTATTTTTTTTAATATTTTTAGTATCACTTGAATTAATCGCATAACCATCTATGGCAGAATTATTTGCGGAGGGATAATTTACATTACAATGAACATTTGACGCACATACCCTGTTTAAACTTTCTGAACTTTTAATATACTCATTAGAAATTATTATTTTACCTCTTTTGAGTATTTTAATAGCTTGGCTATAAGATTTCATTTTTTTATTATATAAGTAACATATAAATTGAAATGGATTTAGAAATAATTAATATAGCATCCAATACTGATAATAATAGGAATATCAAGGGTCGCACACATTATTCTAAATTAAAAAATCCCTTATGTGGAGATGAATTACAAATAGATTTGATAATTAAAAATAACAAAATAGTTGATTTTGGATATCATGGTAAGTCGTGCATATTTTGCCAAGCATCAGCTAGCTTACTTTCAAAGATTTCAATTAATAATCAAAAAGATAAAATTAATAGTTTGTGTGATGAAGCTAAATTTTATTTTGATGAAAATATAGAGATTGAAGAGAAAAAATGGGTATTATTAAAAAAATTATTCAAAAAAAAGAACATCTCTAGAAAGGAGTGTATTTTATTACCTTTTAATACTTTGAAGAAGATAGTATCAAAATAAAAAATGAAAAACTTTAAACAATCTACTTTAGCTGGTCTTTTTTCAATAATCACAATAGGCATATTAACTTTTTTAACTTATAAAACTGAGTTTGGAGTATTTTTATTAGCTTCCTTTGGATCTTCTATGGTTTTGCTTTACGGGTATCCTGAAAGTCCTTTTGCTCATCCCAAAAACGTTTTTTTTGGTCATTTCATTACATCTTTAGTTGGTTTATTTTTTTTAAATTTTATTCCATTACAAATCTATATAATTATTCCTATGGCAGTAGGTTTTGGGGTTGGTTTAATGATTTTATTAAATGTTACTCACCCTCCTGCCGGAGGAAACCCTATAATAGTAATTATGGGAAGTGTATCTTTAGACTACTTATTTAGTCCTGTGATAACAGGCTCAATTATAATTATTATTTTTGCAATAATTATTAACCGATTAATTTTAAAAAAAAATTATCCAATTAAAAAATAATTTGTTTGCTAGGTACCTAAAAATAATGTTAGATGCCGTAAATAAATATTAAATTATACGCAGGAGAATAAATGAAAATATTATGTATATTATATGACGATCCTAAAGAGGGAATGCCTAAATCATATCCTCTTGGAGATCTGCCAAAACTGGAAAAATATCCTGACGGAATGACTTTGCCTTCTCCTAAAGGTAGAGATTTTACCCCAGGAGAATTATTAGGATGTGTATCTGGTGGTCTGGGACTAAAAAAATTTTTAGAAAGTAACGGCCATACATTTGTAGTTACAAATAGTAAAGATGGTGAAGGATGTGAGGCTGATAAACATATCGTAGATGCTGATATAGTAATCTCACAACCTTTCTTTCCTTATTATTTAACTAAAGAAAGGATTGCAAAAGCTAAAAATTTGAAAATGGCAATTACAGCAGGGATCGGATCTGACCATGTTGATCTACAAGCTGCAATGGATAACAAAATAGACGTTGTTGAAGTAACATTTTGTAATTCAAGATCTGTTGCTGAGCATATAGTAATGATGATTGTATCAATGGTTAGAGATTATCATACCCAACATAGAATAGTTAATGAAGGTGGCTGGAATATTGCTGATGCTGTTCAAAGATCATATGATGTCGAAGGTATGCATATCGGGACAGTAGCTGCAGGGCGTATTGGTCTAGATGCATTAAGAAAGATGAAACCATTTGATGTACATCTGCATTATTTTGATAGGCATAAGTTGCCTGATGCAGTTGAAAAAGAACTTAATCTAACCTTTCATGAATCAGTCGAGTCTATGGTAAAAGTTTGTGATGTAGTGACAATAAACTGTCCTCTTCACCCAGAAACTGAAAATTTATTTGACGATGCGATGATAAGTAAAATGAAAAAAGGTGCATATATTGTAAATACTGCTAGAGGAAAAATCTGTAATCGAGAGGCAATTGCAAAAGCTTTAAAAAGTGGTCAATTGAGTGGTTATGCTGGAGACGTATGGTTTCCGCAACCTGCACCAAATGATCATATTTGGAGAACTATGCCTAACCATGGAATGACACCTCATACATCTGGAACATCATTATCTGCACAAGCTAGATATGCGGATGGAGTGAGGGAAATATTGGAATGTTTCTTTGATAATAAAGAGATTAGAAATCAATATTTAATTGTCAAAGACGGTCAATTAGCTGGAATGGGAGCTCATTCTTATAGTAAAGGCTCTGCAACAGGTGGTTCTGAAGAAGCGGCCAAATATAAGAAAAAATAAAATTTAATTATAAAATAAAAGCGGTTTATATTATATAAACCGCTTTTTTTATGAATAAAATAAATTGGAACTTTGAAAATACTTATTCTAAGCTATCGAATTCATTTAAACAAAATATAGACCCTGTACCTGTAAAAAACCCTCAATTAGTTTTATTTAACGAAAAATTAGGATCTGAATTAAATTTAGATTTTTCAAAAATCAGTAAAAAGGATTTGTCAGAAATATTTTCAGGAAATTCTTTACCTGAAGGAAGTAATAGCATTGCCCAGGCTTATGCTGGTCACCAGTTTGGTCATTTTACTATGTTGGGGGATGGTAGAGCTGTCTTGATTGGAGAACATTTATCTAAAAATAATAAAAAATACGATATTCAATTTAAAGGATCTGGAAAAACAGCATTTTCTAGAAATGGCGATGGAAGAGCAGCCTTAGGGCCTATGTTGAGAGAATATATAGTCAGTGAAGCAATGAATGGATTAAAAATACCTACAACAAGAAGTTTGGCAGTTGTTAAAACTGGTGAAGATATAATTAGAGAGACTTCACTCCCAGGAGCAATCTTAACAAGAGTTGCCTCAAGTCATATACGAGTAGGAACATTTCAATATATTGCAGCTAGACAAAAAAAAGATGAACTTGAAATATTATTAAATTATGTAATTGAGAGACACTATCAAAACTTAAAAAATTCTCGGAACAAACCTCTTGAACTTTTGAATATCATTTTAGAAAAACAAATTGATCTTGTTGTGAATTGGATGAGAGTTGGTTTTATACATGGAGTTATGAACACAGATAATATGAGTATATCCGGTGAAACTATTGACTATGGTCCATGTGCTTTTATGGATTTTTATGATCCAAAAACTGTATTTAGTTCAATTGATCAAATGGGAAGATATGCTTATTGTAATCAACCTATTATCACAAAATGGAATCTATCTAGATTTGCAGAATGTTTGATACCGTTAATTGATAAAGATCAGAATAAAGCAATAAAATTAGCTACTGAAATAATTAATACTTTTGAAAAAAAATATGAAGAAAAATGGCTTAATATGATGAGACAAAAATTAGGATTATTTGGTATAGAAGAAAATGACAAATTTTTAATCCTAGATTTATTAACTTGGATGCATCAAAAAAGGGTAGATTATACAAACACTTTTTGTCATTTAATGAATTATGAAATTTATAACAACCAAGATTTCAAGGATAATAATTTTAAAAATTGGAAAAAGAGATGGCAAGTAAGATTATTAAAAAATAATAATACACCAGAAAAATATAAGAAATTGATGAGAAGTGTAAATCCTTTCGTGATACCAAGAAATCATAAAGTTGAAGAAGTTTTAAACGAGGCATACAATAATAAGATAGATCCGCTCAAAAAACTTTTACAAGTTTTAAATACCCCTTATTCAGAAAAAAAGATTATAAAAGAGTATCTTACCCCTTCCTATTCAAATGAAAAATATCAAACTTTTTGTGGAACTTAATTAAAGAACATAAGGCTCTGGTCTAGCTTTTTTTCCTAAAACTCTTTCAACTGCCATATTTGAAATATCAATTGATTGATATGATCCTGTTGTGATCAGTTCAGTAAGTGCTCTTCCTATGCCTGGGGCTTGCATTAGTCCTCTTCCAGTAAATCCAGTTGCTAAATATACATTATCAAACTTAGGATGTTTTCCCACAACAGCATTATTATCTAATCTATTACAATCATAATATCCAGCCCAACCCCCTGTTAACTTAAGCTCTTCCATAGCTGGTATTCTATGAGCTAATGCTGGCCAGACTAGTTCCTCAAAATCGTCCCAAGCTGGCTCAAGATCTTTTGCCTCAAAAACTGATTTTGGTGATCCTGCTAAATATTCTTTTCCCTCTGGTCGCCAGTAAACCCCCGATGTTAAATCTCCGGTTAAAGGCATTTCAGGAATATGTTTGGGACATTTAACCCTAAACACAGTATGTTTTTGTGGTTCAACTGGTATGTCTTCTAAGAGTTCCTTGGTCCAACATCCAGCAGCAGAAATAATTGTTTTTGCTTTTATTTCTTTAAGAGTTTTTACATCACCTTTAATAAATTCTGCACCTAGTTCTACTGCTTTACTTTTTAAAGCACTATGAAACATAAAAGGATCAATCCAACCTTCACTTTGATTATCCGTAAATGTTGCAGTTTCAATTCCTTCGCTATTTATATATGGAAAAAATTTTGTTAATTCAGATCCTTTAATATTCTTCGTTCCAGCTTCACATTCTTTATGGTTTTCTAAAGCTTTATATTGTTCTTCTGCATGTTCTGAGCCAAACATTAGTAAATATCCATTTGTGACCATGCTGGCAGTTGGTTTGGGATTTTGTTCTGTTTTAAGTAGTTCAGGTATTTGAAAAATAAATTCTCTAGCAAATTTACCAAGCAAAATATTTTCTTTCTGAAAAAATTGTCTTCTAAAACCCCCTAAGGAAAGGGGGAAAGAAGCAGTTTTATATGTTGGGTCTCTTTCTATTACTTTTACTTTTCTTCCTTCTTTAGATAAAAAATAAGCCGTAGCAGTTCCAATTATTCCACCACCAATTATAACAACATCATCCATTTAATTAAGCATAAATAAGTTAAAATTCAGAAATAGTGCATAGCAACACCAAAGTAAATAGGGAATCATTAAATAATAACTTACAAAATTGACACGTTTAAACCTTATAATAAGAATAATTATCAAAAAAATTAAAAATATTAATACAACTAATGCTAAAAATATTTGATGTAATCCAAAGAAGACGATACTCCAAGTTGTATTAAAAATTATATGAATGAAATAAATATATACTGTGTTTACATCTCGGTTTTTAGTATGCCAGAAAAACCAGATAGCTAAAGTCATCATTATATATAAAGTTGTCCAAACTGGTGCAAATATCCAATCTGGAGGATTATAATTTGACTTTACAAGCTGAGAATACCATGGTTCTTTAAGAGTAACAGAAGCTAAGCCTCCAATAAATGAGGCAGAAAAGGTAATTATAAAAAAAAGAGTGAATGATAAAAATTTATTTTTTAACATATTAGTATTATACATCTTTATATAATGAATAAAAAAACAATTTGGATTACCGGTGGTAGCACTGGTATTGGTAAAGCTTTAGCTATAAAATTTGCAAATGAGGGATGGAATGTAGCAATATCAGCCAGAAGAGAGAGTTTACTTAATGAGATTTCTGATAAATATGAAAATATTAGTTCATTTCCATTAGATGTGACAGATAAAGATAAATGTAAAGAAGTTTTTAATAATATAAAAGTAAAATTTAATGAAATTGATGTTTGTTTTTTTTCTACTGGGACATGGGATCCAAAAAAAGAAAAAGATATTGATGTACAACAGATGGAAGAAGTCTTTAAAGTAAACTTTTTTGGGACAGTTAA
Source organism: uncultured Pelagibacteraceae bacterium (assembly GCA_902517735.1). Classification (GTDB taxonomy): domain Bacteria; phylum Pseudomonadota; class Alphaproteobacteria; order Pelagibacterales; family Pelagibacteraceae; genus Pelagibacter. The sequence goes on from CABYDK010000001.1 coordinate 45,995, forward strand.
TACTATCAAAGCTGTTGAAAAATATTTTAAAGATAAAAAAGATGGTATAATTACTATTGTTTCTTCAATAGCAGGATACAGAGGATTACCAAATTCAACTGGTTATGGTCCATCTAAATCTGCATTAAATAATTTGGCTGAAAGTTTGTATTTTGACTTTAAAAGATCGAACGTTCGTATTTGTTTGGTATCTCCTGGATTTATTAAGACTCCAATGACAGACAAAAATGATTTTAAAATGCCGTTCTTAAAAACACCGGAATATGCAGCAGAACAAATTTTTGATGGTTTGATTAATAAAAGTATATTTGAAATACATTTCCCTAAACCTTTAACATTGACCTTAAAACTCTTAAGCTTTTTACCTAGTAAAATTTATTTTGGTTTAGTTGGTAGATTAACAAAATATCAAAAAAATAATTAATCTTTAACAAACACTACAGTCAATTCAGCAACTTTAAATCCAAACTTAGTCATTGTTGCTCTGTTTATCGCAACTCTGTCATCTTGTTTAAAAATCCAATCATCAAAAGTAATTTTTAATTCTTTACCTTTGACTGGAACTAATAATACGTATTCAAATTTAAAAGCAGGACCATAAGAGTAACCAATAGCTTTACCAACAACATCTCCTGCTGTTCCCTCGTATTTATGTTTATCTATTTTTTTTATAGTCCACTCTCTATATTGAATTTCACCATCATCCCAATTAAACTTTTCTTTGAGAATTAATTGACTGCCATCCCAGGTTCCATTTAAATCTGCGGAAAATTGTCTAGTTACTTTACCTGATCTATTTTGTAAGACTCCCCAAGCTTTAACATTTCCAGATAAATATTCTTCTATGATTAATCTAGGTTTTTTATCTTTAAAATCTTCCGGTTTCATAGCATTTTTATTTGTGCAACTTGTAATTAAGAATAATAAAATTATCAATAAAATTTGGTTAATAAATCTCATATGTCTAATCAATTGTTTCATGAGCTACTATTTTTTCTGCATTGAGAATTGTATTAGATCTATATTTTTCGACTTAAAACCTGCTTCACAATATGAAAGATAGAATTCCCACATCCTTTTGAAAGTAAGATCAAATCCTTGATATTTAATTAATTCCCATTTCTTTAAAAATTCATTTCTCCATATAGCCAATGTATTAGCATAATGATCGGCATAAGAGATATAAGAATTTATCGTTAATCCATTATCTGATACATATCTATTGATGCTATTTTTATTAGGCAAAAATCCCCCAGGAAAAATATATTTTTGAATAAAATCTTGCTTGTTTTTATATCTATCAAACAACTTATCGTCTATTGTAATTGCTTGAATTGCAGCTTTTCCACCCTCTGATAAATTATTTTTGATAGTTTTAAAATATCCCTCTAAATAATTTTGTCCAACTGCCTCTATCATCTCTATGGAAGCTATAGAATTATATTTGCTTTGAAGATCTCGATAATCTTTTATTTCAATATTAACTTTTTCATTTAAACCACATTTAAAAATTCTTTCTTTCGCATACTCAAATTGTTTTTTTGAAATTGTTATACAATCAAGTTTCACATCATATTTTTTACCCAAATACTCTGCAAAACCGCCCCAGCCACATCCAATTTCTAAAATTTTATCACCGTTATTTGGTTTGATTAAATTAATTAACTTTTGATATTTATTATTTTGGGCCTGAGAAAGATTTTTTGAATTTTCATCGAATATAGCACTAGAATATGTAAGTGTATCATCTAGCCAAAGAGAAAAAAAATCGTTTCCTAAATCATAATGTTTAGCAATATTCTCCTTACTTCTATTTTTTGTATTTTTAATTATTCTATTTTTAATAAAATTTATTAATGGAAAATCAAGAAGTCCTGAAAATTTATATATAACATCTATATTTCTTGCAGTTAACTCAATTAAATTTGATAAGTTTTTAGTCTCAAAATCACCTCTCATATAACTTTCAGCAAATCCTATACTGCCTCCTCTAATCAATTTGTAACTAAAATTTGGTTTTTTAATAAAAATATTAGCTTTTAATTTTTCATCTGGATTTCCAAATTTTAAAAGTTTTCGCTCAAATGTGGTTAGTTCAAGATAACCATAATTGATTTTATTTAAAAATTTAAAAACTAATCTATCTGCAGCTTTATCTAAAAACATTAATTTTCTATTGTTATATTATTTTTTATTTTTAACTTTTTCTTAATAAATTTTATTCCTTTAATCCATAATTTAAACGCTTCAAAATGTATCGCTGAAATAATTTTAAACGTCATTAACGGATGTTTTAAGTAAGAATTCATCAAATTTTTATTTGTAAGATCTGATCTTATGCCATCTTGAGATGCATAAAGAATTTTTCCCTCTTTATCATATTGATCTATCACAATTGACAATTTCTCTTCTGGGTTTAATGTCCTAAAAAAGTAATTACAATCCATTTCAATAAATGGCGATACATGAAATTTTTTTGAGCAATTATTTTGTATTAATTTATTTTTACCCTCTACTTTAAAAACATAAGTATGCTGTTCACCAAATGTGTTTTTAACTTCATATAAAATAGTAATTAAATTTTCATATTTATCGTATATAAAAAAAACACTCAATGGATTGAAAACGTAACCTAATATTCTAGGATAACATAAAAGTTTTATTTTTATATTTTCTATGCTTATATTGTTGTTGCTTAGATTAAGCTTAACCCAATTGATAAGAGATGAACCATCACGCTCACCATGATCTTTCTCATAAAAACTAATTAAATTAAATCTATTTAAAGAAAAAAATTTTAATTTATCATTTAGCTCAGCAAGTTCTGATAGATCAATTAAAAGAGAAAATACTCTATACTTAAAAAAATGTTCTTTGGGCCTAAAACGTTTATGGATTACAGTTCCGTTATATATACTAGAATTACTCATTGAGGTTTTTCAGCATTTCAATAGATGATTTTATTCCATCTTCATGAAATCCGTAACCAAAATAACTTCCACAGAAAAGTAGATCTTTTTGATTTTGTAATTTAACAAGCTCTGATTGTGCGTCTAATGCCTTTTGATCATAATAAGGATGAGTAAAGTTTACTTTTTTTAATACCTTGGCCTCATCAATCTTAAAATAAGGATTAAGTGTTAAAAAAATATTTTGATCAATCTTTAAATTTTGAAGAAGGTTTAACCAGTATGTAATTGAATTTTTTTCAAGATTTTTATCATCTATTGACGAGTTCCATGAAGACCAAGCTTTTTTATTTTTTGGCATAGCGCGTTGATCTGTATGGACATACGCAATATTTTCTTTGTAACTAAAATTAGAAAGTATTTTGATCTCCTCTTCTGTAGGATTTTCTATTAATCTTAAAGCTTCATCAGCATGAGTTGCCAATATTACTTTATCATAATCAAAGAATTCACTTTCTCCACCATAATACAAATCTACACCTGATGATTTTCTTTTAATTTTTGTAACTCTGTAATTTTTATAATGTTCTCCACTTATCTCGGAAATAATCTTACTAACATAAGATCTACTTCTATTAGATACAGTATACCACTGTGGTCTATCTTTTAATTTAAATAATCCGTGATTTTGAAAAAATTTTAAAAAAAAACTTATTGGCATTTTGCTTGCTTCATAAGGAGGCATAGACCAAATAGCAGATACCATTGGTATGATATGGTAATTAATAAATGTTTTAGATAGCTTGTTTATTCTAAGATATTCTCCTAAAGTAATTTTTTCATTCAAAATGGTTTCTTGATCACTTTTTTTATAGAATTTAATTATATCAAAGAACATTTTTAAGAATTCAATATTAAATAAATTTGATTTATTTGAAAAAATTCCTCTTAATCCTTTTCCACAATACTCAAAATTTGTGTTATCTACTGAAACTGAAAAAGACATATTGCTTTTTTCAATTTGAATGTCATTTTCTTTAAAAAATTTTATTAAGTTTGGATAAGTCTGAAAATTAAAAACAATAAAACCAATATCTACAGAAACTTTTTTTTCATCAAGAAATAAATCAATTGTATGTGAATGACCTCCAAACTGATCCTCTTTCTCAAAAAGATCTACATGGTGTTTTTTAGATAAATAATATCCTGCACTTAATCCTGATATACCTGAACCAACTACGGCAATTTTCATTAATGATTATGCTGCATCTTCTTTAAACTGATCCATACTAGGACAAGTACAAAAGATATTTTTATCTCCATATACATTGTCAACTCTAGCAACCGGAGGCCAAAATTTATTTGCTTTTAAAAATTTTGCTGGATAAGCAGCTTCCTCTCTCGAGTAATTATGTGTCCAATTATCAGAGGCAAGTTCACTATCGGTGTGTGGAGCATTTTTTATTGGATTATCTATTTTGTCAAATTTACCTGTTTTAATTTTTTCGATTTCTTGTTTAATCTTAATTAATGTGTCACAAAATCTATCAAGTTCTGACAATCCTTCACTTTCAGTTGGCTCTATCATCATAGTACCAGCCACAGGCCATGACATCGTTGGTGCATGAAATCCAAAATCTATTAATCTTTTTGCAATATCCTCCTCCGTTACTCCTGTTTCTGATTTAATATTTCTAATATCAATAATACATTCGTGTGCCACATTACCGTTTGACCCTTTATACAAAATTGGAAAGTGATCTTTTAATCTATGAGCAATATAATTAGCATTTAATATTGCAACTTGAGTAGCAAGCTTTAATCCTGAGGATCCCATCATTTTAATGTACATCCAAGAGATTGATAGAATACTTGAACTGCCCCAAGGAGCTGCTGATACTGCTCCAATTCCAGTTGTTGGTCCACAATCTTTTATTACTGGATGATTAGGTAGATAAACTTGTAAATGTCTTTTACAGGCAATGGGTCCCATTCCAGGCCCTCCTCCACCATGAGGAATACAAAATGTTTTATGCAAATTAATATGGCAAACGTCTGGACCAAAATTTCCAGGCTTTGCAACTCCTACTAGGGCATTTAAATTTGCTCCATCCATGTAGACCTGGCCACCATGTTTATGAACTATCTCACAAATATCTGTTATTTTTTCCTCAAATACTCCATGGGTAGATGGGTAAGTTACCATTAATGCCCCAAGGTTTTCTGAGTGTTGCTCTACTTTTTTCTTTAAATCATCAAAATCAACATTTCCATCTTTATCACAATTAACAACAACCACTTTCATTCCAACCATTTGTGCACTTGCTGGATTAGTTCCATGTGCTGAACTTGGAATTAAACAAATATTACGATTAGGCTCTCCTCTATCTAAATGATACTTTCGGATAACCATTAATCCTGCATATTCACCCTGAGCACCTGCATTAGGTTGTAGAGAAACACCTGAAAAACCAGTAATAGATCGCAACCAATTTTTTAGATCAGTAAATAAATCTCTAAACCCTTCCATTTGTTCAATTGGAACAAACGGATGAGGCTCTGCGAATTCTTTCCAAGAAATTGGTATCATTTCAGCAGCAGCATTTAATTTCATTGTACATGAGCCAAGTGCTATCATCGTTCTATTTAATGCTATATCTTTATCCTCTAATCTTTTTAAATATCTAAGCATTTCAGTTTCTGAGTGGTATGAATTGAAAACTGGATGTTCTAAATATTTTGAGGTTCTTAATAAATTTTCTGGTAAATTGGGTAAACTTATTGAAGGATCTTCTTTTTTGATGGATTCTGCTGCATTAAAAATTTTTAATAGTTGATTTACTCTATATACATTTTTTCTCTCATCAAAAGAAACAGCAAGCATTTCAGAATTCACTTTTCGTATGTTAACTTTTTGATTTAAAGCATTTTTATAAATTTGATCAGTTTTTTCTTTAGTAATAATTGTGACAGTATCAAAAAAATAATTAGAATAGAGTTCATATCCAGACTGTTTTATTTTATCAGCGAAACTTTTTGCTAATTGAGAAACTCTTTCAGAAATATTTTTAACTCCATCTGGACCATGATAAATAGCATATGCTGCTGACACAATTGCTAATAGAGCTTGGGCAGTACAAATATTACTTGTCGCTTTGTCTCTTCTGATGTGTTGTTCTCTTGTTTGTAAAGATAACCTATATGCCTTATTACCATGTCTATCAACTGATACACCAACAATCCTTCCTGGCATCGATCTTTTGTAATCATCTTTCGTTGCAAAAAAGGCAGCATGTGGACCTCCATATCCCATTGGAATACCAAATCGTTGGGAGCTTCCAACTGCTATGTCAGCACCTAGTTCTCTTGGTGTTTTTAATTTTGCTAAAGCTAATAGATCACAAGCTAATACAGCCTTCCCATTCTTTTTATGAATTTTACTAATTGATTCACTTGGGTCTTTAATATCTCCTAACGTTCCAGGATATTGTAAAATTCCACAAACTAAATCTTCTTTTAATTGGTCTAAAACTTCATCTTCTTTACCAACTAAAACTTTCAAACCCATTGGTTCAGCTCTTGTTTGAATTACATCTATAGTTTGAGGATGACAATCCTCGGATACAAAAACTAAATTACTATCTTTTTTATTTAATCTGTTACTGAGCCCCATAGCCTCCGCTGCTGCTGTACCCTCATCTAATAAAGAAGCATTAGCAATATCCATTCCTGTAAAGTCAACAATCATCTGCTGAAAGTTCAATAACATCTCAAGTCTTCCTTGAGCTACCTCTGGCTGATAAGGAGTATATGAAGTATACCAACCTGGATTTTCTAATATATTTCTTAAAATTACATACGGCGTATAGGTTCCATAATAGCCCATGCCAATAAAATTAGAATAAACTTGATTTTTTTTTGAAATTGCTCTTAATTTTCTTAACGCTTCATATTCTGAATTCGACTCGCCAATATTTAGTTCACCTTTAAACTTTATTTTTTCTGGAACAGTATTGTCAATTAAATCATCTAGTGATTGATAATTTAATTCTTTTAACATTTTTGATTGGTCTTCTTTAGAAGGTCCAATGTGTCTTTTTAAAAAATCTTTTTCTGAATTTGGTAACATTATACTGATGTCTCCTTAGCAAACTTATCGTAATCGTCTTTATTCATCAAAGTATCCATTTCTGATGGATCTTTCATTTTAAGTTTAAAAAACCATGCTGAGTTTTCTGGATCTTGATTGATTTTTGATGGATCATCTACAATGGCTTGATTTGTATCAACTACTTCACCACTTACAGGAGTATAAACATCACTAGCAGCTTTGGTTGACTCTACAACTCCAGCTGTTCCATCTTTTTCTACATTAGAACCTTTTTCTGGAAGTTCTGCAAAAACTATATCACCTAACATCTCTGTTGCATGTTTTGTGATACCAATTATTGCAACATCTCCATCTAACTTAATCCACTCATGCTCTTTTGAATATTTTACTTCACTCATTAATATACTCCTTTCACATAACTTTTTTTATAAAATGGCAAACCACAAATACTTGCTGGATATTTTTTACCCCTTACTTCTAATAATATTTTAGTATTTTTTTTTGAAAATTCATTTTCTACATAACCCATTGCTACAGGTCCATTTACACTTGGTCCAAATGTTCCACTAGTAATTTCTCCAATATGAACATCTAAATGATTAAATATCTTTGTTTTTTCTCTAGCAATTATTCTTCCCTCAGGTTTAATTCCAACTCTTATTTTACTTACACCATTGTTTAATTGTTTAATGATTATGTCTGAGCCTATAAAATCTCCCTTGGATATTCTTTCTTTTGAAATTGCCCACTTTAAATTTGCTTCCACTGGAGTTTTGTCTTTATCAAGATCATGACCATATAAACATAAACCAGCTTCCAGTCTTAAAGTATCCCTTGCTCCTAAACCTATTAACTTGGATCCTTTGTTAATTAATTCTCTAGTAAATTTATCTACAAAATCATTCGGGATAGATATCTCGAAACCATCTTCACCTGTATACCCAGATCGCGTAATATAAATTTTCTGCTTTTCAAATGAAAACCAGTTTCCTGTCATAAAATTTAGATCTTTTACACCATCAACAAGTTCGTTTAGGATTTCTGATGATTTAGGACCCTGGATTGCAATTAAAGATCTATTTTCATCCAATACCATTTTGTACTTTTCATTTAATAATTCCTTTAAAATTTTAAAGTCATTGTCTTTGCATGCTGCATTAAGAATGATTAAAAAACCTTCATTAATTTTTGTAATGATTAAATCATCCTGAATCCCAGCATCTTTATCCATTAAGAAGCTGTATTTTGAATGATTTAGTCTTAAATTTTTCAAATCTAATGGAAAGATTTTTTCTAAATCTTTGATTAATTCCCCACCACCATAAACAAATAATTGACCCATATGTGAAACATCAAAAATACCAGAGTGATTTCTTGTGAATTTATGCTCTTCTACAATACCTTCGGAATATTGAATTGGCATATGATAACCTGCAAATTCCACAAATTTTGCATTACAATCTTGATGTAATTGGTACAGCGATGTTTTTTTTGTTTCCATATTAACTCTTTGCACCCATCTGTATATTTGCCTGAGAGTTTTGCTCCTTCGGCGAGAATTAAATCTCTTTCCAGAGTTAATATGTTACGGTCCTTTTTGCCTGAGAGATTCCTGGGTGGTTGCTCCTTCGGCGCTACGATAAACTGTAGTCTCTCCCGTAAAGCAATAGTCCTACAAGTGACCTAAAATGTCAATTGGAAACAGTTATCTTTGTCTTTTTTAAAAGTGTGTAAAACTGTAGTAAAACAGCAAAAAGAATTATTGCTCCTCCTATTAATCCGAATAATGAAGGTCTTTCACTTACAAAAAGAAAAGCCCAAATTGGCCCAAGTACAGATTCGGATAGCATAATTATTCCAACCGTAGCAGAAGTAGTTGTTCTTGCTCCAATTGTAATAAATATAAAACCAAAACCAACTTGAAAAAAACCAGCTAGAAAACCTAAAAAAATATCATGAGGGGATATCATTAATTTAGTTGAGAGCAAAAACCCAACTACACATGAACATACTCCAGCTACAAATTGAGCTGGAACCATATCTACAGTCGGATATTTTCTTATTATTATAATCAAAATTGCAAAAACTATTGGCATTGAAAATGCTGCTAGGTTTCCAGATAACTCACCTGGTGTGAGTGAATTTCCAACCATCAATAAAACGCCTATCATTGCTAAAATAATTGAAGTTAAAGTTGTAGTGCTTATTTTTTCTTTTAAAAAAAAATACCCAAATACTGAAAGAAATAGTATTTGAAGTGAAATGATAAAATTAGTATTTGCAACTGTCGTATTATACATTGCAAAAACATAACCACAGAAACCAATAGATAGTATTATTCCACCAAAAAATCCTGGTAAACCTGAAACGTAGAATGATTTCAAAGTTTTTCCTTTATAGCTAATAATTAAAAAAGCTAGAATAGTAAGAGAAAAAAATAAAGATCTCCAAAATAAAATTTGCCATAAGGTTGCACCCTCAAATGATTTAACAAGTAATCCACCAAAACTTAAACTTAAAGCTCCTAAAAATATTAATAATGGGCCAGGTAAGTTTCTTATAAAAGTCATTATATTTGTGAAATTAGGTTTTGAGTTTCCATTTCATACAACTTAAATAAAGTTTCTGCATCAGATAAATTTATTTCCTGAAATTTTACTTTAGAACCTGGTGATAATTGAACCAATTTGTCATAATCAGCACTGATAACTACAGCTATCTTTGGATAACCCCCTATTGTTCCGTGGTCAGAAAGCATAATTATAGGATTACCATCAGCAGGAATTTGAATTATACCTTTTAATAAACCTTCAGATTTAATATTTGTATCAATAATATTTTCAATCTTCGGGCCTTCTAATCTCATACCCATTCTGTCGGATAGTTTTGAAACTATAAACTCCTTTTCAAAAAATATTTTTTTTCCTTTATCAGAAAAATAATCATAATTAGTACCCTTAATTACTCTTATCTTTTCAATTTTTGAATTAAGATAATTTAGTTTTTTTTTTGAAAAATCTTTGCTTATTTTTTTAATTTGAATTTTCTGACCATCTAAAATTTTTTTTCCATCGTTAGATCCAATTTTAGCTTTTGTATTTATAGAACAGCTTTTCCATTGAAGCTCTAAATCAATCTGTGCACCGATTGCGAAATAACCATAAACAGATTTATTAGTTGATAAAAGATCTATTTCATCTCCATTTTCTAATAAATAGGTTTCATAACAATTTCCTTCAAATACTTTATGGTTTTTTTTTAATCTAAAATTTACATCTCCAGTTATAGCTATATTTATTCTATCTCCATGATACTTAAGTAAAGGTCCTTGGTAGGCAAATTCTATAACTGGAGAATTTAAATCATTTTTTACTAATTTATTAGATAATAAATAATTTCTATTATCCATTGCACCGCTAAAAGGTATTCCAATGTGATATAAATTTTCTCTTCCTAAGTCTTGAAAGGTAGTATTTATGCCTGCTCTAATTATTTTGAAATAATTTTTACTCATTATATTTTTTATATTGTTCAATATTTATTTTTTTGAAAACTACAGTATCTCCAGGATTTATTAAATTTGGTTTTTTTTCTTTTTTACTATTAAAAATTTCAAGGGGTGAATTGCCAATAATGTTCCAACCTCCTGGACTTTCAAAAGTATAAATATTTGCAAATTGTTCTGTTAACCCAACTGATCCCTTTGGAACTTTTACTCTAGGTGTTTCCAATCTTTTTGCTCTCATCTTATCATCGAGGTCACCAAGAAAGGGCATACCAGCTATAAACCCTGTCATGTAACAAAAGTATTCTTTTGCAAAAAAATTATCAAAAATTTTATCTCGATTTAAATTTAGTTTTTTTTCTAATCTTTCTATATCTAAGGAAAGCGATTTATCACAACAAACTGGTATCTCTATTTTATTTGATGATAAATTTTCTTTTTGATCGATTGTAATATTTTCAATAATTTTTTTAATGTTCTTATAATTTGTTCTTTTTAAATCGTAGGATATAATTAATTTATTATAAGACGGTGTTAAGTTATTAATTCCATCAATTTTTTTTAGTTTTAATGTTTTAAAATACCTAATAACTAAAGAATTAATTTCTTTATTAACTTCATTACCAAAATCACAATATAGAGCTGCGTCACCAAGATTTGATATATTTTTTAACATGCCATGTTATACTTACAATTTATGACTATTGAAATTAATATAAATTGCGATTTAGGTGAAAAATCTAAATATCATTCTAATAAACATGATCCTGATTTACTTGAAATAGTAAATTCAGCAAATGTTGCTTGTGGTTTTCATGCTGGAGATGATGAGTCTATGAATCAGGTAATTAAAATATCAAAAAAAAATAATGTTAGTATTGGTGCTCACCCCTCTTTTAATGATCCTGAAAATTTTGGAAGAAAAAGGATGAATCTTTCTTCAGGTGAAATTAGAAAATTAATAATTAATCAATATGAAATTCTACAAAAAATTGCAAGCAAACATGGACAGGTGGTCACTCATATTAAACCACATGGTGCCTTAAATAATATGGCTTGCGAAGATATTGAATTGTCAACTACTTTGGCAAAAGTTATTAATGAGATAGGTAAAGATTTAATCTATCTAGTGCCAACCGGTTCAAAAATGGAGAAGGCAGCAAAAAAACTGGATATGAAAATAGCATGTGAAATTTTTGCAGATAGAAACTATGAAGATGATGGAAATTTAGTTTCTAGAAAAAAAAGTCACGCATTAATAACTGATCCTGAACAGGCAAAAAAACATGTATTGAGTATGGTCAAAAATCAGGCTCTCAATTGTCACAGTGGTAAGCAAATACCTTGCGAAATAGACTCGGTATGCATACATGGGGATAATGAAAGTTCATTAGCAACTGCAAAATCAATAAGAAACAACTTGCAAGATAATGGTCTTAAACTAGTAGCTTTAAACAAAATGGAGAAATTTAAAAATGATTAAAAGTTTTTTTTTAGCATCAATTATTTACATATTTTTAATAACTAGTAGTTTTTCAGCTGGTTCTAGCTCATCAGGTGGAGATGAGGGGTCAATGAAATCTAATTATGAAAAAGCTGTCTCATACATTAAAAGCGCAAAAAAACTCGAAAAAAAAGGAAAATTAGAGAAAGCAAATAAAAAATATGAAAAAGCACAAAAACTTCTCTTAAAATCTAACAAAAAAAATCCAAGTAAACCTGATACACTTAATTATCTTGGTTTTACTACTAGAAAACTAGGGGATTTTGAAAATGGTGAAAAATATTACTTACAAGGTCTAGCTATCAATCCAACTCACATTGGAATTAATGAATATTTAGGAGAATTGTATGTGGTGACTGGTAGACATAATCTTGCAGTAGGAAGACTAGAGGTATTAAAAAATTGTAATTGTAAAGAATATGATGAATTAAAAGCAATAATAGCTGGAGAAAAAGTTTCTAAATACTAGTTTAAGTTTTTAACCATTTGCTCTGGCATCCACAAAGCAATTTCAGGAAAAATTACTACTAAAATTACTGCCAAAACCATTAGTAAAAATAATGGAAAAGCACTTTTTGCAATATAACCCATATCTTTATTTGCCATGCCTTGCAGAACAAATAAATTAAATCCTACAGGAGGTGTTATTTGAGCCATCTCAACTACAATAACTAAAAAGATACCAAACCAAATCATATCAAATCCTGCTTGTCTGATCATTGGTTCAATTATTGCCATTGTTAATACAACAGCAGATATTCCATCTAGAAACATTCCTAGTATTATGTAAAAAATCGTTAAAACTATAATCAGAACATAAGGTGATAGATCCATATTTTGTATCCATATTGCTAAATTTCTTGGTAATCCTGTAAATCCCATCGCCAAAGATAAAAAAGTAGAGCCTGCTAATATAAATGCAATCATACAAGAAGTTTTTGTTGCACCTAGTAAAGATGATCTAAACGTTTCCAGATTTAAACTTTTTTGGAAATAAGACAAAATTAAAGCTCCTACAACACCTAATGAAGCTGCCTCAGTGGCAGTTGCGACTCCGGTATATATAGAGCCTATAACAGCAGAAATTAATAATATTATTGGCAAAAGTTGTCTTGATCTTTTTATTTTCTCTAAAAATGAATACTCCTCAATAATTTTCGGCATTTCTTTTTTATGAATTAATGACCAAATAATTACATAAGACATAAAAATTAAAGCAATCATTATTCCTGGGATGATTCCTGCAATAAATAATTTAGCTATAGACTCTTGAACGGCAACTCCATAAATAATTAAGATAATTGATGGAGGTATCAATAAACCTAGAGTTCCAGACCCTGCCAAGCTTCCTAACAATATCTTTTCTGGGTAATTTCTTTTTCTCAACTCAGGAATAGACATCTTTCCAACTGTTGCAACAGTTGCAGCTGATGAACCAGATATAGCGGCAAACAAAGCGCATCCTACAACATTAACATGAATTAAGCCCCCAGGTAGTTTTTGCATCCAAGGAGATAAACCTTTAAATAGATTTTCAGAAAGTTTAGTTCTAAATAATATTTCACCCATCCAAACAAATAAAGGTAAAGCTGTTAAAGTCCATGATGAAGATGTGCCCCATATAGTGGTTGCCATTGCATCACCTACTGGTCTAGAAGTAAATAACATCATCCCAATAGCAGATACTCCTATCATACTCAGTGCAACCCATATGCCAGAGCCTAAAAAAAATAATAAAACACTAATAAAAAAGATTGTTAAAAAAATTTCAGCCATTTAATTTTTTTTTATGTTCAAAATAAATTGATGAAGAACACTTATAAAAAATATTGTTGATCCAATTGCTACACTGGTTTGAGGTATCCATATTAAAATTTCATCGGCGCCCTCACTTCTCTCTTGAAATTTATACGATATAATAAGCATTTTAATAAAATAGAATGTTAAGTATCCTGAAAAAAAACTTGCTATGCTTAAGCACCATATTTCAATTAAGCGTCTTTTATCAGCTGAGAATTTTTCTAAAAAAAGAGTAATCCGTATATGACCGCCTTCAACAAAAGTATATGCCAAACCAAAAAAAGATGCTGCTGCCATACAGTATCCTGAGTATTCTGCTAATCCTCTGATATAAAAACCAAATATTCTAGATGAAATACCTGTAAGAATAAATAATGCAACTAATATTAAAAAGGTTGCAGCTATATAGCCTGAAAATTTATAAAGTTTATTTAAAGCTTTATCTAAAAATCTAAACATAATTATTAAGGCCACTTATATTTATTAAGTGGCCTCAAGATAGATTAAATTAAATTATTTATAAGCTGATAAAACAGCAGCTCCTCTTGAACCAGCTTTTTGAGACCATTCCATAGCCATAGTCTTTCCAACTTTTTCGAAATGAGCTTGTAAAGATGAATTTACTTTTCCAACTACCATACCGGCATTAGCTAAAGCTTTTTTATCTCCAACATTTCCTTGTTTTGATAATTGCCAACCTTTTCTCTCTGCTAATGCTGCTTGCTTCATAACTAAATCTTTAGTTGCTTGATCTAGTTTATTCCATGCATCTTTATTTACAATTACCATATTTTTTGGAAACCAAGCTGCAATATCATAAAAATATTTTACACCATTTTCCCAAATCTTAGAGTTTTTTCCTGTAGTAGGTGATGTAATCATACTTTCGACAGCCCCAGTAGAAAATGCCTGACTAATTTCTGCAGCTTCAATTTTTGTTGGTGCCATTCCTGTTAATTCAGCAATTCTAATCGTTGCTGAATTATACGCCCTAAATTTTAAGCCTTTAAGATCTTGAACAGAATTAATTTCTTTTTTGCTATATAATCCTTGAGCAGGCCAAGGGACAGCATAAAGAAAAACTAAACCCTTCTCATCTAATCCTTTAATGATTTCATCTTTGGATGCTTTATATAAATTCATAGCATCTGCATAAGATGTTGCTAAAAAAGGTTGAGAGTCAACTTCTAACAACGGATCTTCTTTTCCTAAAGCTGACATAAATCTTTCACCTATCTGAGCTTGACCAGTTCTTACAGCTCTAAAAATTTCTCCTCCTTTAAATAATGAACCACCCGGGTGAGTAACTATTGTTAACTTCCCGCCACTTTTTTCAGTTACATTTTTTGCAAATTCAGCTGCATTAGCAGAGTGAAAATTCCCAGCTCCATAAGCAAGGGCCATATCCCATTTTTCCGCTATAGCTAAATTTATAGACAAAATTAATGAAACTAAAATAGTCAATAAATATTTTGTAAACCTCATTTGTCCTCCATTTCTATTTAGACATTTCATTATGTATTAAAAAAATTATCAATAAAAAAATGATACTACTTTTAATTGAATTATTTCAAAAAATTAATTATTATATATATATTTTATAAAAACGAACTAAATATCTAAATATAAAAAATCTTGATTGAAGAACTCATTATTTTAACCAAAATCATTTTTATTACTATCATCTTAACAGCTGATAACGCAGTTATCATAGGATCAATAGCTGCAAATTTCGTTCCAAAAAATAGAAAGCAAATTATTCTTTGGGGTGTCGTAGGAGCTTTAGTCTTTAAAATTATTTTTGCAATTTTTGCAACTTATTTATTTGAGTTTTATTTTGTAAAAATATTAGGTGGTCTTTTGTTAATCTGGATTGTAAATGATTTAAGAAAAGACCTTTTAGAAATTAAAAAAATAAAATCCCCAACAAAAAAATCTAAAGAACCTTCCTATATTCAAAGTATTTGCAAAGTTTTGTTTGCTGATATTACAATTAGTTTTGATAATGTAATTGGAGTTGTTGCAGCAGCTAAGGGATATTTTGGTTTCATGATTTTTGGTCTTATTCTATCTGTAGTTTTAACAGGTGCATTGGCAACTTATATGGCTCATTATATACAAAGACATATTTGGATAGCATATGTTGGACTAATTTTTATATTAATCGTTGGTCTACAATTAATCATTGGCGGCTTAAATGATTATGGTGTGCTATCAATTAATGAAACTTTTCAGAAATATTTTTAATTATTTTTAATTTGCCTTTAAAACACCTTTTTATTTTATTGTTTATTATGATAGCTCATGGAAGTGCTTTTCCAGTAGCTAAATTAGCATTGAATAATTCGGTACCTCCTATTCTTATGGCTTCATTGAGAATGGGTATTGTTTTTTTTATACTTCTGCCTTTTTGGAAATTAAAAGTTCCAGAACAAAAATATGTTAAATCGTTAATAGCTTTTTCAATTTCCATGGGTGTAATGGTTTACGTTTTTATGAATCTATCTTTATATCATTCATCAATTATATCCCCAATAATTATTGGTTCACAACTTGCTATACCATTTGGAATACTCGCTAGTGGAATAATGTTAAATGAAAACATAAGTAACAGAAAGTGGTTTCTTATTTTTAGTTCATTTGTGGGTATTATAATAATATTTTTTGATCCTAAACTAGCTAATAATTTTCTAGGTTTATTTTTTGCAAGTTTAATGGCATTGTCTTTTGGATTAGCTCAAGTTTATTCAAGAGAATTAAGAGAATTAGATACTAGCACATTAAATTCATTCGTAGGATTATTTGGTTTTATTTTATTATTTATAATTTCATACTTTATTGAAGGAGATACAATTCTGAATATAAAAAATATTAATTTAAATTCTTGGATGCTAATTTCTTATCAGGCTATCGTAGTTTCTTTAGGGGCACATTTATTAATGTTTTATTTATACAAATTTTACACTGTAGGTAAAATTTTTCCTTTTTATTCTTTATTTCCAATATTTGGAATTATTCTGACTTATATAGTTTTTAATGAAGTGCCAACTATAATGTTTATAATAGGTTGTATAATAGTAATAACTTCAGTCTTTTTACTCAATAAAATTAAATAATTTGCTTATTGAAAAATTATTGAAATAGGTTTTAATTTATTTTTTATAAATTGTTAACAATCAAAGAGGAAAATAATGAAAAAAATATTTATTGCTGCATTCATATTCGTTTCTACTTTAACAACGAATACTTTTGCAGAAATTAAAATGGGGATTATATTAGGGTTTACTGGCCCTATCGAATCTCTTACGCCGGCTATGGCGGCATCTGCAGAACTTGCTTTTAAAGAAGCTTCTGACTCAGGTTCGCTATTGGGAGGAGAAACTATTTCAGTAATAAGAGCTGATTCAACTTGTGTTGACTCTGCAGCAGCAACGGCAGCGGCTGAAGGAGTTATTTCACAAGGTGTAGCAGCTATCATGGGAGCTGATTGTTCAGGAGTGACTGGTGCTATTGCATCTAATGTTGCTGTTCCAAATGGAGTGGTTATGATTTCTCCTTCAGCAACTTCGCCTGGTTTAACTACTTTGGATGATAAAGGGTATTTCTTTAGAACTGCTCCATCTGATGCTAGAGGTGGTCAAATTTTAGCTGATATTACTAAAGACAGAAAAGTTAAAAGTGTTGCAATTACTTATACCAACAATGATTATGGTAAAGGTTTAGCAGATGTTTATGAAGCAGCTGTAAAAGCGCATGGAATTAAAGTATCAACTGTAACTGCTCACGAAGACGGTAAAGCTGACTACTCTTCTGAAGTGGCAACTCTTGCTTCTGCAGGTGGTGATGCTGTAGCAGTTATTGGATACCTGGACCAAGGTGGAAAGGGAATTATCCAGGCTTCTTTAGATTCTGGTGCATTTGATAAATTTATTTTATCTGATGGTATGATTGGTCAATCTTTAGTTGATGCTTTTGGAAAAGATTTAAGTAAATCTTTTGGATCAATGCCTGGATCAACTGGAAAAGGAGCTGGCGTATTTGCTAATGTAGCAAAAGCTGCTGGTATTGATTCTTCTGGTCCTTACACAAGTGAGTCTTATGATGCAGCTGCTTTAATTGTTTTAGCAATGCAAGCAGGTGGATCAGCTGATAGAGCATCTATTGCAAAAAATGTAATGGATGTTGCTAACGGTCCTGGAACAAAAATTTACCCAGGTGAACTTAAAAAGGGTTTAGACTTATTAGCTAAAGGTAAAAAAGTTGACTACGAAGGTGCAACTGGAGTAACTTTTACTGACGTCGGTGAAGCTGAAGGTTCTTTCTTAGAACAAGAAATTAAAGGCGGTAAGTTTAAAACTAAAAAACAAAGATAATTAATATCTTATTCAAAAAACCCCAGTAATTAAATTTACTGGGGTTTTTTTTGTTTAAAATCTGCTCTTAAAGTTGAAATAATAATAATTACTAAAAATATTATACAAACTAAATTCATTGTTTTCCAATTAGTTAAATTAATAAATACCCCAGCAGATAAGCTTGCTGTTGCTTGAACTGTATAAACAATAAGGTCATTAAAACCTTGTGCTTTAAATTTTTCTTCTTCTCTATAAGATAAAACTAACAAACTAGTTCCTGATATAAATAAAAAATTCCAACCTAATCCCAAGAAAATTAGAGCAACTAAATAATTAAAGAAGGTTTGTTCAAACAAACTTAATAAAATTGTTATAAAAAATAACATAACTCCTGCGTACATAATCTTGCTATGACCAAACTTTTTGATTAAGTTTCCTGTGATTAAAGATGGTAAGAACATAGATGCAATATGTAATTGAATTACAAAACCTGTTTTAGCCAAACTCATATTTTCCATTACATGCATACTTATTGGTGTTGCTGTCATCAAAAATGTCATCACTGCATAAGCAAATGCTGAAGCAATTAAAGCTTGTAAAAACCTAGGTTGTGAAATTAGCTCAAAATAACTTCTGCTACTTTTTTTTATAAAATTATTTTTTTTATGACTATCTTCATAAAATAATAAAAAAATAGTTGATGTAAGAGTTAAAACTGCAAGAGCTATATATGAACCTGCATATAAATGCTGGGAAATAATTTCTTTAGAAACATTAGCTAAATTTGGCCCTATAAATGCAGAACCTATTCCCGCTAATAATATTATTGATATTGCTTTTGGGGCCATTTCTTTATCGACTGTTTCAACTGCAGCAAATCTATATTGATGACTGAAAGCAACTCCTGCTCCAATTAAGAAACATCCTAAATTGAATAATATAAAACTCTCTATAATTATTGAGTAAGCAGCTATCAAAGAGGCAACTGAAGTTCCGACCGATGCAAAAATAAATCCTGATCTACGTCCTATTATACTCATTACTTTTGCTGCAAACATTGCAAAAATTGCAATTCCTACTATTGATAATGCCATTGGTAATGTTGATAAAGATTTTACAGGACTAAGTTGAGAACCAATAATTCCACTTAAGAATACTGTGACGGGTGCAGCCGTAAATGCGAAAATCTGACTTAAAATTAGCAGCCAAAGATTTTTATTCATTAAAACATATACTTATCTGCCATATACATGGCCCAAGCTATAGCTGCACCTAATATAATATATTTCATAAGTTTACTTTATTTCTATTTTTTCTGGAAGTATACCTTTCGGTCGATATCTCATAATGAGTAATAGACCAATTCCCATCATTAAAAATCTAAAATAAGGAACACTCTCAATTAGATGAACTTTTAAAGCGTGTGTATCATCTAAACCTGCAGTTGTTAGATTTACTAAATATAATCCTATTGGTGCTGCTTCAATCCATAAGAACCAAACTACAAAACCTCCAAGAATTGCACCAAAATTATTTCCACTTCCTCCAACTATAACCATAACCCATATTAAAAAAGTGTATCTCATTGGTCTATAACTTCCTGGAGTAAATAATCCATCCTGAGTTACTAACATCGCTCCAGCAATACCTACAATGGCTGATCCTAAAACAAATATTAAAAGATGTTGCTTAACAACATTTTTACCCATAGCATTAGCTGCCTCTTCATTATCTCTAATAGCTCTCATCATTCTTCCCCATGGCGAATAAAGAGCTTTTTGAGTTAAGATTAAAAGAATAATTACAACTATTAAAAATAGGCCTGAATAACAAAGTTTTACAAAAACTGACGATCCTTCAATTACAAATTGGTTAAGAGCAGCTTGTCTTTCAGTAAAATCTGAAATTAGATTTAATTTACTAAAGTTAAATTTTTCAACTAAATTAATGAACCAATCTGTTTGTTGTAAGTTTACCTCATAAGGTGCAGGACGTTTTAATCCAATTACATTTTTAACCCCTCTTGTCAGCCAATCTTCATGTTTAATAATTGCAATTACAATTTCAGATATTAACAAGGTTGCTATTGCTAAGTAATCTGCTCTTAAACCTAAGGCAACTTTACCTATAACAAATGCTAATCCACCAGCAAACAAAGCCCCTACTATCCAAGAGAATATAATTGGGAGACCAAGTCCACCTAAAAAACCTGTTTTTGCTGGATCTACCTCTTCAATTGCCTCAATACCAGGCTCAGATACAAATCGTATTATGATAATTCCTAGGATGATAATTGTAGCAATGATATAAGTTCTTATTTTCGATTTTTCATATTTCTTTAAAACATACCTAACAGCCAACACCATTCCTATGATAAGAAAAAGACTAAATAAAATATTCGAACCACCTGCATTCCAGGCTTCTTGAACTGGATTAACAGAAATTAAAACTGCTGCCAAACCACCTAATGCTGTATATCCCATTATTCCAAAGTTAATTAGGCCAGCATAGCCCCATTGAATATTTGCACCCATTGTCATAACAGCTGAAATCAAGCAAAGATTAAATATTGATAAAGCAATATTCCAGGATTGAAATATTCCTACAAGGATAATTAACCCCATCATTATACCATAAGCCGCTATTACATTTAAATTTTTTCTCACAATACCTTCCCTTTAAATATTCCTGATGGTCGATAGAGTAATACGATAACTAATATTGAAAAAGACACAGCAAATTTATAATCAGTTGAAAGTAATTGAACTAAACCACCGGGTTCCATACTTTCAGGTAAAACATACATGAAAAATTTTCTATAAGCATATGTTAATAATATTTCAGAAAAAGCAATTACATATCCTCCTAAAAATGCTCCAAATGGATTACCAATTCCACCTACAATAGCTGCAGCGAATATTGGAAGCATATTATTAAAATATGTAAAAGGTTTAAAACTTTTATCTAAACCGTATAAGGCACCTCCAATTGTTGCTAGAATACCAGCAATAATCCAAGTGATCATGACTATTTTTTTTGGATCTATTCCTGAAAGCAATGCTAAATCTTCATTATCTGAGTAAGCTCTCATACTTTTTCCTGTTTTAGTTTTATTTAAAAACCAAAAAAGAGTAGATACGAGAATTAGTGTAACTAAAATTGTAATAACTTGAGTTGATTTAATTGCCAACCCCTCATTTAAACCTGTCATTTCTTTAAATTCGCCCGCTTTTATTAAAAACTTTTCACCATCGAAAAATCTTCTATCAGATGGGCCTATTATTATTCTTACAACAGCCTGGGTAACAAACATAACACCAATACTAACCATAGCTAGTTGAACTGGAGGACTTTTGTTTACTCTATAATATTTAAAAACAAATTTATCTATTAAAAGCATATACCCTATCATAAAAATTATCGCGAAAGGAATTGCTAATAATGCAGTAGGCAATACTCCTAGACTAATTCCTACTGATTGGAAATACCAAGTAAACAAGATTGTGAACATAGTTCCAAAAGACATCATGTCTCCTGTTGCGAAATTTGCAAATCTTAAAATTCCATAAATCAAAGTTACAAAAATTGCACCCAATGCCAATTGAGACCCATATGCTAAAGCTGGAACAAAAATATAATTTAATAAAAGAATAGTTGCGTTTAAAAAATCCATATCAACCACCTAAAAATGAAGTTCTTACTCTTGGATTATTTAATAATTCTTTTCCAGTTCCAGAAAAACGGTTTTCTCCCGTTACCAAAACATAACCTCTGTCAGATATATTCAATGCTTGTTTTGCATTTTGTTCTACCATCAAAATAGCAACATTAGTTCTTTTAACTTTCACTATATGATCAAATAATTCATCCATAACTATTGGGGAAACACCTGCAGTTGGCTCATCTAGCATTAAAACAGATGGCTTAATCATTAGTGCTCTTCCAAGCGCAACTTGTTGTCTTTGTCCTCCGGATAACTCTCCAACTAATTGACTTTTTTTTTCTTTAAGAATTGGAAACAAATCGTAAATTTCATCTATGACTGATTTATAGTCTCTATTAATTAAGAAAGCCCCCATTTCTAAATTTTCTTCAACTGTCATACCTGCAAAAACGTTTTTATTTTGAGGAACAAAAGAAATACCTTGTTTTACTCTATCTTGAGGTGAAAGATTTGAAATGTTTTTTCCATCAATAATTACAGATCCAGATTTTAGATTTAGTAAACCTAACATTGCTTTCATTGCTGTAGATTTTCCAGCTCCATTTGGTCCAAGAATTGATACTATTTCCCCTCTTTCAACATTTACAGAACATGAATTAATAATATCAGGCCCCTTTCCATAACCTCCAGTCATGTTATTTCCCTCAAAAAATGCCATTATCAATTATCCTTTAATTTAGAACCTCTACCCAAATAACTCTCAATTACTTTTTCGTCTTTTTTAGCATCTTTAACCGAACCCTCAAAAAGAACTGATCCCTCCGACATAACAATTACTGGGTCACATAATCTGCCTATAAAATCCATATCATGTTCAATCATACAAAAGGTATATCCTTTTTCTTTATTCAACTTTTCAATAGCAGTTCCAAGATCTTTTAATAAAGTTCTGTTAACCCCTGCACCCACCTCATCTAACAAAACTAATTTAGCATCAACCATCATTGTACGACCTAATTCTAATAGCTTTTTTTGCCCTCCAGATAAATTTCCAGCTAATTCATTTTTTAAATGACTTAAATTTAGAAAATTAACAACTTCTATCGCCTTTTCTTTAATATAAGTTTCCTCTTTAGCGACTAAAGATGGTTTTAATAAAATATTCATTAACTTTTCTCCAGATTGATTACCAGGCACCATCATCAAATTTTCTAAAACAGACAGATTAGTAAACTCATGTGCAATTTGAAAAGTTCTTAACAAACCTTTTGAAAAGAGTTCAAAAGATGGTACATCAGTAATTTCCTCATCATTAAATATTACACTGCCAGATGAAGATTTTAAATTTCCAGCTATCAAATTAAAAAGAGTTGTTTTACCTGAACCGTTAGGCCCAATAATACCAGTAATTGTTCCTTTTTTTATTTTAAGAGAACAATCAGAAACAGCAGCTAATCCGCCAAAATATTTTGAAAGATTATTTAGTTCTAAAATATTCTCAGACATTAATTATTCTTTAATCTTTTAAGAATATTATTAATAGATTTTTCTAAAGATTTATAATACCCAGCTTTTCTTAATTCATTTACCCCTTGCCAATTTAAACCTCCTGGAGTTTGTGACTCGGCTACGAAATGTTTTAAATCTTTTTTAGAGTTTACAGCTGCTAATTCGGCTAGAGCTGAGTAAAGAGAAGTTACATATTTTTGAGCCTGTAATCGTGTTAATCCTTTTTTTACCAACCAATCTGAAAGTGTTTTTAACATCTCGTAAAAAGATGACATTGTACCAGAGGTTGCCCAAAAAGTTTGGGAAAGCTTTTCACTTTTAATTTCTATAGTATCGCCAATTTTATCAAAGAAAAATTTAACTTTTTTATGGGGTGGAAAAATAGCTACTGGTCCTTTACCTAAAGCAATAGGTGGCATAGGAATGGCCCTAACAACATTGGTTTTCTTTTTAAGAATTTTTTTTAATTTAAAATATTCAATTGTAGATATAAAACTTACAACTATTTGATTTGATTTAAATTTTAGTTGAGGTATTATTTTTTCTCCAACTTCAGGTAAAACCCCTATAAATACCCAATCAGATTTATCAATTACCTCTTGATTTGTTTTAGTAACATATATCTTATTTTTAAATTTTTTTTTTAAAATATGAGATTTTTTTTTATTTCTTGGAGATAAAAATATTTTTTTAAAAGATATTTTTGAGTTACAAATGCCTGTTACAACATCTGAGGATATATTACCAACCCCAATAAAACCTAATTTCATAATATTATACTATATCAACAAAAAATTAAATTATTAGGCAAAAAAAAAGCCCCCTAAAAAGGGGGCTTTTTAAAATTTTAAAAACTTTATTTAATTAGAATGATTTACCAACAGAAATTTTTCCTGTTACACCATCTAAACTATCTAATGAGATCGTTTGAGATCCTGAAGATGATTTTAATGATGTACCATCAAATTCCATATAAGTACCTTCTGCTCTAATAAACATACCATTACCAAAGTCGCTGTTATATCCAATTCCGACAGTTGTAGCTGATATATCAGTATTTCCATAAGTTGAACCAGTTCCTAATTTTTCGTTAGTTACTATATCAACCATAGCATGACCTAATTTTACATAAGAACCTGTGTCACCTAAATTTAACGCAACATATATTGTTGTTAAATCCTCAAAGTCTACTTGAACTTTGTTTGTAACTCTTGATGCAGTCGCTGAAGTAGTTTTATCATGGTTAGTATTTTCAGCTGTTTCAGTTTCTAGAGCTTCCGGAACGTAATCAACCCCAATTGCTAAAGGACCTAATTCCTTTTCAATGAAGATTGAATGATATCCAAGACCAATAAAATCTGAATCTCTATTCGTTTCGTTGTCACCAGTAGTTGTTCCATGGTTACCTGCGTCCTTTTCAGTAGCAGTCGCAGAAAAGAGACCTAATTGTCCAGATATTCCAACATTAACACCTATTTCTGCAGAAGCGGTGCCCATTGCAAATAAAGACAAAATTATTGTTACTAATATTTTTCTCATTATCTTTCCTTATTAATATTAATTTAAATTAAAATTAGTGAAACTTTTACCTCATTAAATTCACTTTTTTTATCTCTAAATAGGCTAAAAGTGAAAAAAAAGACATTTGTTGCTTAATTGCAACAAAAAAATTCAGTAATATCAACGTTTTTTTTTATCAATTAGTAAGCACAATTTATATTAGAATCTTGTCTCGTTTTATCTTCTTAAAAACATTCCCTAAAATATAAACTAATTTGGCGATTCCTGAAAAAAAGATCCCCTGATCCTTAAAAGCTCTCTACTAAGCTCTTTGTGTTCTTTAAACGCTTTTCTCCCATGAAGCCAAAAATAGTTATTTGCGACTATAGAGGATCCGACTGGAAGTTTTGTTATAATCTTATTAGTACTTTCTTCTAAGCTGTCTGATAATTTTTGTAAAAAAACTCCTTGTTTCATATTTTTAGGTTCAGGAAATTGATCAATATAAGAAATTTGTGCCCTACCATTTTTATCAACTGAAAATATAGGATGTTCAACTTTGTAATCTATATTTTTACTTTTAGGAGAGCCCCAAATAAAATTCTCTTTAGCTACAGGATCATTTAATAACTCTTCGCAATGTTCCCAGTCATCAAGATGTAACATTGCTGTTTCACCTCCTTCGACATTTTTTTCTTCGATTTTAGACATTAGCAGCCAATCAGTTTTCTCTTTAACGTAAGTTCCATCTGTATGTAAATCCATATTGATATAAGCTTTTCTTAAATAAGAGTCACTTTTATCTTCATGCTTTACATAAAATCTTGCATAATATTTTCCTGCCATAGCATCATGGTTAGGTATACCAATTAAATATGAAATTGCAGTTGAAAGTTTTACTAAAAAAGTATCATTAAACTTCGAGATTAGATTTTTTGGCTTTATAATAAAACAACCAGTATTTCTATCTCTAATAATTTTATTAAGTAATTTTGATAATCTATTGTTGCTTAAATCATCTAAACTTTTAGCTATAGTAAATCTGGTGAAAGGTTTGTATTCTAGTGCAGTTATGTCAAATTTGTTAAAGGGGAAAATAAGTTTATCTAAAATTTCATCAGTAATATCAATATCTATTATTCTAGAAGAATATTTATTTATACTAATATCAAATCCATCAATTTTTTTGATCATAAGTAACTACTAAAAAGTGAGAGTATGATAGCAGAGAAAAGTGTGGGGTAAACTAAATTCTTTTTAGTTAAATAGTAAACTACTATAGAAGAAATAACTACAATAAATCTAATTAAATAATCTACTTCAGATAAAGCCCCAGATGGAAAAATTACTATTCTTGCAATTAAAGCAGCAAGAGTTGAATAAGCAAGACAATTAAACCATCTAAACATTTTTGAAGTTTCTTTAATTTTTTCAGCACTTACTACACCTAAAAATCTCGAAAGATAAGTAGCAAAAGAAGTTACAATTATTACAACTAAAATATTAGTCGCCATTTTTTTCTCCTAATAAAAAAGCAATAGTACCTGCTGTAATGCCACCAAATAAAATACACCATTCTGGAGATAAAAAATAAAATGCAGGTCCTAGAATTATCCCTAGTATAACTGATAAACTAATTTGAAATGTTTTCATGGCACCTATCATCATACATATAAAATAAATCGGATTAACGATTGCTAAACCAATAAGTATATCTTTATTAAGAAAATCAGAGGCTATAAAACCAATAATTGTTGATAATATTGCTACAGACCAAGTTGCTGTTCCAATGCCAATCCAAAAATCTATCCTATTTTTTTTTTCTATATTTTCATAATTATCTTTCATTATCAGCCAAGAAGAAACAGCAATGAAATGACATGATAAATAATATTTCCATCTTGGTTGATTTTCATGCATCAATAATGGCATTAGGGCTACAGTCATTGGATATAACCTCGCATTAACTAGCCACACAGCTATAAATATATTAATTAAGGATGCACCTAAAAACATAGATTCTGCCATTACTAATGATCCTGGTAATGCATAAGTTAAAAAAGTTGAAAAAAAACTTTCTTGAATCGTAAAACCTAAATTTTTTAAGAGTGCTCCAATAGCTACAAAACTTGCCCCTAATGCTATAGCAGGACTTCCTATACCTTTGATAGATTTAAAACCCTTGAAAAAATATTTTGAATTAATCATTAACCACCTAAGAATAGGCGACCTACATCTGGATTACTTAAAAGTTCATCACCTTTTCCAGCAATCGCAGTTTGACCCGAAACTAAAACATATCCTATATCTGCAAACTCGAGACCTTTTTTAGCATTTTGCTCGACTAAAATAATTGTTTTTTTTTCATTTTGTTGAAGATCTCTTAAAATTTCAAAAACCATATCTATGTATTTTGGTTCTAGACCTATAGATGGTTCATCAACTAACAGAATTGAAGGCTTCATAACTAGAGCTCTTGAAATTTCTAATAACCTTCTTTCTCCACCAGATAATACTTTTGCTGGCTGATTCCTTCTATTGCCTAACCTGTCATATTTTTGAAGAATTTTTTCAGCCTCCTCGTAAGATTCTTCTGTTTTATCTTTTATAAATCCCCCCATTAATAAATTTTCTTCCACTGTCATATCTGGAAATACAGAATTATCTTGGAGGATATAGGCTATTCCAACTGATTTAAGTTTTTCTGCGGGAGAAAGATTTGTTATTTCTTTTCCATCAATTTCAATTTTTCCTGAAAAAATGTTTGTAAATCCATAAATCGAATGAAGAATTGTAGATTTACCTGCTCCATTAGGACCAATCAAACATAAAGATTGTGCTTTACTAACAAATAGTTCAAAATTATGTAATATCTCCATTTTACCATAACCAGCGTTAAGATTATTTATAGTTAAATGTACATCTTGGGGGGATAAGTTTTTTAAATCTTCTGCCGCTGGTGCATTACCTAAAACTTCATATTGATTTATCATTACTGAGCCCCCAAATAAGCGTCGATTACTCGCTTATCATTTTTAATTTGATCTGGTGAACCATTTGCAAGCATTTTTCCATGGGCTAAACAAAAAATATCTTCTGCTAATTGCATAATAACTTTCATATTATGTTCAATCACTAAAAGTGTAATGCCAAAATCTTGGTTTACTTTAATCAATCTATCAATAATTCCGTTAATTAAAGTTGGGTTAATTCCTGCAGTAGGTTCGTCTAATAATAACATTTCTGGTTCATTCATTAATGCCATGGCAAGCTCTAATAATTTTTGCTGACCAAAAGATAAATCTCCTGCCCTTAGTTTTCTTTTCTGAAACAAACCGACAAAATTTAATAAATTTTCTGCTTTTTCAGTTAAATCTTTTGGAATTTTAGAAAATATTGTGAATAAACTTGCATCGCTTCCTTTATGGCTAATCAGCATGTTTTCGACGCAATTTAATTTTCCGTAAATTCTGGTTTGTTGAAATGTTCTAAGAAGACCAAGTTTTGCTATAACTGGTACAGGTAATTCAGTTACTTCTTTTCCATTAAATTTAATTTTTCCTTTGTCTATTGGATAAGTTCCTACGATTGAATTAAATAAAGTAGTTTTACCAGAACCATTTGGTCCAATTAACCCTACAATTTTACCTTTCTCAACATTCATTGAAATATCAACATTGGCCTTAACACCACCAAATGATTTACTCACATTATTAACTTCCAAAATACTCATTTTAATTCTATCTGTGCTTTACGATCTGCTTCATCAACTACTTCTCCAAATTTTTCTGGATATTTTTCTCTCAACCACCCCATTATTCCTTCGGGGAAATAGATTACTATTACTACTATTAGAATACCCAAAGCAACATACTGCCAACCTAAGAAAAAAGTCCAAAAACCTTCTTTAAAAATATGAAATACGGTTGCTCCTATAACTGGTCCCCATAAAGTTCCTTTTCCACCTAAGATGGCCATCAAGACCATAAAAACTCCCATTTCTCTTCCATCAAATGCTACATCCGTTGAATCAATGTAACCAACTAATCCTCCCATTATTCCACCGGCTAATCCACAGAAGAAAGCTGATATCATCCAGCCTATAATTTTATATTTCATAGTTTGAATTCCCATTGCTTCAGCTTTGTCTTCATTGTCTCTTATTGCGTTTAAAATTAATTTAAATCTTGTTGAATAAATTGCTCTTACAGTAATAAATGTTAACACAAGAGCTCCAAAACTTAATAAGTAAAAAAATTCTCCTCTTGCTTCTAGACCACCAACATCAGGAAAAGGTGGTGTTGTAAAACCTTGCCCGGCTCCAATAATTTCAATACCTCCAGAAATTTCTCCTGCAGCAACTCCTAAACCTAAAGTACAAATTGCAAAATAGTGACCTCTAAGTCCTAAAATTGAATAACCAATCAATCCTGCAACTATAGTTGGTATTACTGCTGCAACTACGAGTCCAACTGCCATTCCTTGAAAAAATTGAGCTGGAGTATGTACAAAAGTTTTTTCTCCACCACTCTCGGTCCATTCAGCTAGAGGAAAAAACATTCCAACTTGTACTGATGCACATAAATACATTCCTAAACCATAAAACAATATATTCCCAAAAGTATTATAACCCATTTCCCCGCCTTGAATATTCCAAGTAAGTGCCAAAACTATTAAAACACAAAGTATTGATAATTGAACTTTAAATGCTGGTAAAATAAAAGGTGCCGATAATCCAAATATTAATATCGCTGTATATAAAATTAAGTTTTTATTCATTGTTTAAGTAATAAGTTTTTCACCATTTATTTTCATGAAAGGAAAGTGAGAATTTTCATAAAATATATTTTTTGCATTCTTAATTAAATCTATATTGTCCAAAAGTCCTGCAAATAAATAATCTCTTTTCCATAAAGATACGTGTCTAAATATTGGAGCGGTACAAGTTTTACAGTAATAATTTTTTATTTCATTACCACTTCCACCTAGCTGAGTAAAAGTTCCTAAATTTTTTTTTTCTAAAATTAATGCTCCTTTTCTTAAATCAATAATTGTAATCATTCCCCCAAAAGTCTTTCTACAGTCAAGACAATGACAGTTATAAACTCTTGGAATTTCATCCAAATTAACTGTAAATTTTACAGCACCACAAATACAGCTTCCAAAATGTTTAACCATTATTTTTTCTGACATTATTTTAAATACTCTCTCTTTCTTGATAATTTAAATCTTCTATATACTAAAATTAAAACTAATAATAAAAACACAGCTCCAATTCTAAACTCTGTTCCCAATATGTAATCTGCAAATTCCTCAAATACTCCTAATCCCATTCCAGACAATGCTACTCCAGGCAAATTTCCTAATCCTGCTACAATAACAATCATAAAAGACCTAATTGTATATGGTAATCCCATGTAGGGATGAATTGTAAATGTTATTGAAATTAATGCGCCAGCAACACCACAAAGAGCAGCATTAATACCAAATGTAGCTGCATAAACTTTCTCAGTATCTACTCCTAGAATCTTCGCTGCTCTTGCATTTTGTGCAGTTGCTCTAATCGCTCGCCCAAGCTTAGATTTTTTCATATAAATCACAAGACAAATTGCAAATAAAATACTTACAAAAGCAGAAAATATTTTTGAGTTTGGAAGAACTACCGCGCTATCAAATAAAAAAGTTGTTCCATAACCTGAATTAGCTAAAACTACGTCTGCTCCAAATGCAAAATTCATCAATTGCATAAAAAGAATACTTATTCCAAATGTAGCAAGAATTGAGATAAATAGATCTCTATCGACAACTTTATTTATTACTAATTTGTAAAGTCCAACTCCAACAAAATACATTATAATTGGTGCAACAATTACACCCCAAGCTGGATGAATTCCAAACAGATACATAAAGTACGCAATATATCCACCCAGAATAACTAAATCGCCTTGAGCAATATTTATGATATTCATGACTCCCCATTGCAGGGCCATACCGTAGGCAATCAATGCAAATAAAATACCAAGAAGTATTCCATCCAAGCAAGCTTGAACACTAATCATTGGATACTGAAACACCATGAAATCCATAATTTGCTCTTAAAAAAAAATACCCCCTAGAATTTAGGGGGTATTTATAGATTAGTTATTATCTTTCAGACCACTTAGGAACAGGGTGAATTAACTTAGCTGATGCCCACTTAAGTGGAGCTACAACTTTGTTTTCACATTTCCCAGCACTATCACACATAACTTGGAAAAGTACCATCGGTTTGTCAACATTTTGACCACCCGGTGCAAACTTAATATTTCCATAGAATGTTTGCATATTAGTTGCTGCAAGAGCATCTCTTACTTTCTTTTGATCAAAAGAATTAGCTCTTTCAAATGCATCTTTAAAAACTAATAATGCTGCTGAAGACTCAGCTGCTTGGTATGGCGGATCGTATCCAAACTCTTTTGTAAAGTCTGCCGCATAAGTCATACCATCTTTAAAGAAGTCATCTTTATAAGTTAGTGTTTTATGCCATTGAGAAGCACAAAGAGCATACTGTGAATTTTTACCATGTTGTTTTGATAATTTCGCAGCATCACAGTGTGTCATTGCAAGCATTGGAACATCTACTTTCATTTCAGCAATTTGTCTAATAGCTGTTAATGCACCCTTTGTGTGTCCTGATACAACTAGAACATCTGGCTTCATTTGTTTAACTTTAACTAATGTAGCAGCCATATCATTAAGTTCTTTTGGTAGTTTATCGTCGATTATAATTTCAGATCCAGTTTCTTTTGCTGCATCTAAAATACCTAATCTAACGTCTTGTGAAAAAGCATCTTGTTCAAATGCTTGGGCAATTCTAACACCCTTACCACCATTTAACTCTACTGCTGTTCTAATAGCAACATCAAGATATAAATTAGCTGGAGCTAAAACTGCAAATAGATATTTGTAACCTTTAGTAAACAAAGATCTGGATGCACCATTTGCCTCAACCATTGGTACGCCATATTTTTCTGTTACAGGAGCAATCGCTTTTGTTAATCCTGAACTGTATGGGCCAAGCATAAACTCAACACCATCTTGTGAGATTAATCTTTCTGCAAGCTGAGCTGCTCTTTTTGGGTTTGATTCATCATCATAATATATGATTTCAAACTTATAAGTTTTTCCACCAACTTTTACTCCACCCATGCTGTTAATTCTATCAACAGCCATATTGTAGCCGTTTTGAGTATGAACACCATTAGATGAATACTTTCCAGTTAATGAAATAGCAGATCCTAATATTATTTTATCACCAACAACTTTTGCTATGGAAATTGCAGAAGTCGAAAGTAAAATTGCTAGTGCAGAAATAAAACTCAAGATTATTTTATTTATTTTCATTTTATTTCCCTTCTTAATTAATAAAAAACTAATTAAATAAAGAAAATTATACTTTTGCAAGTGACAAAAAGTGCAATAACATTTGACTAATAATGCTGTGTAATAATAATTGTAAGAGCAATCAAAACTAAAACACTCGCAGAGATTGTATTAATTGTTTTTGGATTTGCTTTTATCCAATTGATTAGTTTTTGTGCAAGCAAAGCATAGCCCATTAAAGATAAAAAATCTAAAACAATATAAGTTGTTATTAAAATAAAAAATTGAATTACATAATTTGAATTAAAATCAATAAACTGTGGGAATATTAAAGGAAAGAATAACCAAGCCTTTGGACTTGTTCCTGCAACTAAAAAACCATCTTTAAAAAAAGAAAAAAAACTTTTTGAGGTAATTATTTTTGAATTTATTTCCTTAGGAGTCGATTTATAAACATCATAAGCTAAATAAAATAGATAAAATACCCCAACCCATTTAAAAATATTTAAAAGATTAAAATTATCAAAAAAAAAATTACCTAAAACAAAAATTACTAAAGTTGCTTGAATAAAATTTGCTGTAATATCTCCTAAAGCAGTCCAAACACACTTCTGAAATCCATAATTCATTGAATAAGAAATAATGACAATTCGTGGTGTGCCAGGAGTAATAAAAAGAAAGATTATTATTTGCAAAAAAAGGATAAAATCTAAGGGGAGCATGTAAAAAAAAGATAGTCCTTAAAAACCGGGAGCTAAAGATGGCTAAGAAGGACTACCTAAGTTAATATAGCAGATCTAAAAAAAAATGCATTATTCAATTTTTTCAAATATAAGGAATTAATGAAAAAAAAAGGTCACATTCCTGTCACACGAGTCAAAAATCCAGAACCAAATATTGAGAGTCCAGATTGGGTCATATGGGCGGCTTGGGCAGATCGGATAACTTTTGAAGAAATTGAAAAAAAAACTGGCAAGACAGAATCTGAAGTTATCAAAATTATGAGAAGGTCAATTAAGCCTTCTTCATTTAGATTATGGAGAAAAAGAGTAAATCAAAAAAGTATAAAACATAGAAAAAAGTTCGAATACTCGAGAAAACAAATAACTAGTAAAATTAAAAAAGGTGATTATCTATAACTCATGAAAAAAATTACAATTTATACAGGCCCAATGTGTAATTATTGTGATGCTGCAAAAAGATTATTAACTAGAAATAATGCTTCTTACAATGAAATTAATATTGGAAAAGTAGATGGTGCAATGGACGAAATGATAAGGAAAGCTAACGGAAAAAAAACGATACCTCAAATATTTTTTGGTGATCAACACATTGGTGGTTATGACGAGGTGCGAGCTCTAGAAAAAGAAAACAAGCTACAAGATCTTTTAAAATAAAAAAAAATAGATTATTAAAAAAATCAAAGCATATTCAAAAAAGCTTTTAAAAAATATAATTTGTTTTCTATTAAACTTTTGATTTATATATTTATTAAGTAAATAAAAACTAAGATTTACCAATAAAATCCCAATGACAATACCAATAATGGTAGATTTAATTGTAAAGTTTTTATAACCAAAGTAACAAGCGGCTATAAAAGTAAGCCAAGAAACTTTTGTAATAAAAATTTTAAATATTATTCCAGCTTTTTTACTAAAAACTGATTGTGTTTTTATTATTGAGTAAGACCAAATAATTCCAATCAAAAAACTAATGTACTTAATTACCATTACTTTTTTTGAAAATTAAGCATATTCCGTTATTACAATATCTTTTTCCTGTTGGTTGTGGCCCATCATCAAAGATATGGCCATGATGTCCTCCACAATTTTTACAATGATATTCCGTTCTAGCATAACCCAATAGGTGATCTGTTTTTGTTTCAAAAACATTAGGCAATGACTTATAAAAAGATGGCCAACCTGAACCACTTTCATATTTAGTCGTTGAGTCAAATAATTTTATTCCACAATTAGCACAATAATAGCTTCCTTCCCGCTTTTCATTATTCAATTCACTAGTGCCAGGAGGTTCAGTTCCATCTTCAAACATAACTAATTTTTGTTCAGCTGTAAGATTTGGATTTTTTTTGCTCATTTTTATAATAATTTAACACACGATTGGTGTAAAAATGAGTGTAATTCAACAAGTTTATTGAAATCCTTATTATATCCCCCTCCCAACACACCACAAAGAGGTATACCTCTCGAAAAAAAGTTTTCTGTAACAATTTCATCTCTTTTTTTTATTCCAGCATCTGAAATTTTTAATTTACCTAATCTATCATTTAAATGAATATCGACTCCTGCTATATAAAAAACATAGTCAAAATCTTCCTGATTTAATTGATTTAAATAAAATTTTAGTATTCTTATATATTCTTCATCCTCAAGGTTATCTTCTAGCTCAACATCTAGGGTGCTTTTAGATTTTTTTGCAGGATAATTTGACTTTGAATGCATGCTAAAGGTAAAAACTTTTCTATTTTCCTTAAATATATCAGCACTTCCATTTCCTTGATGAACATCCAAATCTAAAATCAAAATTTTTCCTGCTAGTCCTCTTTCAAGTAAATATTGAGTTGCAACTGCAACATCATTAAATACACAATAGCCTGCTCCACCGTCAAAGTTTGCATGATGACTTCCGCCAGCTGTGTTACAAGCTATTCCATAATTAATTGCTAGTCTAGATGCTAATACTGTCCCTCCTGTGGCAACCAAAGATCTTTTGACAACGCTGTCAACTAAAGGGAAACCGATTTTTTTGATAGTATTTTTGTCTAAACTTTTATTTTTTATATCTTTAATATATTTTTCAGAGTGTGCTTTTTTTAAAGTTTCTTCAGAACAAGGATAGGGTTTATAAAAGTTTTTTACTATTTTTTTTTTAATCAAATAATTTGCAAGTTCACCAAATTTATTAATTGGAAATTTATGGTCATCACCAATTTTTGCAAAATAATCCTTGTGATTAACAACTGGTAATTCCATTATTATTCAATTACTCGAATTGGTTTTCCATTTACACAAGCCTCAAGCGACTCGATCATTTGACTGTAATAGATATTATAATTTTCTGCGGTGACATACCCTAAATGAGGTGTTAATAATGCGTTAGGCAAAAATCTTAGTTTGTTATTCTCGGGCAAAGGCTCTTTTTCATAAACATCTAATCCAGCCCCAGCAATTTCATTAGTTGATAATGCAATAATCAAATCATCTTCATTAATTATTGGTCCTCTAGAAGTATTTATAAGAAATGCAGTTTTTTTCATTTTATCCATTTCCTTTAATGTTATACAATTTTTATATCTTTCACCGCCCTGAACATGGACAGATATAAAATCTGAGTTTTTAATTAAATCTTCTTTACTACAAGGTAACACGTCTAATTCTTTACAATTATCTAAATTTAAATTTTCGCTCCACGCCATTACTTGCATACCAAATGCTTTTCCAATTTTTGCAACTTGAGATCCAACTTTACCAAGACCAATTAAACCAAGCATTTTTCCTTTTAATTCTACACCAACAGAAGTTTGCCAATATCCTTGATACATATTATCTATTTCTTCTTTAAAATTTCTTGCCAATCCAAGTATTAATGCCCATGTTAATTCAGGTGTGGGATTTATATTGCTATCAGTTCCACTTACAATTATCTTTTTTTTTTTTGCAGCCTCTAAATCAATTGATTTATTTCTCAATCCACTAGTAATTATAAATTTTAATTTACTTAAATTATCAATTAAGTTTTTAGTGATTGGTGTCCTTTCTCGCATAATTAACAATGCCTCAAAATCTGCTAATTTTTCCAGAGTCTCTACTTCATCGACGAATGGTTCACTAAAAATTTTAAATTCATATTTTCCAGATAATTTTTCTAAATCAACGAATTGCTGAGAAACATTTTGATAATCGTCTAAAATAGCTACTTTAAGCATTCACAGCTTTCCTATTTGATAAAATTATTCCTAAAATAATGAAAATTGCTCCTAAAATATGATAAATCATAAACTTTTCACTAAAAATAATCATTGCCATTATGGCACTTAAAATGGGCATTAAATGTAAAAAAACACCTGATCTATTTGCCCCAATTAAAGAAATTCCTTTTATCCATAAAATAAATGAAGCAAGACCAGGAAATAAAACTACATAACTTAAGATCAATACAAATGGTTTTTCAAGCTGGATTCTAAACCCCAGCTGATATTCTATTATGTAGACTGGAATTAAAAATAATAAACCGAACGAAATAATAACTTCGAGTAAACTTAATTGACTTATTTTATAACTCTGTTTTTTTAATAAAGCTGAATACAAGGCCCAAGAAAACATTGCTATTACCATTGTAATGTCTCCTTTATTAAAATTTAAATTCATTAAAATTTCAAAATTAGCTTTAGTGATAATTAAAATTACTCCAGTAAAAGAAAATAAAACTCCAAAAATTTGAAAAACATTTGTTTTTTCAATTTTTAAAATAGAGGAAATGAACATAATCATTACTGGTATTGTAGATATCATTAAAACACCACTGATAACTTGAGTGAAATTTAAAGAATAATAAACGATCGAATTGAATATTGTAATACTTGTAAGCCCTAGGACCAAAAATAATTTATAATTTTCTATTATATAATTTTTATTTCTTAAAATTTCTGGAATTGTGAAAGGAGCTAAAATCAACCAAGCAAACAACCATCTATAAAAATTTAATGAGAAAGGTGGTACCTCATAAAAACTTGCAAACTTACCCACAATAAAATTCCCTGCCCAAAAAGTAACGGTAAGCAATAAATAAATATAAGCTATAAGATTAGATGATTTGTTCACTTAACTAAATCTTTGTGAACTGTATGGAGATAAATTCAAATTAGTATTTTCTTCAACAATCATTCCAGATACAATCTTTCCAGATATTGGCCCTAATGTCCATCCTAAATGATGATGACCAAAGCAATAAAAAACATTTTTATGATTTTTTGAGGGTCCCATAACTGGTAAAAAATCTGGTAGAGTCGGTCTAAAACCAAGCCATTCATCTTCATGTTCAGGCAAATCTCCAAGCATATATTTAGCATTATTAATTAAATTTTTAATTCTTGATTTTGATAATGGATTTTCTAATCCTCCAAACTCTACTGTTCCAACTACTCTTAAACCTTGTTCCATAGGTGTAATTCCAAATCCTCTGTTAGAAAAAATAACAGGTCTAGATAAAAGATGATCACAATTTTTAAAATGTACATGATATCCTCTTTCTGTATCCAAAGGAATTTTTTCACCTAAATTATCTGTAAGTTTTTTAGAAAATGCCCCACACGCAATCACAATTTTATCAAATTTAAATTCTTCAGTTTCAGTTTTGAATATAGGGTTTTCATTATCAAATTTGACTTCTTTAATATTTAATTTTTTAAACTTTCCACCTTTTTTTAAAAAAAGTTCAAAAAACTTTAAAAGAATTTTTTTTGGATTTCTTGTATGTCTCGCATAGGGATAATAAACTCCTGCATGATAAAAATGTTTAATATTTGGTTCAAGATCTTGTATTTCTTTTTTATTAACTAATTGTTGTTTGACACCTAATTCTTCTCTAACTCTAATCTCTAATTCCCTGCTTTTTAAATCTTTATGATTCCAAATATATAATATTCCTTTATTTTCAACTAGACCATCAAGTTGTACTTCACTAAATAATTCATCATAGGCTGGGAGCGCAAGATCTAAAATTTGATGCATGTATTTTGCTGTATGCATCATCTTATCTTTTTTGGTGTTCATAATAAATTTAATAAACCAAGGAATCATTTTTGGAACATAGTTCCATTTCAGTGCCAAAGGTCCTGTTGAACTTAATAACATTGCAGGTACATCTGCTAAAACATCTGTTCTGTTTAAAGATAAAGAGGCATATGGTGAGAAATGACCAGCATTTCCATATGAAGCTGCGGGACTACCTGGCTCATCTCTATCAAATATAGTTACATCTAAACCTTTTTTTTGTAAAAATAATGCGTTTGAAATACCTTGAATACCAGCACCTATTATACCAATCTTTAATTTGTTATTCATGTAAAAGTTATACTGCTTTTTTAATATAATATTTAAGCGACAAATTATACTTACGCTATAGATTGCTCACTATGAATTTTAGCACTCATAACTATACCGAAGCCAATCATTGTTGCTAACATAGATGAACCTCCATAGGACATTATAGGCAAAGGTGAACCTACAATAGGTAGTAATCCCAAAACCATGCTCATATTAATAATTATGTATACAAACATAGAAGTACCAAAACTGTAACAAAATAATTTTGCAAAATAACTTCTAGAAATAGTTCCGATTTTGATAATACGATAAATCATAATTGCATATATAAGTAAAAGAAATACTGATCCTACAAAACCAAATTCCTCTGAAAAAAGAGTAAAAATAAAATCTGTATGTTTTTCTGGCAAAAATTCTAAATAACTTTGCGTTCCTTTTAAAAACCCTTTTCCGAATATTCCTCCAGATCCCACAGCAATTTTAGATTGAATAATTTGATACCCTGCGCCTAATGGATCCCTATCAGGATTTAAAAAAGTTAAAACTCTTATTTTTTGATAAGGTTTCAAAAAAGATATTACAAAAGGAAGTGACAATAGAGAT
This sequence comes from uncultured Pelagibacteraceae bacterium, assembly GCA_902517735.1. Classification (GTDB taxonomy): domain Bacteria; phylum Pseudomonadota; class Alphaproteobacteria; order Pelagibacterales; family Pelagibacteraceae; genus Pelagibacter. The sequence continues at coordinate 84,882 of CABYDK010000001.1, forward strand.
ATTAAGAATGAATAAAAGAAATATTTATGGTTTAATCCTGCAAACCATAAAACTACGATTCCGCTAATTGAAATTAATAATGAAGTTCCTAAATCAGGTTGAATAATGACTAAACTCATAGGTAAAAATATAATTATCAAAGATATTATTACTGAATAAAATGAATTTACTTTCTCCAGACGTTTCCTATGAAAAAATTTGGCTAAACAAAGAATTATTACTATTTTCATAAGTTCAGATGGTTGAATATTTATAAAATATAGATCAATCCATCTCTGAGAACCTGAAGCGGTAATACCAAAGTGAATAGTCCATATCAACATTGCTACAATTAATAAATAACTTAAATAACCTATTGAAAACCAGAATCTTATATTCAAGAAAGAGATAAAAAACATCATTATAGTAAATATTATAAACTTATAAAAATGGCTTTTTGTATGAAAAAGTATTTGGCCTCCATCTGTAGAGTACATAGTAGCAAGGCTAATCAATCCTACTAAAAAAATACAAATTAATAAAATTAAATCTAAATTTCTTATTTTTCTAAAAAAATTAACTTTATTCTCTAATTTATTGTGTAAATACATCTATATATCTAAATATTTTTTTGTTTCATAATTTTTTCGAATTTCATGACGATCAATTATCTTTTTAAATAAAACTTTAGCTAGAGGTGCAGCAACTGAACCACCTGAGCCACCATGTTCAATTAAAATGCTAATAGCATATCTTGGATTTTTATATGGACCAAATGCAACATATAAAGCATGATCTCTCTCTTCATAAGCTATTTCGGAAGTTTTAAGATCTAATTCACGGTCTATTTCGGTAATTCTTTTGACTTGAGCTGTTCCTGTTTTTCCTGCAAATTGATATTTTGGATCATCTATCCTAGATCTATAAGATGTTCCTCTTATCTCATTAGTAGAACTAAACATTGCCTCCTGAACAAACTTAATATGTTTAGAATTTTTGATAAGTGAAATAAACTTATCCTCTTTTACCTGTTTATTATCATTTAAAACAATTTGAGGATAAATTTTGTGACCGCCATTTGCAATTTGAGCAGTCATTAAACAAAGTTGAATTGGTGTGGTCTGAATAAAGCCTTGACCTATCCCGGTAATAATAGTTTCGCCAAGTAACCAATTTGTGCCAAGAGCATTCTTTTTCCATTGAGTATTTGGAATTAAGCCATTTTTTTCATTATAAAATAACTCACCAAAAACTTTTTTTCCTAGACCGAATTTTTTTGCTGTTACACTTAATTTATCCACTCCTAATCTTCTAGAAATCTCATAAAAATAGGTATCACAAGATTGTTTCATCGCTTCTCTCATGCTCACTGATCCATGACCTTCTTTTTTCCAACAATGATAAGTTTGCCCATACAATTCAAGTGGATGTTTATGACCTTTGCAATTAACCGCAAATGATGTACTAACAATGTCGTTTTCAAGTGCTGACAAAGCTACTATTGGCTTGATTGTTGATCCAGGTGAGTAATTTCCAGACAATGTTTTGTTTACTAAAGGTTTCATAGGATTATTTCTAATTAATTGCCAATCATCCTGGCTTATTCCAAACACAAATTTATTAGGATCAAATGTAGGAGCTGAGTGCATTGCAATAATGTGACCTGTAAATATATCCATTACACATATAGAACCTGCCTTGTCATTCAATAATTCATTTACAAGTTTTTGAATTTCTGTATCTACTGTTAACTTAATAGTTTTACCTCGGTCTCCTTGTTGATATGCCAATTGACTTATTCTTCTTCCATATGCATTAACTTCATATCTTTCAATAGAATTACTTCCTATCAAATCATTCTCAAAAGATTTTTCTAGACCTATTTTTCCAACTTTTAATCCTTGAACAAATTTTTCTTTAATAGTTTCATTAGATAAAATATCGTTTTCATTTGCTTGACTGACATAACCTAAAATGTGTGTATAGTTTTCTTTAAATGGATAACTTCTAGAAATAGAAATAATAGGTTTTACACCATTTAAATCATATAAGTTATTATTTATTTTTGAAAAATTTTCCCAATTTAAATTATCTGCTACTATGAGAGTTTCCCAAGGTTTTATTTCTTTTTGTTTTTTTAAAATTTTTTCAAATTGTTTATCTGTTAAATCTAAAATATTCTTAATTCTATTTATTGTATATCTAAAATTTTCTACTTGTTCGGGTATTAGGTGAAGTTGGTAGGCCTCAAAGTTTCCAGCAATTACGTTTCCAAAAAAATCATGAAAATCACCTCTAACAGGTGGAAGTTTCCATTCTCGAATTCTGTTTTTATCTGAAAGAGTTAAGTATTTTTTATTTTCTTTGATTTGTAAAAAAAATAATCTGCTAACTATTCCTCCTAAAATTATTACTTTAGCGGTAGCTAAAATAAACATTCTTCTATTAATAGAGTTTAATTTTACTACATTATCACTTTGATTAATCATTTATTGCCTTAAAATAATAATTAAAAATTAAGGTGGCTGGTACATACAATAACCAGGTAAATAAATTATTAATAATATAAAACAAAATATCTAAATCGTAAGAGAAAAATAAAAATAAAACTGAATAATTTATTGAGTTAATTAAGCTAATTACAAAAAGAAAATAAAACCAATCTTTTATTAGGTGAGGTCGTATTGTTATATTTCTTAAATAAGATGCAAAAGTACAAACTACAATATAAGAAAAAGAACTTACTCCTAAAGGTAAACCTACAACTGTATCATTAATTAAACCAGCAACAAAAACTAGCAGGTAATCAAATTTATTATATTCTTTAAGAGCAAAATAAAAAATTAATATGAATGGAAAATTGAAAGAGAAATAATCTATATTTAAATAATTTAAATCAAATTCATTTAAAACTGAAATATACAAGATTATAATTGGCAAAAAAGTATAAATTTTATAAATATAATTTTTTTGTTCAAATTTAATCATTTAATTTTTTACCTTTTCTTAAAACACAATCTTTATATTCTTGAGTTCCAACTTTATAGCCAGTACTAAATAATTTTCTTGTCTGACATTTGTGGCTATAAATTAGATTTAATCTTAAAAATTCTAACTCTTTTTGATCAATTATACTTTGACTAATTTTTTTATTTTGAGAGTCAATTTTTTTTTGTAATTCTAAAACTTTATTACTTTTATCATTTATTTGAGATCTTAAAAATTGATTTTCTTCTATAAATTTATCATTAGTTTCATTTAAGATTTTTAGTTCTTCGTTAAGTATTTCTAATTTAATTTTTTCAGTGTTTGCTGAATCTACTATATCTATACTTTCATTATTGATTGTCTGAGCGGCAGTTTCTTGTTCTTGATCTATTTCTACGAAAACATATTTTAATTGATCAAAATCACTATAAAAGTTTATTAAAAATTGATTATTAGCATTATTTATTTTTCCTACAGGTATCCCACTTTTGTAAATTGAACCAGTTCCTGAGGTGTAGGCCATACTTTGATCCCGAATATCCTCAATTAAATTATCCTTAATATATTTGATTTCACCCGCATTTTTTCCATTTCCAATAACTATTGCTTGGACATTTCCAGGCGTAATAGAAATTGGAACTGTAGAGTTTAAATCTGAAAGCAATAATACTCTGGATGATTTAAAATTTACATCAATTACTCGTCCAACTAAATAATTTTTATCATATATATTGGTTCCAATCTTTAAATTATCAAAACTACCTTTATTAATAATAATTGTTTTTAAAAAAGGACTCTCATGATCAACTATTACTTTTGCTAAAATTTTATTTGAGGAAAAACTGTAATCTTCAATTAATCCTTTTAATTCTTTATTTTCACTGATAATAATTTTATTGGATATTTCTTTTGACTTTAAATCTTCTAATTCAATTTTATTCAACTCATAGTCATTATAAAAACTAGAATATTCTATAATTTTTGAATAAGAGTTAATTAAAAAATTTTCTGGTATTGATACAATAAATGAAGACCTAAATACAATTTCATTAATGACTGATCTTAAATCTTTTATAATTTTTAAATTTAAATTGGAAAGGAATATAATAAAAACTGATACAAAAATAAGTGTTAATAAAGAAAATTTTTGCTTAGTAGTTTTTTTTAAAAAAGCAGATCGAATTGCTATTACAAAATCATCTCTGCTTGAGGCCATTATTCTTAATACTCAGTGAGCATAGTAGAAAATGTTTGTTCTTGATCTAAAGCCTTACCAGTACCAATCGCAACACATGACAAAGGGTCTTCTGCAATATGAACTGGTAACCCTGTTTCTTTAGAAAATCTTTTATCTATGTTTTTTAATAACGCCCCTCCACCAGTTAATGTTAAACCCATATCAACTAGATCTGCTGATAGCTCCGGAGGAGTTGCTTCTAAAGCATCTTTAATACCATCAACCATTTCTTTTAAAATGTCATTTAAAGCTTCAGCGGTATCTTCTTCTGTAATATTAACTTCTTTAGGGGTTCCAGATCTTAAATCTCTCCCTTTAACTGGATAAGTATTGTCATTTGTAGGTATAGCAGTACCTATTTCTTTTTTAATTTTTTCAGCAGTGCTATCACCTATCATCAAATTGTATTCTCTTCGCATATAATGAACCAGAGCTCCATCCATAGCATCACCAGCTACTCTTAAAGATCTTGAATAAACTAAACCTCCAAGTGACATAACTGCTATTTCACTAGTACCACCGCCAACATCAACCACCATAGAGCCAGTGGCTTCAGAAATTGGAAGTCCAGCACCAATCGCAGCTGCAATGGGTTCTTCAATTAATTGAACTCTTCTAGCTCCCGCTGCTAATGCGCTATCTTGAATAGCTTTTCTCTCAACAGGTGTCGAACCAGTTGGAACACAAATTAAAATTCTTGGATTTGCGAAAGTACTTCCCTTATGAACTTTTTTAATAAAGTGTTTAATCATTTCCTCTGTAACTATAAAGTCTGCAATTACACCATCTCTCAGAGGTCTTATAGCACTAATATTTCCTGGAGTTCTTCCAAGCATTGTTTTTGCCTCATCTCCAACAGCTAAAACTTGTTTTTTTCCTCCCTGATCAACTATAGCAACAACTGATGGCTCATTTAAAACAACTCCTTGTCCTTTAACAACAACCAATGTATTTGCAGTACCTAAGTCTATAGCCATATCTTGGCTCCATATTTTCTTAACTCTACTAAATAATCCCATCTATATTCCCCTTACTTTCTGACTTTTTTGCTCCATAGGAGTTTGATCCATTGGAGCAGTTTTTTCTCGTTTAATAATCATTTTATTTAATGCATTTATATATGCGTTTGCAGATGCAACTAATGTGTCTGTATCTGCTGCTTGCCCAACAGTTGTTTTTCCATTTTCTTCAATTTTAACACTTACCGTAGCTTGTGCATCAGTTCCTTCAGTGACAGCATGAACTTGATAAAGTTGTAGATTTACATCATGTGGGTATAAAGTTTTTATACATTTAAATATCGCATCTACTGGACCATCTCCATTTTCTGTGGCCTGCTTAACACTTCCATAAACATCTAAAGTCATCTCTGCTTTTTGAGGTTCTCCTGTACCAGCATAAACCTTCAATGATTTTAGATTAATCGCATTCATCTTATTATCTATAATCAAACTATCATCAACTAGAGCAATTATATCTTCATCATAAACATGTTTTTTCTTGTCTGCTAGAACTTTGAATTTTGCAAAAGCATTGCTTACAACGTCGTCAGTTAAATCGGGGTAACCTAAACTATTTAATTTATCTTTAAAAGCATGTCTTCCGGAATGTTTACCCATGACTAAAGAGGTTTGCTTTACACCTACACTTTCAGGTGTCATTATTTCATAAGTTTGTCTATTTTTTAACATTCCATCTTGATGAATGCCAGCTTCATGAGCAAAAGCATTTTTTCCAACAATTGCTTTATTATATTGAACTGGAAATCCAGTTGCATTTGAAACAATTTTAGATGCCTTACTTAAAAGTTTAGTATTTATTCCAGTTTCATAAGGCATTAAATCTGGTCTTGTTTTAATTGCCATTACGATTTCCTCCAAAGCAGCGTTACCAGCTCTTTCTCCTAAACCATTTATTGTACACTCAACTTGTCTTGCACCAGCTTGGACCCCAGCTAAAGAATTTGCAACTGCTAAACCTAGATCATTATGACAATGAGTAGATAATATTGCTTTGTCTATGTTTGGTACTTTATTTAAAAGAGTTTTAATAATAGTTGTGAATTCAGATGGAATTGTATAACCAACAGTATCTGGAATATTTATTGTTGTTGCTCCATTTTTAATTGCAAGTTCTACTGTTTTACACATATAGTCTAAGTCAGTTCTAGTACCATCTTCACAGGACCACTCAACATCATCAGTAAATTTTCTTGCATAAGTAACATGTTTGCCAATTGACTCATAAACATCTTCTGGTGACATGTTAAGCTTATGTTTCATGTGTAATGGGCTTGTTGAAATAAAAGTATGTATTCTAAATCTTGGAGCGTGTTTTAATGCTTCATAAGCTCTATCGATATCTTTAATTGAATGCCTAGAAAGTCCTGCAGGAATAGAGTTTTTTAAAATTTTACTAACTTCTGATACAGCCTCAAAATCTCCTGGTGAAGCAATAGGAAAACCGGCCTCTATAATATCGATACCTAGTTCATCAAATACTCTAGCTATTTGAATTTTTTCCTCTAAACTCATAGATGCACCTGGCGATTGTTCACCATCACGCATCGTAGTATCAAATATAATTACTCTATCTTTATTGCCCATATCTTAAATTTTTTGAAAATATATAATACAATCTATAAGAGAGATTGCAAAATAATTGTCAAATTTTAGTTTCTTTAGTTGATCTTTTTGGGTCTATTTCAAGATTAGCTTTTATCGCTATCAACCAGTTTTTTCTTACCAATCCAAGGCATCATAGCTCTAAGTTCTGCTCCAACTTTTTCAACTGAATGCTCTGCTAATTTTGCTCTCGTTGCTAGAAAGTTTTTTTGACCATTTTTACATTCATCCATCCATTCTTTAGTGAACTTTCCTGATTGTATTTCTGATAAAACTTCTTTCATTCTTTTTTTAGTTTCTTCTTTTTTAATAATTCTTGGGCCAGATTGATATTCGCCATATTCAGCAGTATTCGAAATAGAATAATTCATATTTGCTATTCCACCTTCGTAAATCAAATCAACTATTAATTTAACTTCATGGACTGTTTCAAAATATGCCATCTCTGGTTCATAGCCTGCTTCAACCAATGTTTCATAACCATTTTTCATTAATTCAACCAAACCGCCACATAAAACTGTTTGCTCTCCAAATAAATCAGTTTCAACTTCATCTTTAAATGTTGTTTCTATAATTCCAGATCTTCCACCACCAATAGCTGATGCGTATGATAAAGCCAAATCTCTCGCTTTTCCTGAGCCATTTTGATGAACTGCAAATAAACACGGCACCCCTCCTCCTTTTTCATACTCACTTCTAACTAAATGACCTGGTCCTTTTGGAGCAACCATAAACACATCTAAATCTTTTCTTGCTCTAATAAGATCATAATGAACATTTAGACCATGTGCAAAAGCTATGCTTGTTCCCTCTCTAGCTCTTTGTTCAATATGATTTTTATAAATCTGAGCTTGCAATTCATCCGGAGTTAATATCATCAGAACATCTGCCCAAGCAGCTGCATCAGATAAATTCATTACTTTAAGTCCTTTTGACTCTGCTTTAGCAATACTTGATGATCCATCTCTTAAAGCTACCACAACTTCTTTTACCCCACTGTCTTTCAAATTTAAAGCATGGGCATGTCCTTGACTCCCATAACCAAAAATAGCTATTTTTTTTTCTTTAATTAAATTTGCATCTGTATCTTTTTCATAAAACATTTTCATTTCATTTCTCCTAATTTATTTATTTAAAAACTTCTGCTCCACGTGTCATTGCGATAGCCCCTGTTCTTGAAGTACTTGTAAGACCTAGAGGTTTTAATTTTTTACTCATTTTATCAATTTCTCTTCTTAGGGCTGTAATCTGAATTACAACTGACTGCTTAGTTTTATCTAAAATTACGGGATTAAAACTCTTACAAGCTTTAATACACTTTTCTAACCCTTTTTTCTTACCAACAACTTTAAGTAGTGCCATCTCTTTAAATATTACTTTTTTATCTTCTCTTTTAAAATCGGCAACCTTATGAACTGGAACTAATTTTTTCAACTGTAGTTTTATTTGATCAATAACTTGAGGAGTTCCAGTAGTCACAATGGTTATTCTTGAAATATTTTTTGCTGCATCAACTTCGGCTACTGCCAAAGACTCAATATTGTAACCTCTTCCTGAAAATAAACCCACAACTCTAGCCAATACTCCCGCTTCATTATCAACCCAAACAACAAATATGTGTGTATCTAATTTACCCTTCTTTGTTGGTATGCTATATGCTGATTTAGGATTTCCCATTAGACTAAAGTTTTGCCTTTTCCTGTTATCTTTTTTTCATCTTTATCATTAGGACCTAAAATCATTTGATTATGTGGTTTTCCTGATGGAATCATAGGAAAACAATTTTCATTTGGATCCACTTGACAATCAAATATTACAGGACCATTGTAGTTCACCATTTCTCTAATTTTATCATCTAATTCATTCGGAGTCTGAGCTTTAATACCTTTACATCCATATGCCTCAGCTAATTTAACGAAATCAGGTAACGCCTCTGTATAACTTTCAGAATAATTTTTTTCATGAAGTAATTCCTGCCACTGTCTTACCATTCCCATATATTGATTATTCAACACAAAAATTTTAATAGGTAAATTATATTGAACTGCTGTCGACATTTCTTGCATCGTCATCAAAACAGATGCCTCGCCAGCAATATCTATAACAAGTTTATCAGGATGAGCAATTTGGACTCCTACTGCTGCTGGAAGACCATAACCCATTGTTCCAAGACCACCTGATGTCATCCATCTATTTGGTTTATTAAATTTATAATGTTGAGCAGCCCACATTTGATGCTGACCCACCTCTGTAGTAATAAAAGTATCTTGATTTTTTGTTAATTCATATAATCTTTTAACAGCATGCTGAGGTTTTATAGTTTTCTCACTATTAATAAATCCTAAAGAATCTTTTGTTCTCCATTTTTGAATTTGCCCCCACCATTTTGATATATTTTGCTTATTGGAGATTTTAAAGCCATTTTGTTTTTTATTAATCTTTTTTATAGCTGACCTTAAGACTTCATTAACATCACCAACAATAGCTAAATTAACTTTAATAATTTTATTAATTGAAGAAGGATCTATATCAATATGAACTTTTTTTGATTTAGGAGAAAACTCATCTATCTTTCCAGTTATTCTATCATCAAATCTTGCTCCGATATTAATTAATAGATCACAATCATGCATAGCATTATTGGCTTCGTAAGTTCCATGCATTCCTAACATTCCGATAAATTGATTATCCTCACCGGGGAAAGCTCCTAAACCTTGCAAAGTAGAAGTTATAGGAAACCCTGTAAGTCTTACAAACTCTCTTAAAGACTCACTAGCATTTGGTCCAGAATTAATTACACCACCACCTGAATAAATTATTGGTTTTTTTGATTTTGAAATTAAATTTATTAGCTCATCTATTTCACTCTGAGAAAACTTATTATGTGACGTACCATTAGGTTTTTTTTCTTTTTTTGGTTTTAAATAATTTGTTTTTGCAAATTGAATATCTTTAGGAATATCAATTAAAACTGGTCCTGGTCTTCCAGTTGTAGCAACATAAAATGCTTCATGGATAATTTTTGACAAATCTTTTATATCTTTTACTAACCAATTATGTTTTGTACAAGGTCTAGTAATTCCAGTGGTATCACATTCTTGAAAAGCATCAGTACCAATTAAATGAGTTGGAACCTGACCAGAGATACAAACTAATGGAACAGAATCCATATAGGCATCTGTTAAAGCAGTTACAACATTAGTTGCACCAGGCCCTGAGGTAACCAATACCACGCCTGGTTTTCCAGTTGATCTTGCATAACCTTCAGCTGCATGACCTGCGCCCTGTTCATGTCGTACAAGAATATGTTTTACAGTTTCATGATTTTTAAGTTCATCATAAATTGGTAAAACTGCACCTCCTGGATATCCAAAAATATATTCCACATCTTGATCCTCAAGACATTTAAATACGATTTCTGCTCCTGTTAATAATTTTGGCATTATGCAATCTAGCTGAAGTTGTGCTGATAGGTCAAGTTTATCTGAGGGATAATTATATTTTTTTTAAAAAATTATTTAATCTATAGGTATTAATTTTTTTCCAACCTTTCATATGGCCTCTAGTCCAAGTCACTTGTCTTTTGGCATATTGTCTAGTCTTTATTGATATTTTTTCGGCTAGCTCCCTTTTGTCTATAGTTTTTTTTAAATATTCATTGATTTCTGCAATACCTATAGCTTTAGATACGCTTTTGTCTTGTGAGACTTTGAGTTTTAAAAATTTTTTAACTTCTAAAATAGCTCCATTTTCTATCATTTGTTTTGTTCTGATATTGATATTTTCTAATAATTCAGGACGAGACTTATTAATAATTATTTTATAAAAGTCTTTGCTTTTAAAATTAGATTTTGTGCTTTTATACCATTCAGTAATTGATTTTTTTGTAAAAATTTTAATTTCATATGCTCTAATTGACCTTTGAATATCTGATGAATTAATTATATTTAGGGAAAGTGGATCAATTTTTTTAAGTTTTTTATAAAACTTTTTTTGACCAATTTTTTTTTGTAAAATTCGAACCTTATTTCTTAATCTTATAGGTATAGATGGAATTTCAACTAAACCTTCAGTTAAAGCTTTGAAATATAAACCCGTCCCTCCAGTTAGAATTGGTACTTTTTTTCTATTTCTTATTTCAGCGATTTTTTTAGTTACAAGTCTTAACCAATCGCCAGTGGAGAAATATTTATTTGAATTTTGAAAACCATATAAGTGATGTTTTATATTTTGAAAATCTTTTTTTAAAGGTCTTGCAGTTAAAATTTTAAAATCTTTATAGACCTGCATACTGTCAGCATTTACCACCTCACCTCTAATTTTTTTTGCTAATTTTATTGCAAACTGAGATTTACCTGATGCAGTAGGTCCATAAATTAAAAAAACTTTGGATCTCAAATCCATTTCTTATTTCAGTTTAACACCAATATATCTTCTTTGGTTTTGACTGTTATAAACAACTAACAAAATTGTTTTTTCGTTAGTTTTTAAAACTTGTTTTACAATTTTTTCAAATTCATCTACTGAATTAATCTTTTTCTTTTGAGCTTCAATAATAATACTATTTACCTCAATCGAATTAATTAAAGGACTATTGTTTTCAATTTTAGTAATGACCAACCCTTTTGTTTGGTTTGGAAGTTTTCTTTGTTTAATATCTTCGTTATTTAATTTTCTTACTTTTATTTTTAAATCTTCGATAACACTTTCTACTGGAGATGATTTTTCTGAAATTTTAAAATCTTCAGAAGTTTCTAATCTTCCCAAAAGAACATCTTTGGTTAACTCTTTTTTATTTCTCCAAATTTTAACTTTTACATTAGTGCCAACTTTTGTTTTTGCTACAATTGCTGGTAACTCTTTCATTTGATTAATCTTAACTCCATTAAATTCTAAGATAATATCTCCAGCTTTAATTCCTGCTTTGGCTGATGGACTATTCTCAGCAACACTTGCAACTAATGCTCCTCTAGGTTCATCCAATTTTTCAACATTTGCAATTTCTTGAGTTACATCTTGAATTCTAACTCCTAGCCAACCTCTTTTGGTTTCACCAAACTCTATTAATTGATCTATAACTAATTTTGCACTATTAGATGGTATGGAAAAACCTATTCCAATAGATCCACTTCTTCCAAGAATTGCAGTATTAATTCCAATAACATCTCCATTCATATCAAACAAAGGTCCGCCAGAGTTGCCCGAGTTAATTGATGCATCGGTTTGAATATAATCTTCATATCTTGATAAACCAATTGATCTATTTCTTGCTGAAATAATCCCAGATGTAACTGTTCCTCCTAAACCAAAAGGATTTCCTATAGCCATTACCCAGTCTCCTATTCTAGCTTTATCTGAGTCTCCAAAAGCAACGGGTATAAATTTTTTGTCTGTTTCTAATTGTAAAACCGCAATATCTGACAATGGGTCTGATCCTATTATTTTAGCTTTAAATTCCTCATCTCCATTAACTTTAACTATAATATCCTCAGCATCTTGAATAACATGGTTATTTGTAACAACTATTCCCTTTTCATCTATTATAAAGCCTGAACCAAGTGCAGAGGATTTTCTTTCTTGAGGGGTGCCAAACTCCTTAAACATATCCTCAAATGGAGAGCCTGGAGGAAATTGGAATGGAAAAGGGTTAGCATTTGTTACTATTGTCTGAGTGGTTGAAATATTAACAACTGAAGGCATCAATCTTTCAGCAAGATCAGCAAATGATACTGGCACTGATTTAGAATTTGATATTGATGAAAAACAAATAGTTAAAATTAAAGCAAATAATATAAATTTAATTTTTTTCATATTAACTTTTAGTATAATAAATAATTATAAAACCTATAATTGCGAAAATTAGACCACCAAATCTTAGTTGACTATCATTAATAAATTCCAATTTTCTTAACATACTTTTCATTTTTGATGGAAATATGGCATATAAAATTCCCTCTAAAAAAAGAAAAAGACCAAGCGCTATGATCAATTCTTTCATTATGAATTTTTATTGAGTTTTAGGTTTTATGTTTCCAAAAAATTTAAAAAATTCACTATCTGGAGACAAAATCAAAGATGTGTCACCACCAATTAAAGCATTTTCATATGCTTGCATTGCTCTGTAAAATGCAAAAAATTCTGGATCTCTTCCGAAAGCGTTTGCGAAAATCTTATTTCTTTGACCATCTCCCTCACCTTTCATAATTTCAGATTTTTTTTGAGCATCAGCTAATATTACTGTTACTTCCTTATCTGCAGTTGAAGTAATAGTTACTGCCATCTCTGCACCTCTTGCTCTAAATTCTTTTGCTTCTCTCTCTCTTTCTGTTTGCATTCTTCTAAAAATTGCATCACTATTTGCTTGGGGAAGATCAGCCCTTTTAATTCTAACATCATTAATTTTAATTCCAAAATTTTCAGCTTCATTATTTACACCTTCTTGAATTAAGGCCATCTGCTTAGTTCTGTCTTCTGATAAAAGTGTTTGAAGTTCTTGTTGACCTAAAACATTTCTTATTCTTGAGTTTATTATCGTTGCTAATCTTGATCTCGCTACTCTTTCGTTTCCTACAGAAATATAAAATTTCAAAGGATCAACTATTTGAAATCTTGCAAAAGCATCGACAATTAATCTTTTTTGATCTGATGCAATTACTTCTTCTGGTGGCGTATCTAAGTTTAAAATTCTTTTATCTAAAAAAACAACGTTTTGAATAAATGGAATCTTAAAATTTAACCCAGGTTTTGTAATTATTCTTTTAGGATCACCAAACTGAAGAACAATCGCTTGGTTTACTTCTTTAACTATAAAAATTGAAAAAAAAGCTGCTGCAGCAAGTGCAACAATTATTCCAGTTATAATCTTTCCTATATTCATTTTAGTTAGTAGCTTTCTTTTTATTTAATTCAGGTAATGGAAGATAAGGGACAACACCAGATCCAGCATTTTTTTCAATAATTACTTTTTCAATATCAGCTAAAACTTTTTCCATAGTCTCTAGATACATTCTTTCTTGAGTAACTTCTTTAGCTTTAGCGTATTCATTATAAATTGAGACAAATCTACTAGCCTCACCTTCTGCTTTAGCTACAACTTCTTTCTTATATGCTTCAGCAGCTTGTAAAATTTTTTGCGCTTCCCCTCTTGCTCTTGGAATTACATCATTGGCATATGCTTCTGCCTCATTTTTAGATCTTTCCATATCTGCTCTTGCGGCTTGCACGTCTCTGAATGCATCAATCACCTGATCTGGTGGATCGGCTTTTTGAGTTTGAACTTGAGTTATTTGAATACCACTTGAGTATTCATCTAAGATTTGTTGAATGATTTCTTGGGTATCTGTTTCAATTAATGATCTTCCTTCTGTTAAAATGGGTTGAATATCTGATCTTGCAATTACTTCTCTCATTGCTGTTTCAGCTGCGGCTTTAACTGTTCCCTCAGGATCTTGAATTTTAAATAAAAAATTTCCCGCATCTTTAATTACCCAAAAGACTGAAAAATCTATATTAACAATATTTTCATCTCCAGTTAACATAAGGCTTTCCTGAGGCACATCTGCAACACCTCCAGATGAAGTAAACCCACTATCTCTCTCCGATCTAAATCCTATATCTATTCTATTTACTTTTGTAACTTTTGGAGTAAGAACTGATTCTACTGGAAAAGGTATATGATAATTCAATCCAGGTTGAGTTGTTTTTATAAATTTTCCAAATCTTAAAACAACACCTTGTTCATCAGGCAAGACCCTATAAAGACCACTGGCTAACCAAATGAATCCTAAAATAATTAAAACTAAAATAGCCTGCTTACCACCTGAAGAACTTCCACCAGGTAATATTTTTTTTATTTTTTCTTGAAACTCTCTTATAATTTTTTCTATATCTGGCGGCGTCGGACCTCTACCTGATCCATTACCACTTCCACCTCCTGGGGGAGTTCCCCAAGGACTACCACCTCTTTGTTGAAAATCGTCAGACATATGGCAATCTATATAATGTCTTTATGTGGAAAAACAAGTTAAGATCTAATAATGCCAAAGGAAAAACCAGAATTAAGTGACGCAATGCGAGCTAAAATGAGCAGAAAAACACCCGTTAAAAATCCAATTAATGGTACTAAGTTTACAATTGCAATATCAAGTGCAAAAGGAGGTGTTGGTAAATCAACATTTGCAACTAATCTTGCATTAGCACTTAATAAAATTGGGTGTAAAGTTGGTTTGTTAGATGCTGATATATATGGCCCATCTATTCCGAAAATGTTTAATATAAATGAAAAACCAAAAAGCGATGGCCAAAAATTAGAGCCAATAGTAAAGTATGACATTCAATGTATGTCCATTGGTTTTTTAGCTGATCAACAAACACCAATGATTTGGCGAGGACCTATGGTTACAAGTGCTATAAAAACTTTTACTCAAAAAGTAAATTGGAAAGATTTAGATTTTATAATTGTTGATATGCCTCCTGGAACCGGGGATACCCAACTAACTTTTTCCCAAGAAATCAAAATGGATGGGGCTATTATAATTTCAACCCCTCAAGAAGTAGCTCTATTAGACGTAAAAAGAGGAATTAAAATGTTTGATAAACTTAATGTAAAAATTCTAGGCTTAGTTGATAATATGAGTTTTTTTACTGGAGATGATGGAAAGAAATATAAAATCTTCGGTGAAGGTGGTGTAAAAAAAACTGCAGAAGAATTTAAAAAAGATTTTTTAGGAGAAATACCTATTAATAGTGAAGTAGGAAAAAGTGCTGATGATGGAAAGCCGATAGTAGAATCTAATCCAAATCATGAAATTTCAAAAATATATTTGGAATTTGCTAAAAAAATTAAATCAACTTATCTTTAAGATCAAAGGCGCTCATTAGTTCATTCCATTCTCTTTTAGATAATCCTGAATTTTCAGCATCAACATTTTCACCTTTGATAAGTTTTTGAATTATTATTTTACCCTTAGCAGAAACTTCTGTACCACCAACTCTATAATCCATGAATGCATCATAAGTAATTGGAACCCATTTCTTAACAGTATCCAACATAATGTCGGCATATACTCTTATTTCATATTGAGCATGACTATCAGCTCTCAATCTTAAAAAATTCATCAAGTTGAGTAAATCTGTTTTCCAATACCATTGAGTATATGTGTTTAAGGTCAAATTCATTCTTGCAAGTTCTCTTGCTAAACCTTTTTTATTTTTGTCAATAGTTGAACCATCAAATCTTTCATTAAGCATCATCTCATAATTATCATAAGTTCTTTCTGCATCATTTTTTAATAATTCTAAAACTTCTTTTGCTTGTTCACCTTCAATAACTTCACCTCTTCCCTGTCGGTTACTTGAAGATTGAGCGGCAAGATTTTCTGCTGTTGGTAAATAAAATTCTTTATCTAAAATTGAATATCTTGCAGAATATTCATTAACATTTGCTGTTCTATGTCTGATCCATTGACGGGCAATAAAAATTGGAAGTTTAATATGATATTTGATTTCACACATTTCAAATGGAGTACTGTGCCAATGTCTCATTAAATATTTAATTAGACCTGCATCTGTTGAAACTTTTTTCGTTCCTTTACCGTAAGAAACCCTAGCAGACTGAACAATTGAAGTATCATCACCCATATAATCAATCACTCTTACAAATCCATGATCAAGAGCAGGCATTGCTTCGTAAAGAATTTTTTCTAGCTCAGGAGCAGAAACTCTTTTTGTTGGGTTTTCTTGAGATTGTTGATCTTTAATCTCCTGTGTTTGCTCTTTGGTTAGTTTCATGATTTTTGTTGAATCTCTTAGATTTGTTTTTATATTAATACTGTTGGCTTGCCAACTACGACGATAAACGAATTTCGTAATAACCATCGCGGACGTGGGGGCAGTACCCACCACCTCCACCATTTCAACTTATGGGGGTGAACCAGAATCGACGGGTGTCTAAAAGCTATTCTTTCGTTCGGAATTGTTCCTCCGTAAAGGGCTAATTTTAAATGCTAACGAAAGTTACGCAGTTGCTGCATAATTAACTTTGTTAATTAAGTAGTCGGGGTTTGGGGCACCTGGCAACAGAACGCCCCTTAATAAAGGATTCCCTTATCCACACTCGATTTCTTAAAATAAAGTTCAATGAAGTTTGAAAGCAGACTCAAGGTTGTTTGTAAAAAAAATATTTTTTCATTTATTGTTCACAATAAAACCTGGATCCACCTATTAGATTTTCTGCTGCCTTTTCCTGTGATGGGGTTAATTCATAATAAAGATCTACTTGCATATTGTATAAGTCAATTTCATTATTAAGTTCAGAACTTGATACTTCAAAATCTTTTATCTCGTTTTCCAACTTACCAAATTTTGATTTTAAATTGATTAATTTATTGAACTGACTATCATTTAATTTGAAAATTAAATATCTTAATTCTCTCTTGCCATTATCCTCTGGATATAAATTTGCATATGTAAGATCTTTTTCTCCTTCAAAGTCGTTTGCAATAAAAAAGGCAATGTGTTCTCCAAAAGACTTTGCAAAATATATTGTACTTAATTCAAAACCCATATTCATATCCATCACCTCTTTTACGACAATATATTCTTTGTTAATTTCTTTGATTATCTCCAAATTCGATTTAAATTTAGTTTCGGGATCTTGGCATTGAAATATATCTTTTTCGCTAAAATTACCTTTTGAAAAATCTACTGATTTACCAACTCTCTCACAGTTCAAATTTATTTTTATAGGATTAGCAGGGATCAAAGAAAAGGTATCATCATTTTTCACCGCTTCCATAGATTTTGGTGAAAGGAGATCAATATTATCAACTCTTATCAATTCAATTGTATCCGTATTTAAATTTACTGTAAAAAAATAAGCATTCCAAATTGAACCTTCTACATTGGTAAATGATGCTGCCTTTATAATTTTATTTGTTGAACCTTTCTCAAAGGGATATTGATTAACTTTTTTTTTAATCAAATCTACGTCAAAACTTCCACCAAACTTTGCCCCTGAGGGATATTTGCAATCTAAATTAATTACTTCTGAGAAACCAACCTTACAAAAAAAACATAAAAAAACAGAAATTATGAATATCTTTTTCATATTTAAACATTACCCCAATTCTCAATGAAGTCTAGAAACAGAGTTTTTGAAAAAAGGTCAAACTTTCAATGAAATCTTCAATGAAGTATTTAAATAAACTAGGTATTTTGGTATGATTTGGTTCTCGGGGGACACAGAACGCCCCCTAACAACTATTTAGCATTAATTTTTTAACTCATTGATAATAAGAATAAATTAAACTCTCTTGAGTTAATTGATATGCTAAAATTATCTCCCCAGTTTCTTGTAGTTTCTATTTCTTTGCTCCAGTCTGTACATTCTATTCTGATTGCTGGACCTTTACTTGGGTGTTCATTAAGAAAAAAATCAAAACCTACAAGCAAACTTTTCTTTGAAGGGTCACTCCAATGCTTAATTGGGTTCTCAAAAGTCCCTCTTTTATTTAGTTCTGCTTTAGGAAATAATTTTTTATATTTTTTAATTTTATTTTCCATTAAAATTTGACATTCATTGAATTTGATAAATCTACCATCGTCTATACTTCCAATAGTATAGTTCGGATCATTATTTTTGATATTTATTTGCGCTCCATCAACAAAAATCATAAAATAATTGTCTTTAGGGTAAATTAATCTTTTTTTACTTTCTATTAAATCTTTGTCAAAATACTTAAGAGCACTATCGCCTATTTTAATACCTTTGTCGCTGACTAATATATCGTTCGCAAATGAATTTTTAGAATTGATAAATATAAATATAAAAAAGATGTATATAAATATTTTTTTCATGAAATACCCTATCTAAATTTACAATGAATCACTAGAGCGAAAAAGCAACTGGAAAGAAAATAAGTCATTCTGACAATGAAGTTTACAATGAAGTAGTTTTAATAAGTAAGCAAATATGCTATTTATAATCTATTGCCGGGCAACAGAACGCCCCTTTAAAATATGAGTACTCGGGAATTATTTTTACAAAGTAAAGGATATACAACAAAATGGGAAAAATATTTTGATGTATATGATGGTGTTTTCGAAAAATTTAAAAATAAAAAAATAACATTTGTAGAAGTGGGTGTACTTAATGGTGAATCTTTACAAATGTGGAGAAAGTATTTTAATCCTGATTCAAGAATCATTGGGATTGATTTTAATCCAGAATGTAAAAAGTTCGAAAAAAATGGAATTGAAATTTTTATTGGTGATCAATCCGATGATAAATTTTGGGATGAGTTTTATAAAAAAATTGGAAAAATTGATATATTACTAGATGATGGGGGACATACTAATACGCAACAAATAATAACCACAGTAAAATCTTTACCAAATATAAATGATGATGGCATTTTAATGATTGAAGATACGCACACTTCATACATGCAAGAATTCGGAAATCCTAATAAATATAGTTTTATTAATTTTACAAAAAAAATTATTGATGATGTAAATTTTAAATATCCAAATTTAGGAAACTTTAAAGTTTCTCTTAACAATTATGTATACTCAATACAGTATTTTGAAAGTATTGTAATATTTCATATTAATACAAAAAAAACTAATATTAATAAAAAAATTAAAAATAAATCTATTGATAATGATATTATTACAGATTTTAGATACCACGACTCCATCGTACCAAAATTGTTAAAAAATAAAATAATCTATAAATTTAGATATCTTAAAAAATATTCTTTTATAAAATTTTGTTACAATTTTATTTCAAAATTAATTATTTATTCAAATAACTATTAATTAAAATACCAATCATCAAAAGTTTATTTACTAACTAAGTCTATCATAATCATCTTTAAATAATGACAGATATTTCTTTTCTTCCTTAAAAGTCCCTGGAATTCTTAAATTGAGTTTTTTTAACTCTTTTAAAAAAGTATTTATTTCTTTTAAATATTCTCTGTAATTTGGAAAAACTTTTTTATCAACTATGATAATTAACATTCCCTCTTTTGAAAATAACCTACTTCCTTTATGTTTGCCAACTCTATAACTTGTTTTTCCCCCGCATAGAGCACCAATACATTCAATCGCTACACCTAAATAAAAACTTTTGTACCAAAAAGGTCCTTCAGCAAATGTATTTAAAAAAGCACCATTTAATAAAAGTTTAACTGGATCATTAGTCCCTTTAGTTCTCTTGTCAAATCCAACAATTTTATCAAATTTTTCTTTATATTTATTTTTCAACCTTATAGCGTTTGTAGCAACAGTAGATGTAGAAGAATCATAGATAAAGTTTGTTCCAGGAATTCCTATAGCTAAAGGGTTGGTTCCGATTAGTGCCTTTTTAATTTTTTTAACACCTTGAGTTGGAGCTGTATTTTTCACCATTAATATAAGTTGATCATTTTTGATAATCTCAGGACAATAAGTTCTAAATGCTCCAACTTTTCCCGGATTTTTTGCTGAGTAAACACAAATACCATTTTGTTTAGCAATTTGGCTTGCTTTTTTTAAACAATTAAATGTATTTAAAAGACCTAATCCACCACCATTTTTTCCTTGAGAATAAAGAAAATTTTTTTTTTTCACTATATGATGTTTTGATATTCCATTTTTTAAATGTGGAGCAATAGAATGTAAAAAATAATGCAAACCATGAGTTAAGATTTCCATCTTTTCAGCTCTCACTATTATTTTTGAAATTATTTTAGCATTGTTAAGTGTTGTATATTTTAAGCAGTAATTAGTAATTTTACTTTCTAATTTATTAGATAAAATTTTAATGATTTTTTTTTTCATTTCTATTTTAAATTTTTAAATATATCTAATTGTTTAGGTGTTTTTATTTTATTTCTAAGCTTTAACAAATCTTTTTTATTATCTATCTCAAACCAACATTTAGGGTTAATGTAACTAATTCTCATGTTTGATTTCTCTATAACTGCTTTGTATGCATAAGCAGGAAATAGATTTAAACATTTTTTTTTTATTAGTTGATTTATTTTTTTGAATAAAATGTTTGTATCCTTTTTAATGAAATAAGATATTTGAGCGCTTTCAGCATTACTTTGACTAGACTTAATATCTTTACCAATCTTTTTTATTACTTTTTTATCTAAAATTATATTCATTTCACCATTGGAATATTTTCTTCTTTTAATACCAAAAGAGATTGAACTTTTGAAGTTTACAACTTTTGATAAATACCTTTTACTCAAAAAAATATCACCATTCATCAATATAATATTTGAATTATACAAATATTTTTTTGCTAAATATAATGAATAAATACTATTAGTGCTTCTAAATTTTTTGTTATGAATGTAATTAACCGATTTTCCAAGCTTATTTTTTATCATTTTAGATTTATAACCTGTAACAATATAAATTTTTTTTACACCGATTTCTTTTAAACACGTAACCAAGTATTGTATTATTGTTGTATTTGCTACTTCAAGCAAAGATTTTGGTTTTTTCAAAGTAACGTCTTTTAACCTTTTTCCCATTCCTGCTGCTAATATAATTGCTTTCATGAAAAACTTTTAATTTTATTTAAATAATATTCATAGCTATTTTTAATTTTTTCAATTTCAATTAAATCTTTGCTCTCAATGTTAATTTTTTTATTTTCAATAGAACTTGCTGTTCTTTTCTTCAATTTTAAAAAATCTTTTTTTTCAATATTTAATTGGATATCTAATTTTTGTAAAAAGCTATTACAGTATTCATAATTTTGATCTGCTTCATTTAAATGAAAAATTGCTAATTTCTTTTTATCAATTTTTGTTATTTCTTCGTATATTTTTTTAATAGTATGATGCATGAAAATTGCTATTTTTATTTGACTAGATGAGCCTAGAAAAATTCTATTATCTGAGCCAAAATTTATGTACCTTCCATAAAAATGATTAGGTTTATCTAAAAAAAGATCGGGTACTTTTGTGTAATATTTATTTATATCTAAATTAGGATTTTCTTTATACCAACTTTTATTTGTTAAAGAATAGAATAAACCGTAAAAATCTCTGACAATGATAACAAATTTATCTGGTTTTAATTTTTCTTCTAAAATCTTGATACCATGAGAGAAATATGGACTTGATATATAACTGGTATTACTGTTTTTCCAATCAGACAATGCTTCAGTTCTAATTAAATATAAAATTTTATTTAAATTGATATTCTTATTATGTGAACAACTGTACCTGAAAATTGCCTCTTCTGTTCTGTTTCTTTCCCCAAACGCACTTACATTTTTACTATGATTGATTATGTCTACAAGCCATTTTCCTCCCCCTCTGCCTACTTGAGTTGCAAGGATAATCTTTTTTTGAGAAACAATTGTTTTATAAAGATCTTTAATTTTTTTTTCACTGAAATCTAAATATATATTTTTTTTTTGCGATTTTCTAAATTTATAACTGTAAAATTTAAATAGTAATTCCTTGAAAAGATTCATTTATTTTATTTTTCTAATAGAAGTAATTTTAAGAAATTTATCAAATATTTTAATCTTGTTTAATTTCTGCTTGAGCTGCGGTAAGTCTCGCTATTGGCACTCTGTAAGGAGAGCAAGAAACATAGTTCAAACCTACTTTAGAACAAAAAAATATACTTTTTGGATCACCTCCATGTTCACCACAAATTCCTAATTTAATATTTTTGTTTTGTTTTTTTCCTTTTAATACTGCAATTTCGATCAAATCCTCTACACCCTCATCAATTGAAATAAATGGATCAATAGAAAAAATTTTATTATCAATATAATCATTCAAAAACTTTCCACTATCATCTCTGCTAATTCCAAAGGTTGTTTGAGTTAAATCATTAGTACCAAAACTAAAAAATTCAGCATGCTTTGCTATATCTTTTGCTTTAATTGCCGCTCTAGGTAATTCAATCATAGTCCCAACTATGTAATCTATTTTCATTTTATTTTCTCTCTGAACTTTTTTGGCAATATTTTGAACTAAATCTTTCATAATCTTTATTTCAGCTTCTGTAGAAACTAAAGGTATCATTATTTCGGGAAAAGCTGCTTTTATTTTCTTATTTTTTAATTCAATAAGAGCCTCAAAAATTGCACGACATTGCATTTCATATATTTCAGGATAAGAAATGCCTAGTCTACATCCTCTGTGTCCAAGCATGGGATTTTGTTCATGTAGTTCTGATATTCTTGATTTTACCTCTTTGGCGTCTACACCTACGACGTTAGCGACTTCTAAAATTTCTTTGTCAGAATTAGGTAAAAATTCGTGTAAAGGTGGATCCAATAACCTAACAGTTACTGGTAATCCTCCCATTATTTTAAAAATTTCCATAAAGTCTTTTTTTTGATGAGGCAATAATTTTGTAAGAGCTTTGGCTCTATCTTCTTTTGTTTTAGACAAAATCATTTCTCTTACAGATAAAATCCTCTCTTCATCAAAAAACATGTGTTCTGTCCTACAAAGCCCAATTCCTTCAGCCCCGAAATCTCTTGCTGTTTTTGTATCTAATGGAGTTTCTGAATTTGTTCTAACTTTAAGTTTTCTTATACTATCAGCCCAGCTCATTAATTTTGAAAAGTCACCAGAAATTTCTGGTTTAACAGTCGGTACTTTACCTAAAATGATTCTTCCAGATGAACCATCAATAGTGATTATATCTCCTTCTTTAACTTCCAAATTAGAAGTTTTAAAGATTTTTTTTTCGTAATTTATATCTATTTCACTTGATCCCGACACACATGGTCTTCCCATCCCTCTTGCAACAACAGCTGCATGACTTGTCATACCGCCTCTAGCAGTTAATATACCTTTTGCGGCGTGCATACCCTGTATATCCTCAGGTGATGTTTCTACCCTAACTAAAATTGTATCTTGCATCATATCATTTAATCTTTGCGCCTCCTCTGAAGTAAAAACAACTTTTCCACTTGCAGCTCCTGGAGATGCTGGAAGGCCATTTGCAATAACTTTAATTTGACTTTTTTCATTTAAAGTTGGGTGAAGTAAAGTATCTAAGGAGTTAGGATCTATCCTTAAAATAGCCTGTTTTTTAGTTATTAATTTTTCCTTAACCATATCAACAGCAATTTTCACTGCTGACTTTGAAGTTCTTTTGCCAGATCTTGTTTGTAAAATCCACAATTTACCATTTTCAACAGTAAACTCTACATCTTGCATATCTTTATAATGATTTTCTAATTTCTTTAAGATTTTTTCTAATTGTCTATAAACATTTATCATCATCTCTTCCATAGATGCATCTTTAACATTAGCCGCTTTACGTGCTTTTTTAGTTATATATTGTGGTGTTCTAGTACCTGCAACTACATCTTCACCCTGAGCATTAATTAAATATTCTCCATAAATATCATTGGACCCATCTGATGGATTTCTTGTAAAGACTACTCCAGTAGCACAATCATTTCCCATATTTCCAAAAACCATAGATTGAACATTAACAGCTGTTCCCCAGTCAGAGGGGATCTGATTCAATTTTCTATATATTTTTGCTCTATTGCTTTCCCAGGATAAAAAAACTGCACTAATTGCACCTATCAATTGATCATAAACATTTTGAGGAAAATCTTTATTTGTTTTTTCTTTAACAATTTTTTTAAAATCACCTATGAGTCCATCCCAATCATTCTCATCAAGTTCAGTATCTAACAAAACCCCTTTGGTTAACTTATAATTTTCTATTAATTCCTCAAAAAGATGACTTTCTACACCCATTACCACATTTCCATACATTTGAATAAATCTTCTATAACTATCTTTAGCAAATCTTCCATTTGAAGTTTTTTTTGATAGAGCAATTACAGTTTTATCATTTAATCCAAGATTTAGTATTGTATCCATCATCCCAGGCATAGAAACTCTTGCTCCAGATCTTACTGATAATAAAAGTGGATTTTTTAAGTCTCCAAACTTTTTTTTAACGCCTTTTTCAATTTTTTTGAGTTCTAATTTTATTTGCTTGGCGATTTTAGAGCTAAGTTTTTTTTTACTTCTATAAAATAATTCACAAGCATTTGTTGAAATTGTGAAACCTGGAGGAACTGGAAGACCAATTCTACCCATTTCTGAAAGATTAGCACCCTTTCCTCCTAAAATATTTTTAGGATTTTTAATTTTTTTTACATCTTTCGAATTAAAATTAAAAATTAATTTACTCATTAATGTCTTGAATCAGTTGAAAATCTATAAAATTTTCGTAGGTTTTACAGAAGAAATTGATTAGTTCCAATCTATTTTTTTTTATTGTTTCGTTATCATCATTAACTTTTACATTATCTAAAAACGCATAAACCTCTTTTTTTGCAGCAGATAATAAAACAAGCAATTGATCAAAATTTCGGGAATTTGAAATATCTGTAAAATATTTTTTCAATTCACTTGTTTTTTTATAAAGATCTTTTTCAAAATCATTTTTGAAAATACCAGGATCGGTTGTATTTGAAAGTTCACTCTTAAAATCTTTAATTTCTGAGTGAAGTATATTAGATGCTCTTTTATAGGAGGAAACAATATCCTCACCTATTGATTTATTTATAACTCTATTTAAACTTTTTGCTTTTTCAAATACTGTCGAAATTGAGTTAAGATTTAATTCTTTTGTAGCTGCTTCGATAATATCGTGTCTAATATTTTGTTCTTTCAAGTAATATTTGAATCTATCTTTTAAAAAAATCAAAATATCTTTGAGAAATGAAGGGTTAGAAAAATTTAAACCTTGATTTA
The DNA here is from genome assembly GCA_902517735.1 of uncultured Pelagibacteraceae bacterium. Classification (GTDB taxonomy): domain Bacteria; phylum Pseudomonadota; class Alphaproteobacteria; order Pelagibacterales; family Pelagibacteraceae; genus Pelagibacter. The sequence continues at coordinate 110,468 of CABYDK010000001.1, forward strand.
AATAAATATTAGATGAGGATATTATTAAATCGCTGATCTTTAAATTTTTTTTATTTTCTATAACTATTCTGATTATGCCTAGCGCTGTTCTTCTTAATGCGTATGGATCTTTTGAACTCGAAGGTTTTTCATTTACTCCAAAAAAACCTGTAAGAGTATCGATCCTATCGGTTAATGAAATTGCAACACTGAAAGGTTTTTTTGGAACTATTGAATCTAAACCAATGGGTAAATACTGTTCTTTAATGGCATCAACAACATCTTTGTCAAAACCTTGCGCATTCGACAAATAACTTCCCATAATTCCCTGAAGCTCAGGAAATTCGTTAACGCTATCAGAAATTAAATCAGTTTTACAAATAGAGGCTAAAAGCTCAACTTTTTCTTTACTTATTAATAACTCATCTGAAATTAAGCCTCCAAGTTTTCTCATTCTTTGAACTTTGTCAAAATAT
>CABYDK010000002.1:0-22500 GCA_902517735.1 uncultured Pelagibacteraceae bacterium
AAAGGAAGAGCGCGAGAAAAAAACTCGATCATCTTGAGGTTGATAAAGGCTCACCTTTAAAGGGCAAGTTATTAATACAAATGTTTGAAAAATCTAGTTTAAGAACCCGCCTTAGTTTCTATTTAGCTATTAAGCAACTTGGTGGCAGCACCTTAACATTGAGACCAGATGAGCTACATTTATCAAAAGGGGGTGAAAGTATTGAAGATACGGCCAAGATTTTATCTAATTTTGGAAATGCTTTTATGCTGAGAACAGATAGTGACAAAAAATTGGAGGAATTTAAAAAATATTTATCGATACCTATTATTAATGGATTGAGCCCTAGTTCACACGCGACACAGATACTATCTGATATTTTTACTATTGAAGAAATAAAAAAAAAACCAATATCAAAACTAAATATTACCTGGATAGGAGATTCGAATAATGTTTTAAATTCTTTGATTGCTGCATCAATAAAGTTTTCTTTTAGATTAAAAATTGGTTGCCCTAAAAAATATCATCCAGCCAAAGAAATTATGGACTATATCAAAAGAAATAAAAATCAAATTTTAATCTATAATGATCCAAAAAAAGCAGCATCAGAAGCAGATGTTATTTTCTCAGATAAAGTTATTTCAATGAACGACAAGGTGAATAGATCAAAAAAGTTAAAACATTTTAAAAAATTTAAGATTAATCAAAGATTAATGAGTTTTGCTAAAAAGGATTGTATATTTCTTCATTGTTTACCAAGAGGAACGGAGGTAGATGAAAATATCTTTTCAAGTAAAAAATCAAAAGTTTGGGAACAAGCACTTAACAGAGTCCATGTTCAAAAATCAATATTACTTTATTGTTTTGGACAACTAAGGTAGGGGCAATGGATTATCAGAATTTTGATTCAAATATTTTATAACTGAAGCTCTATCTTTCTCTTTTCTCAAACCAGCAAAGGCCATCTTAGTACCTTTAATCCATTTAGCAGGTTTAATTAAGTAACCATTTAATTCTTCAAAAGTCCACTCTTTACCATAAGCAGAAAGTGCTTTTGAATATTTATAATCACTAACAGCTCCAACTTGTCTGCCAACAACATTATATAAAGCTGGACCAATGTTATTTTTTCCTCCCTTTACGATTGAGTGACACGCAGCACATTTTTTAAAAACCTTTTCTCCATGGGTAAGATCCCCTAGAGCCATCAAGGAGGCTATATCAATTTTTTCATTAGTTGTTTCAGAGCTCACTTGAATACTCTTGACAACTGCTTGATCTACTTCTACGACATAACCAGGTGTTTCAGGTTTTTCGACGTGAAATATTATATCGGAAAGCTTTCCAATGCCTATTATAAGAAGTGCAACCATTAAAATTGCAGCAACTATTTTGTTAATTTCAAAAGAATCCATTTTTGATTAAATTTATAGAGAACCTATAGCATTAATATTTTAAAATTGCTTATATTTTACTGTACAATTTTGCCCCTCTTTATAATCTAAATAATTGTAAAGAATCTATGAAAACATTAATAATTATACCTTCAAGAATGTCAGCTACAAGATTGCCTGGTAAACCTTTATTAAAAATTAATGGTCTTTCAATTATCTCTCATGTTTTTAAAAGAGCTGAAAGTGCCAACATAGGAGAAGTTATTGTTGCTACTGAAGATCGAGAAATATTGGATGATGTTAAAAGTAATGGTGGAAATGCTATTTTAACCTCTAAAACCCACAAAACTGGTACTGATAGAATTTATGAGGCTTTCACTATAGTTAATAGAAACGATATTGATCTCGTAATGAATATTCAAGGTGATGAACCTGATATTGATATAGATGATATTAAAATTTTACATTCAGAAATGAAAAACAATAATTCTAAGATAGGAACAATGGCTGCAAAAATCATTAATAATGAAATCTTTGAGAATGAAAATGTAGTTAAAGTAAAAATTAAAGAGTCATTCGAAAGAAATCCTTTTCCATATGCACAAAATTTTATGAGAAAAACAAAAGATAAAATAGATGTGTTTCATCACATGGGAATTTATTGTTATGATGTGCAAACTCTAAAAAGATTTATCTCATTTGGTCAGTCAAAAAATGAGCTTGAAAATAAGCTTGAACAACTAAGAGCTATGGATAACAATATAAATATTAACGTAGCTCTCGCTAAAAGATCTCCAATTGGTGTTGATACGAAAGAAGATTATCTAGCTATAAAAAAAATTATGAAATATAAATAGTTATGGGAAAAATTTATTTTCAGGGCACTTATGGAGCATACTCTCATCTTGCTTCTCTTGCCATTGAGCCAAAAGCAGAGATAATTCCATGCAAAACATTTGATGAATGTTTTTTAAATGCTTCAAATGAGAAAAATGCAAAAATAGTTATACCAGAATCTAATAGGATTACTGGAAACATAGGAATTGAATATTTAATTTTTAAATATCGATTGAATATTTATTCTGAATACTTTCAAAAAATTGAGCATAATTTATTGGGCGTACCTGGTGTAAAATTAAAAGACATACAAAATGTTTACTCACACGCTCAAGCACTCTCTCAGTGTTCTAAATTTATAAAAAAAAATGGTATGATTGAACATGTAAGAGCGGATACAGCGGGTTCAGCTGAAATGATTTCAAAAAATAAAAAAAAAGAAGACTCTGCTATAGCATCTATTTTAAGTGCAAAAACTTATGGACTAGAGATTATCCAAAAAAATATTGAAAATGAACCAGGCAATTTAACAAGGTTCTTAGTAATGGGAAAAGATTTAATACAACCTGAGTTTGATAAAAAAAAATATATAACTTCTTTTTTATTTAAGCTTAAAAGTAAACCTGCAGCTCTTTATCAATCTCTAGGTGGTTTTGCTATTAACGGTGTAAATTTAACTAAGTTACAAAGTTATCCAGAAAAAAATGCATTCGATTCTTTCTTTTTTTTATGTGATCTTGATGGTCATATTGAAGATCCAAAAGTACAAAAATCACTAGAGGAACTTGGTCTCCATTGTCAAGATTTTCATGTTCTAGGTGTTTTTGAGGCAGATCCAGTTAGAGAAAAATAAAGAATCTTTTCTTGTGGATTAGAAAACAATACTGCTATAATAGTTTTGGAGGCTAGAGGTGGAAGCTGCTTGAACCCGACCAGATCTTAACGGAAGCAGTCGTAGAGACAGTTGTTCAGGTTCTAGTCTCCTTAAAGTTACAAAATGAACAATAATTCAAAAGTTTTAGCTCTTAAATACAGACCCCAAACATTTGATGATCTTATTGGGCAAGAGGTGGTAGCAGAGACAATTACCAATTCTATTAAAGCTGATAAAATACCTAATGCTTATCTTTTTACAGGAATAAGAGGGGTCGGAAAAACTACAATAGCTAGAATAGTGGCTAAAACACTTAATTGCTCAAGTGGAAGTGATAATAAATGCAAAATAAAATGTAATAATTGTGAAGCAATAACCAATTCAAATCACATTGATGTTTTAGAAATGGATGCAGCTAGCAAAACAGGAGTAGATGACGTTAGAGAACTTATAGAGTTTTCAAGATATGGACCGACTTCTGCTAAATATAAAATTTTTATAATTGATGAAGTACATATGTTGAGCAAACAAGCTTTTAATGCTTTGTTAAAAACATTAGAAGAACCTCCAAAATATTTGAAGTTTATTTTTGCAACTACTGAAATAAAAAAAATACCGATTACAGTCGTGTCGAGATGTCAAAGATTTGATCTTTCAAGAATCAAATCAACAGAATTATTTAACTTTATAAAAAAGATTAAAGATAAAGAAAATGGTAAAATTTCAGATGAAGCTTTAAAATTATTAGTAAAAATTTCTGAGGGTTCAGTAAGAGATGCACTTTCATTATTAGATAGAGCACTATTGAGTTTAGAAAGTGAAAAAGAATTAAATTTAAGTGATGCTCAAAAAATTTTTGGTTATTTTGACAAATCTCAATTAATAGATTTATTTGATTTAATACTTAAAGGAGATGAAAATAGAGTTATTGAAGACTATAGAAAAATATATGATCAAGGTGTTGAGCCAAAAATATTTATAAATGATTTTCTAGAAATTTTATATTATTTTAAAAATATTAATTCTCTTACTCTAGAAAGCACTAACTTTTCTTTAAATGATGAAGAGTTTAAAAAGATTATGGAAATTTCAAATAAAGTTAATAGTGAGGTATTAATTTTATTCTGGCAATTTACAATAAAAACTTTAGGAGAACTAGATATTGTCTCTAATCAACATTTATCGATTGAAATGTTTTTATTGAGATTAATCCATTTACAAGATGTTTATCCTAGAACTGAAACTAAAAATGAAAATTTTAAAATTAGTAATCAGGAAAACGATAATAAAAATGATATTTCAAATCAAATTATTAATAAAGATACTGTAAATCAAATAAAGAACGTAGCACAAGAAAAAAAAGCAAAGCCACAAACAAAAATAGATAAAAAAGAAATTAATAAATCTTCAATAAGATCTTTTAATGAATTAATAAATTTTTGCTCTATCAAAAAAGAGATTAAATTAAAGTATGAATTAGAAAAAAATGTAAATCTGGTGAAATTTGATATTGGTAGAATTGAAATCTCTTTTAATGACAATTTAGATAAAGACTTTGTTAAAGATTTATCTGGTAAGCTTTTAGAGTGGACAAATCATAGATGGATTATAAGCTTCAGTAAAAACCAAGGTGAATTATCAATAAAAGATAAACAAAAAGATAAACAAAAAAAATTAATTGAAAATTCTAAAAAATCTGATTTGTATAAAACTATGTTAGATTTCTTTCCAGATGCAGAATTGATAGATGTTAAAATTAATCAAAAAGATGAAGAGTAATGACTGATTTTAAAAAAATACTTGATAAAGCAAAAGAACTTGAAATTAAAATGAAAGAAAGTCAGGAAAAAATTAAGAGTATGAGAGTTGAAGGAATTTCTGGATCTAATTCAATAAAAGTTACTTTAGATGGAGAAGGAGAAATGCAAAAAATAGAAATTTCCGATGAAATCTTAAGAGAGGAAAAATCTATTGTTGAAGATTTAATAGTTGCAGCTCATAATAATGCAAAAAGTCAGTTAAAGGCTAAAACAACAGAAGAAATTTCAAAGGCTACTGGCGGAATTGGTATCCCTGGCTTTAAATGGCCATTATAATAAATGCAAAACATCACTGAAATCGAAGATCTAATAAAATTGATTTCAAAACTTCCAGGACTAGGACCGAAATCAGCAAAAAGAATTGTTTTAAAATTGATAAATAACAGAAATGAACTGATTAAACCAATGGCAAAAGCATTGGCTGAAGTATATAAAAATATTTCTAGATGTAAAATTTGCGGAACATTAAAACCTACTTCTGTTGATTGTAATTACAATAATTGCAAAATAATAGAAAAAAAATACGATAAAATTTGTGTAGTTGAAAATATCTCAGATCAATGGAGTATAGAGAGTTCTAGCATATATAAAGGTTACTTTCATATTCTTGGAGGTACTATTTCATCTGCAGGTCATAGAAAAGAAGATCTTTTAATAAATTCATTAGTTGAAAGAGTTAATAAAGATAATATTGAAGAAGTTATCTTAGCTACTAGTGCAACAGTAGAAGGTCAAACTACCGCATACTATATTCAAGATAGTTTAAAAAAAACTAATGTTAAAATTACTAAATTAGCCCAGGGGTTACCAGTTGGTGGTGAGATTGAAAATTTGGATGATGGAACTTTATTTTCAGCTTTTAAAAATAGATCAAAGTTAAATTCTAATTCTGGGTAGCTTTTTTTTCTAATCTATTCAAGTGAAGTAGTGGCTCGGTGTATCCGGATGGTTGATCTTTGCCTTTAAAAATTAAATCACAAGCAGCTTTAAATGCTATAGACTTTTCAAAATCATCGCTCATTTTGACATAATTTTTATCTCCTTCATTTTGTTTATCCACAACTTTTGCCATTTCTTTCATTATCTCTTTAACTTGAATTTTTGTAGTAATTCCATGATGTAACCAATTTGCAATATGTTGAGATGAGATTCGAAGAGTTGCACGATCCTCCATGAGAAAAGTATTACTGATATCGGGGACTTTTGAGCAACCGACTCCTTGGTCAATCCATCTAACAACGTATCCTAAGAGGGTTTGAGCAGAATTTGAAATTTCAGAATTTATTTCATCTACTGACCAATTAGGTCTATCTGCTATAGGAATTGTTAAAAGATCATCTAATTTTGCAGGAGACCTTGAACTTAGTTTTTTTTGAACATTAAAAACATCAATTTCATGGTAGTGAAGAGCGTGCAATGAAGCAGCAGTTGGAGAAGGTACCCAAGCACAGTTTGCTCCAGCTTTCAGATGACCTATCTTTTCCTCTAACATTTTTTTCATCTCATCCGGAGCAGCCCACATACCTTTACCTATTTGAGCTTTACCAGAAAAGCCACATTTTAAACCTAAATCTACATTGTTGTTTTCGTAAGCCTGAATCCATTTGGAAGATTTCATATCACCTTTTTTAATCATAGGCCCAGCTTCCATTGAAGTATGCATCTCATCCCCTGTGCGATCAAGAAACCCGGTATTCTGGAATACAATACGTTTAGATAAAACTCTAATACATTCCTTAAGATTAGCAGATGTTCTTCTTTCCTCATCCATCAAACCTACTTTGATTGTATTTGGTTTTAATTCTAAAACTTCCTCTACTCTAGAAAAAATTAAATCAGTAAAAGAACATTCATCTGGTCCGTGCATTTTAGGTTTTACAATATATATCGAACCTGCTCTTGAGTTTTTTTTTCTTTTTAAATCATGAAGTGCAGCTGCAGTAGTAATAAATGCATCCATAATCCCTTCTGGTACTTCACTACCATCTTTTAAAATAATAGATGGATTAGTCATAAGGTGTCCAACATTTCTTATCAACATCAAGCTTCTCCCATGTAATTTTAGGCCTTTGCCATCTCTAGAAATATAACTTCTATCAGGATTTAATTTTCTCTCTAAATTTTTTCCGTTTTTCTCAAATTGAATTTTTAAATCTCCTTTCATTAGTCCCAACCAATTTCTGTAACAGACCACTTTATCTTGAGCATCAACAGCAGCAACACTATCCTCATTATCGCAAATTGTTGAAATTGCAGACTCAACTATCACATCACTTATTCCAGCTATGTCGTGTGCTGCACTAAAAGCTCTAGGATTAATAATAATTTCAAAATGAAGTTTATTATTTTGTAGTATGATTGCTTCAGGTTTACTGGCATTACCTCTATGACCTATAAATTTATTAGGATCTTTCAAATTATAATCATGACCATCTTTTGATATTACTAGATTTTTATTAATTATTTTTAAACTAGCTATGTTTTTCCAACTTGTACCATTTATAGGAATAAATCTGTCAAAAAATTCTCTTACATATTTAATTACTTCTTGTCCTCTATTTGGATCGTATCTTTCACTACCACCTTCCTCAGACTCAATTATATTAGTTCCATAAAGACTGTCATACAAACTTACCCATCGAGCATTAGCTGCATTTAATGCATATCTTGCATTCATAATTGGGACTACTAATTGAGGTCCAGCTATATGAGCTATTTCATCGTCCACATTTTTTGTTTCAATTTTAAAATCTGGTCCTTCATTTTTTAAATATTGAATATCTTTTAAAAATTTTTTATATTCACTGACATCAATTTTATTCCCCTTATTTTTTGTGTGCCAATCATCAATTTTTTTTTGTAAATCTTCTCTAATTTTTAAAAGTTCTCTATTTTTTGATGTAAGTTCATTAATATATTTATCAAAACCAGACCAGAATTTTTCAGGTAAAATATTTGTATCCTTTAAAAGTTCTTCGTTTACAAATCTAAGTAATTCACTAGAAACTTTTAAGTCTTGAACTGTTTCATAATTAATTTTCATCATATCTTTTCTAAAACTCAAGTAATATGAAGTCAAATAATTAATATCACCAATGACATTATGTTGTCACTTTTAATTTTTATGTCATAATTACATATTAATGAAAAATTACCTTAATTTTGAAAATGATATTAAAAACTTGGAAAGTGAGCTGGACAAGCTAAAAGACCCTTATAATCAAGAAGGATTATCTGAAGTTGACACTAATAAAATTTCTAAAACTCAAGAAGAACTAGATAAAAAACTAAAAGAAATTTACTCATCATTAGATCCCTGGCAAACAACAATGGTAGCGAGACATGAAGACAGACCTAAATCAAAATTCTTAATAGATAATCTATTTGAAGATTTTATTTCTTTAGCTGGAGACAGATATTATGGTGAGGACAAATCAGTAATTACAGGATTTGCAAAGTTTAATGGGCAATCAGTTTTAGTTATTGGTCAAGAAAAAGGAGACAACTTAGAGGAAAGAATTGAAAGAAATTTTGGAATGATGAGGCCTGAAGGATATAGAAAAACTATTCGTTTAATGGAATTAGCAGATAAATTTAATATTCCTATAATTTCATTTATAGATACTCCCGGGGCTTATCCTGGAGTTGGAGCCGAAGAAAGAGGACAGGCTGAAGCAATAGCTAAATCAATAGAATGTTGCATGAAATTAAAGGTACCTACTTTAGGAATTATCATAGGAGAGGGAGGTTCTGGAGGTGCAATAGCCTTAGCCTCTTCTAGTAAAGTTATCATGTTAGAAAATGCAATATATTCAGTAATATCTCCTGAGGGGTGTGCTACAATTTTGTGGAGAGATCCAAAAAAAATGCTTGATGCTGCGAAGGCGATGAAATTATCTTCAAAGGATTTACTAGAGCTCAAAGTTATTGATGAAATTATTCCAGAACCTTTAGGAGGTGCGCATCGAGATAGAAATTTAGTATTAAATAGTATTAGGGAATCTATTTCAAAAAATTTAAGTATTTTTAAGGAAATGTCTTCGGAAGAGATTTTAGACCACAGAAAAAAAAAATTTTTAAAGATTGGTAGAAGTAAAGGTTTTATTAGTAATCCAGAAAACTTAAGTACTTTAGAAAATAAAAAAGATACTTTTGATAAGTTTTTAAACAGTAAAAAAAATATTTTTTATGCTTTAAGTATATTATTATTAATAGTCACTTTAACAATACTTTTATTATAAAGCACCACAGCAATTTTTAAATTTTTTACCTGTTGCTTCACACCTATCATTTCTAGAAATTTTTTGATCTTTTTTTAAAATCAAAAGGCACTTAGGATTATTTAAAATTTCGGTTTCATTTTTGATATTTGTTGTATCTCTAGTTTGTTCAACTACTTTTAAATTCATTAAAATTAAAATGTAGTCTAGTTTTAATTTTTCTAATAAATTTGAAAAAAGATCAAAAGCTTCTTTTTTATATTCAATTAATGGATCTCTTTGTCCATAAGATCTTAATCCAACTACTTGACGTAATTGTTCCAGATACTGGATATGAGATTTCCAGTTTAAATCAATTGATTGTAATAATATTCTTTTTTCTATTTCTTTAGATTGATGTTCTCCTAAAATTTTTGTTCTTTCATCTCTATTACTATTAAATTGATCTATTATTTTTTTCCTAAAATTATCATCTTTTAATGAAACGAGTTCATTAAACTGATTTTCATCTAAACTTTTGCCCATCAATGATTTAAGTTTATTATTGAAATCATTATCTTTAGGATTAGCTATTTTTTTAATTTTCAATTTTATTAAATCATCAATGATTTCGTTTAAAAAATCTTCTGAGTATAAAAATATTTGATCACTGTTCATTGCATCATCCCTTTGAGAAAAAATCACATGTCTTTGATCATTTAGAACATTATCAAATTTTATAAGTGTCTTTCGAATATCAAAATTTCTAGCCTCAACTTTTTGTTGAGCTCTCTCTAAAGCTTTATTAATCCAAGGATGGTCTATACTTTCACCATCTTTTAAGCCTAGTTTCTGAAGAATATTATTCATAGACTCAGATCCAAATATCCTCATTAGATCATCTTCAAGACTTACGTAAAATATTGAGTTACCCTCGTCTCCTTGCCTACCCGATCTTCCTCTAGCTTGATTATCTACCCTTCTGGACTCCATTCTTTCAGTTCCAATTACAAATAAGCCCCCTAATGATTTAATTTTTTCTTTTTCTTTTTTTAATTGATCTTCTTGAACGGATCCTTTTTTTCCTCCTAATTGAATATCAACTCCTCTGCCAGAAATACTTGTAGTAATAATTATAGAACTTTCTTTACCAGCGTTTGCTATAATCTCAGCTTCGTTTTCATGATTTTTTGCATTTAAAACCACGTGTTTAATATTTTCTTTATTTAACAGTTTTGAATAAATTTCAGATTTATTCACACTAGATGTGAAAACTAATAATGGCTGACCTTTTTGATTACATTCAATTATTTTTTTTATTATTGCACTATTTTTTTCATCTTCTGTTCTAAATATTTGGTCGTTATGATCCTTACGTATCATTGGATTATTAGTTGGAATTACAACTACTGGTAAATTGTAAATTTCAAAAAATTCCTCTGCTTCAGTAGCAGCAGTTCCAGTACAACCTGATATTTTTTTATAAAGTTTGAAGAAGTTTTGATAAGTAATTGAAGCTAAAGTTTGATTTTCAGCTTGGATTTCAATTTTTTCTTTTGCTTCTAATGCTTGATGTAATCCATCTCCAAATCTTCTTCCTTCAAGAATTCTACCCGTTAATTCATCAATAATTTTTAAACTGTTATCCTTAATGATGTAATCTTTACCTTTTTCAAACAAATGATTAGCCCTTAACGCTTGATTTACATGGTGAACTAAAGATAAATTTTCTGGGTCATAGAAATTATTATTTTTTAATATTCCTGCATTTGAAAAAATTTTTTCAACATTAGTTATACCATTATTCGTTAAAAGAATATTCTTATCTTTTTCATCAATTTCATAATCTTTTTTGTCTAATTGTTTTACTAATTTATCAATAGCTAAGTATTGGTTAGTTTTATCCTCAGCTGCCCCAGAGATTACTAAAGGTGTTCTTGCTTCGTCTATTAAACAAGAATCAATTTCATCTACAATTGAATAATTATGCTCTCTTTGAACCTTTTCATCTTTAGAATACTTCATATTGTCTCTTAGATAATCAAAACCTAATTCACTGTTAGTGGCGTATGTAATATCACAGTTATAGTTTTTTCTTCTTTCAAAGTCATTTTGATCGTTATTAATAAAACCAGAAGTCAAACCTAAAAAATTATAAATCTGACCCATTTCTTGAGAGTCTCTTTTAGCCAAATAATCATTAACAGTGACTATATGAACACCCTTATCCTCTAACGCGTTAAGATATGCTGATAATACAATAGTTAACGTTTTACCTTCACCAGTTCTCATTTCTGCAATTTTATTTTCATGAAGAACAACACCACCAATTAATTGAACATCATAGTGTCGTTCATTTCTAGATCTCTTAGAGGCCTCCCTTACTAAAGCAAAAGCATCAGGCAAGATTTGATCTAAAGTTTCGCCATTTTTTAATCTATTTTTTAGTTCTAGGGTTTTTTTAGGAAAATCTTCGTTACGTAAAATTTTATATTTATCTTCTAAAGTATTAATATTTTTTACAATTTTAGCAACTTTATCTAGCTCTTTCTGATTACCAGACTTGATAAATTTAGAGATAAAGCCTAGAGGATTAAACATTAGTTTTGATATATATTTTATTTATAATTTTATATAAGTATTAAATAACTATTTTAAATAGCATGGGAATTAATATACCGAATTTTTTATCTTCGAAATCGAAAAATCGTAAAATGATTGATTTTCAGGATTTAGACCATTTAAATGGACTATCTATATCTACGGTTAGCGCTAATCTATACAACACGGATAGAGACGATTTGGTTATGTTTTATTTTAGAGAGGGTGCAAATTTTGCCTCTGTTTATACTCAATCAAAAATTTTATCAGAAAATATAAAATGGAATTTAAATCAAAAATCTAAAAAAATATTTTCTTTATTGATCAATACTAGAAACGCTAACTCATTTACAGGTGAACAGGGTTATAAAAGTATGCAAAGTATTGCAGAAATAACTTCTCAACTATTAACTCAAAAACAAAAACAAGATGATGATGATCCTAAAATGATAAAACCAAAAAATATAATATTCGGATGTACAGGAACTATTGGCGAAATCTTTCCAAAAGAAAAAATTACTTTAAAAATACCAGATCTAATAAAGAATATAAAATATACTCAAAATAAACTGATTTGGATGAAAGCTGCACTTGGAATAATGACAACAGATACACGGCCAAAAATGGCGATGGAAGAATGCTTTATAGGCAAAACTTTAATAAAAATTTATGGAATTGCAAAAGGTTCAGGCATGATACACCCAAATATGGCAACTACTCTAGGATATGTATTTACAGATGCAGATATTCCAAATGATATATTAAAAAAATTACTTAAAAAAAATATTGAAAATACATTTAATGCAATAAGTTGTGACGGAGACATGAGCACTAACGATATGGTTTCAATTTTTTCAACTGGTAAAGCTCACCATCCAAAAGTAAATAATATTACAGACAAAAAGTTAAAGGACTTTGAACAGTCATTGAATAAAGTTTTACTAAACTTAGCCAAAAGGGTAGTGGCAGACGGAGAAGGTGCATCTAAATTTATAACTATAAAAGTATTTGATTCAAAATCTGACTTAGAAGCAAAAAAAATTGCCTTTTCAATTGCAAATTCTTCGCTAGTAAAAACAGCTATAGCAGGTGAAGATCCTAATTGGGGAAGAATAATTATGGCGATTGGAAAGGCAGAGACTCAAATTAAATTAAATAATTTAGCAATAAAATTTGGAAATATTAATGTAGTGTATAAAGGAAAACTTCATCACTCATATAATGAGTCTGAAACTGCTGAATATATGAAAAATTCAGATATAGAAATTAGTGTTTATATTGGAAGTGGAAATAAAAATTTTACAGCCTACACTATGGATTTAACCAAAAAATATATAGAAATAAATGCTGACTACAGAAGTTAAAGCTATTGAAATTTTGTATAGAATTATCATATAAATTTCATGATTAAATATAGTTTAGTTTGTAAAGATTGTGATTTAACCTTTGAAAGTTGGTTTGCAAATTCCAAAGAGTACGAAAAATTAAAAAAAAAAAAATTGTTGAACTGTCATAGTTGTAAGTCGATGAAAATAGAAAAAAATTTAATGGCTCCAAACCTTATAAATAAAAATTCAGATGTTAAAATAAGTAAAGAATTTAAGAAATTTAATAGAATAAAAAAAAAAATAACAGAATATCAAAAATTTATTAAAAATAATTTTAGACACGTTGGAGATAATTTTGCATATGAAGCAAGATCAATCCATTACAATAAAAAAAAAAAAGAAAAAGGTATTTATGGAAGTGCATCTAAACAAGATTTGAAAGAACTTAAAGAGGAAGGAATTGATGCTCAGATGATACCCTGGATTGAAGATAAAAATAATTAGTTTTTAATGAATTTTGCAATATAATTTACTGATTTATCTTTACTTACATTCCATTTACTTGTAACCAAATTAAATTTCATTCCATCTATTCTCTCCACCACAAGATCATTATTTCTAAGTATTGAAGAAAGTTCCTCAGGCTTTATAAATTTTTCCCATTCATGAGTTCCAATTGGAAGCCAACGCAATATATATTCAGCACCAACAATAGCAAAAATGTATGATTTTAAAGTTTTATTTAAAGTTGCAACAAACATTATTCCGTTTTTTTTTAAAAGTTTGCTGCATGATTTTAGAAAAAAATTAACATTTTCAACATGTTCTACGATCTCCATATTTAAAATTACATCAAATTTATCTTTTATTTTTAATTTTTCAGGTGATGAACACAAATAGTTTATTTTGAGTTTGCTTTTTTTGGAATGGAGTTTTGCAACATTAATATTTTTTTCAGATGCATCGATTCCTGTAACCTTAGCCCCTAATCTACACATGGGTTCTGATAACAATCCTCCTCCACAACCTATATCTAAAATTTTTACATTTTTAAGCGGAGCTTTTTTATTATTTAATTTAAATGATTTAATTATATTTTCTTTTATATAAGAAATTCTAATAGGGTTGAATTTGTGCAACGGTTTAAATTTTCCTTCAGGATTCCACCATTCTTCAGCAATTTTAGAAAATTTTTCTATTTCTTTTTTATTAATTGTGTTATTTTTCATAAGTGAGTTGACTTTATATTCAACATGTATTTATTCAATATTTTTTAAATTTAAGAGAATAGTTTATCATGAAAATTGTAGTATTAAAATTTGGTGGCACTTCAGTTGGTTCGATAAAAAAGATTAAAAAAGTTGCAGAAATAATCGCAAATTACAAAAAGAAAAATTTCAAAGTAATTGTTGTTTCATCTGCAATGAGTGGTGTGACAAATGAGTTAATAAAAAAATCTTTTGAAATTAGTGACAATTTTTCTAATTCTGAGCATGATGTTTTAGTTTCTTCAGGGGAACAAGTTGCATGCTCTCTAATAGCTGGAAGATTAATTCATAAAGGTTATAAATCTAGATCTTGGTTATCTTGGCAAGTTCCAATTATTACTGTCGGAATTCATAAAAATTCAAGAATTAATCAAATAAATAAAAATAAAATAACTAAATATTTAAAAGAAGGTGGAATACCAATTATAACTGGGTTTCAAGGAATTAATAATGAAAATAGAATTACTACTATTGGACGGGGAGGATCTGATGCAAGTGCAATTATGGTTGCAAAATTTTTCAAAGCTGAAAGATGTATAATTTATACAGATGTCGAAGGAGTATATACAACTGATCCAAATAAATTAAGAAAAGCAAAAAAAATAAAAGTAATTTCATATGAAGAGATGTTAGAAATGGCTTCACTTGGCGCCAAGGTTATGCAACCTGTTTCAATTCAGGATGCAAGACTAAATAGAATTGATATTGAAGTAAAATCATCTTTTAAAAAAAAATCTGGAACATTAATTACTAAAAGATCTAATATAATTAATAATAAAATTGTTACTGGAATTTCTTCTACTCAAAATGATTCAAAAGTTTCTCTTATTGGTGTTAAAGACAAACCTGGGGTTGCTGCATCTATTTTTAAACCGCTGTCTAAAGATTTGATAAATGTTGATATGGTTGTTCAAAATATCTCAGCTAATGGGAAAGAGACAGATCTTACATTTACCATTAAAACAGAAGATCTTTATAAAACAAAAAAAACGATTCAAGAAAACAAAAATATCAGTTATAGAAAATTACTTTTTGAAAAAGGGGTTTCTAAAATTTCAGTAATTGGAGTTGGTATGATAACAACACCTGGCGTCACTTTTAGAATGTTCCAAACACTTGCAAATAAAAGAATAAATATAAAAGTAATTTCTACATCTGAAATTAAAATTTCAGTTTTAATTGATAAGAAAAATACTAAAAAAGCATTAATTGCATTACACAAAGAGTTTAAATTAGATAATAGAAAATGAGTATCAGACCCTTTAGAGATATCAAAAGAAGAAAAACAAAAGAAATTAATGTAGGTAAAATTAAAGTTGGGGGAAATAATCCTATCTCAGTGCAATCGATGACTAACACGCTTACTACAGATATAAAGGCAACCATTAAACAGATAAATGAAATTCACAGCGAAGGTGCAGATATAGTTAGAGTTTCTTGTCCAGATGAATCATCAACAAAAGCTTTAAAAGAAATTATTAAACATGTTGATGTACCTATAGTTGCTGATATTCATTTTCATTATAAAAGAGCAGTTGAGGCTGCAGTAAATGGTGCTAGTTGTTTAAGAATAAATCCAGGAAATATTGGTAATATAAATAGAATTAAAGAAGTTGTAAAAGCTGCTATTGATAATAGTTGTTCTATAAGGGTAGGTGTTAATGCAGGATCTTTAGAAAAAGATATTTTAGAAAAATACAAAGAACCTTGTCCAGAAGCATTAGTTGAAAGTGCTCTAAGAAATATTAAAATTCTAGAGGATGAGAATTTCAATAACATTAAGATAAGTGTAAAATCTTCTGATGTTTTTTTATCAATACAAGCCTACCGACAGTTATCAAAGGCCACAGATTATCCTCTTCATTTAGGAATTACCGAGGCAGGAGGTTTTATACCTGGAAGTATTAAATCTTCAATTGGATTAGGGACATTACTTTTAGATGGTATTGGTGATACAATAAGAATTTCCTTATCAGAAAATCCTGTAGAAGAGGTTAAAATTGGAAATGAGATACTAAAATCTCTAAATTTAAGGGAAAGAGGAGTTAAAATAATTTCCTGCCCTTCGTGCGCAAGACAAGGGTTCCAGGTAATCGAAACTGTTAAAATTTTAGAAAAAAGACTTTCTCATATTAAAACTCCTATCAGTCTGTCCGTGATAGGTTGTGTGGTTAACGGACCTGGAGAAGCTGCAATGACAGATATTGGAATAACTGGGGGGCAAAAAGGGAGTAATATGCTTTATTTATCAGGGGTTCAATCTGAAAAAGTTTTAACTAACGACATGATTGAAAAGATTGTCAGTGAAGTTGAAAAAAAAGTTTCTGAGCTAGAAAATAATTAAAATGATACCACTAAAAACAGTAGAAGAATTAATTAGTAAACATTCAGTCTTAGAAAAGGATTTATCTTCTGGAAAAGTAGACAAAAAACTCTTTGCTGAAAAATCTAAAGAATATGCTGATTTGAATGATATCATTCAAGAAGCAAAAAAATATATTTCTTACGAAAAAGAAAGATTAGACATACAAAAAATTTTAGATGATAAAAATTCTGATAAAGAGCTTATTAAAATGGCAGAAATAGAAATAAATGACTTGAAAATA
Organism: uncultured Pelagibacteraceae bacterium; assembly: GCA_902517735.1. GTDB lineage: Bacteria > Pseudomonadota > Alphaproteobacteria > Pelagibacterales > Pelagibacteraceae > Pelagibacter. The sequence continues at coordinate 16,907 of CABYDK010000002.1, forward strand.
GAAAATGAAAATAATGAAAAAAAACTTAAATTATTTTTATTACCTAAAGATGAAGCTGATAAAAAAAATGCAATAATAGAAATAAGAGCGGGTACTGGGGGTTTAGAGGCAAGTTTATTTGCGGCAGACTTATTTAAAATGTATGAAAAAGTAAGTCATAAAAAAAAGTGGTTAGTGGAATTAATTTCAATTTCAAGAAGTGAAGCAGGTGGCCTAAAAGAGGTTATTGCATCTATAAAGGGGAATAATATTTATTCAACTTTAAAATACGAAAGTGGAGTTCACAGAGTCCAGAGAGTTCCAGATACAGAGACCCAAGGAAGGGTTCATACTTCTGCTGCAACCGTAGCAGTTTTGCCTGAGGCAGAAGAGGTTGATGTAAAAATTAATGACTCTGATTTAAGGATTGATGTTTTCAGAGCGGGAGGACCTGGAGGACAATCAGTTAATACAACTGATAGTGCAGTAAGAATTACTCATATCCCAACTGGACTTTCAGTATCTCAACAAGATGAAAAATCCCAACATAAAAATAAATCTAAAGGAATGAAAATTTTAAGAGCTAGACTTTATGAGTTAGAAAGATCTAGAATAGATCAAGAAAGATCTCAAGATAGAAAAAGCAAGATAGGAAGTGGAGATAGGTCTGAAAGAATAAGAACTTATAATTTTCCACAAGGAAGAGTTACTGATCATAGAATAAATCTTACTCTTCATAAACTTGGAGAATTTTTAGAGGGAGAAGCATTTGATGAAATGATAGAGTCTCTGACGTTGCAAGCTCAAGAGGAAAGTTTAACTAATTTAGGTTAATTATGAATTTAGAAACAGCTATTAATATTGCTTACCAAACATTGATAAAAAATAATATTAAATCTGCTTTGCTTGACAGCGAAATTTTATTATCTGAGGTTATTAATGAAAGTAGAGAATTCATTATTTTAAATTTAAATCATAATATTAGTGAAAAAGAATACGATTTTTTTCAAAAGTTGATACAGCAAAGATCAAAAGGTAAGCCTATAGCATACCTAACTGGAAAAAAATCTTTTTGGAATTATGAATTTTACATAAATGACAAAGTGCTTATACCAAGACCAGATACGGAGATTGTTATTGAACAAATTTTAAAGATTTATAAAAAAAAAGATAAAATAAGTTTTTTAGATATAGGATTTGGTTCTGGCTGTATTTTGCTTTCAATACTTAAAGAAAAAAAAGATTTTAAAGCCACTGGTATTGATATTAGTGATGATGCTTTGAAAGTATGTGAAATTAATGCTTATAAATTAGGAGTTAAAAATCGGGTAAGATTATTTAAATCTGATATTGACAAATTCTCCAAGGGGAAATATGATTTGATAATATCTAATCCTCCTTATATTAAAAATTTAGATTTAAAATATTTGGAAAAAGATGTAATTAATTTTGAGCCAAAATTAGCTCTTGATGGTGGGTTAGATGGAATATCAGAAATCAGAAAAATCATAAAGAAATCATCTGAACTGATAAAAAATGGTGGCAAATTAATTTTAGAAATTGCCTATAACCAGAAAAAAGAGGTTAAAAGATTATTAATTGATAATAGCTTTTATATTAATTCGGTAATAAAGGACTTTGCAAATAATGACCGATGTATAATTAGCACAAAAATAGCGAAGTAATTTATGGTTACATTTAGAAATAATAATAGAAGAAACAACTTTAGAAGAAACGATAGAAATTTTAAATCTAATAGTGATAGGCCCAAATACGGATCGAATTTTTCAAACAATGAAAATTTTCAAAGAAAAATACCAGGGAGAAACAACCATAATGCCTCAAAATTAATTGAAAAATACAATAATTTAGCAAGAGAAGCTTTATCAAGTGGAGATAAAATTTTATCTGAAAATTATTTTCAACATGCAGATCACTTCACTAGAATTTTAGGTGATCAAGAAAGCTTTAAAAAGACGGGGTTTACCTCACAGAATACCGAAGATAAAAAAATTAATGTTGAAAATAATGTAGATGAAAAATTAAAAAGTGATGAACCTAAAGAACAAGTATCAGACAAAAAAGATGAAGTTGAATCTAAGGTTAATTAGGCTAAATAATTAGTTTATTCCAATAATTTTTTCAGACTTTAATACATCAAGTTTTATCTTTTTAGTTTCAAAAATTTTTCTTTCTTCACCTTTAAGAATTTTTCCTGAGGGTAATTTAAGTGTTTGAGAATTAACTTTTTTTCCATTTATTATCACTTCATAATGTAAATGTGGTCCTGTCGATTTTCCTGTTGAACCAACATATCCAATTGTTTGACCTTGTTTAACTCTTACTCCTTTTTTTATTCCTTTAGCAAATTTAGACATGTGAGCATAAACAGTTTGATAAGTTGAATTATGTCTTATGACTACACAATTTCCTCCTCCACCACACCATCCAGCCTTTTTTATAGTCCCTGAGCCTGATGCCATTATTGGAGTTCCAATAGGTGCTGCGAAATCTGTCCCACGATGCATTTTATTAAATCCATCAATTGGATGTTTTCTCATCCCAAAAGGTGAAGATAATCTTGCACCATTTATAGGTGTTTTCATTAACGCTTTTTTAATACTTTTTCCATTTTTATCATAATGACCAGAGCTACCTTCTTTATCAAAATAATAAAGTGAGTTATCTTCTCCACTTAGAATTAAATTCGCAAATAATATATTTCCTGTTTCAATTGTTTTTTCTTTTTCATCTACAAAAATTTCAAACATAATTTGAAATCGATCCTTTTTTCTAATATCTCTTTGAAAATCTACTTGAAAACCATAAATTCTTGCAAATTCTATAATTGTATTTGCTGGTATTTTTTTATCAACAGCTGATTTATATAAACTCTGGAGTATAATATTTTCTTTATATATTATTTTTTTATTTAATTTTGTTAATAAAATCTCTTGATTAAATTCATTTTCATTTTCTTTCCTGTTTAGTAGAACCCTTTCTTTAGTTGAAATTTGAAATATAAAATCTTTAACCTTGTTGTTTGATTGATCAATTGTTAAATAAATTTTTTGATTTGGATTTAATTTATTTAAATTTATTTTTTCAGAAAGTTTACTTTTTAAGTTTTGGATTTCTTTTTTATCTATCTGATACTGGTTTAAAATAATATCAAATGTTTCTCCCTCAATAATTTGATGTCTTATTTTTTTAAATTTTGGTTCTAATTGATTTAAAAAATGGTTTGTCGATTTTTTGAAATAAATATTGTTTATGATTTCTGAATAACTATTTTTAATTTTTTTTTTGGCATGATTGTAATAGCTTGTAAAAATAACTGTTAAAATTATTAAAGAAATTAGAGCTATAATTTCATTTTTATTTTTAATTTTTCGAAACATTTGTGAATTTCTAATATTGCAATTATTAGTTTAGTATTAAAAAAAATCAAAAAAAACCCACCAAAATATGGGGTTTTTGCTAATTTTTTAATTTCTAAATGCTTGATTTCCTTTAATTTTAGCCTATAAGCATCGAACTTTCTCAATAAAATATTGTAGTAACAATAAATTAGTGAGTATTATTGAGCTTTTTAGCTCAATTAGCTATTTAAAAAGTAAAAATTTAAGAAGAGAAGTGTGGACGGTTAAGGTTACCAAAAATTTGTCGTACACACTTCAAAATCATATAAATTTTATTCTTAGAATTTATATTGAAGCTAGTGTGCGCCGTTTTTAAACTTGAGAGTTTGATCATGGCTCAGAACGTACGCTGGCGGCACGCCTAACACATGCAAGTCGAACGAAGTAGCAATACTTAGTGGCAGACGGGTGAGTAACATGTAGGTATCTACCCTTTGGCCTGGAATAACACGAGGAAACTTGTGCTAATACCGGATAAGTCTTTACGGAGAAAGCTTTATGCACCATTGGATGAGCCTGCACTTGATTAGTTTGTTGGTGGGGTAATGGCCTACCAAGACTTTGATCAATAGCTGATTTGAGAGGATGATCAGCCACATTGGGACTGAGACACGGCCCAAACTCCTACGGGAGGCAGCAGTGGGGAATCTTGCACAATGGAGGAAACTCTGATGCAGCGATGCCGCGTGAGTGAAGAAGGCCCTTGGGTTGTAAAGCTCTTTCGTCGGGGAAGAAAATGACTGTACCCGAATAAGAAGGTCCGGCTAACTTCGTGCCAGCAGCCGCGGTAATACGAAGGGACCTAGCGTAGTTCGGAATTACTGGGCTTAAAGAGTTCGTAGGTGGTTGAAAAAGTTGGTGGTGAAATCCCAGAGCTTAACTCTGGAACTGCCATCAAAACTTTTCAGCTAGAGTTTGATAGAGGAAAGCAGAATTTCTAGTGTAGAGGTGAAATTCGTAGATATTAGAAAGAATACCAATTGCGAAGGCAGCTTTCTGGATCATTACTGACACTGAGGAACGAAAGCATGGGTAGCGAAGAGGATTAGATACCCTCGTAGTCCATGCCGTAAACGATGTGTGTTAGACGTTGGAAATTTATTTTCAGTGTCGCAGCAAAAGCGATAAACACACCGCCTGGGGAGTACGACCGCAAGGTTAAAACTCAAATGAATTGACGGGGACCCGCACAAGTAGTGGAGCATGTGGTTTAATTCGAAGATACGCGCAGAACCTTACCAACACTTGACATGTTCGTCGCGACTCTAAGAGATTAGAGTTTTCGGTTCGGCCGGACGAAACACAGGTGCTGCATGGCTGTCGTCAGCTCGTGTCGTGAGATGTTGGGTTAAGTCCCGCAACGAGCGCAACCCTCACTTTTAGTTGCCATCATTAAGTTGGGCACTCTGAAAGAACTGCCAGTGATAAGCTGGAGGAAGGTGGGGATGACGTCAAGTCCTCATGGCCCTTACGTGTTGGGCTACACACGTGCTACAATGGTATCTACAACAGGAAGCAAGACGGCGACGTTAAGCAAATCCTTAAAAGATACCTCAGTTCGGATTGCACTCTGCAACTCGAGTGCATGAAGCTGGAATTACTAGTAATCGTGGATCAGCGTGCCACGGTGAATGCGTTCCCGGGTCTTGTACACACCGCCCGTCACACCATGGGAGTTGGTTCTACCTTAAGGCAAGGTTTAAAACCCTTGACCACGGTATAGTCAGCGACTGGGGTGAAGTCGTAACAAGGTAGCCGTAGGGGAACCTGCGGCTGGATTACCTCCTTTCTAAGGATGAGTAAAATTAAAATTTTACTCTAAATAATATACATAGGTAATGTTGACCGTCCTCATTTCTCTTCTTAAAGTAGTGTTTCTCTTGCATGGGGGCCGGTAGCTCAGTTGGTTAGAGCACACCCTTGATAAGGGTGGGGTCGAAAGTTCGAGTCTTTCTCGGCCCACCAATTTGTATTAAGGGGGATTAGCTCAGCTGGGAGAGCGCCTGATTTGCATTCAGGAGGTCAGCGGTTCGATCCCGCTATCCTCCACCAAAACACTTAGTTATAAAAAATTGTAAATAAAAATAATAATTAATATCAATATCTATATCCGAACATTAGTAATGTTATTAGCTAATGTTCAAATAAAAATTTGATTCAACACAGAATTTTTTTCTGTGCATAAATCAAGCG
>CABYDK010000002.1:25000-59810 GCA_902517735.1 uncultured Pelagibacteraceae bacterium
AGTTGACCCTAGTACGAGAGGACCGGGTTGAACATACCACTGGTGGACCGGTTGTAGCGCCAGCTGCAGTGCCGGGTAGCTAAGTATGGACGAGATAACTGCTGAAAGCATCTAAGCGGGAAACTCACCTCAAAACTAGTTCTTCCTATAGAGCCGTGGTAGACCACCACGTTGATAGGCTGGGTGTGGAAGCGCAGTAATGCGTGTAAGCTGACCAGTACTAATAGCTCAATTGGCTTGATTTATGCACTGAAAAAAATTTTTATCTCAATAATTATATATTTATTAAATTATTAATAGTTAGGTTCACGTCAAGTTTTGAACAAAAAAATTGCTTTAAATTTAAAATGAAAACTTTCAAAAAACTTGTATTTCTCTTAACAACAAAAGATCGTAAAATAGCAACTCTTTTAATGTTCATGATTTTAGTCATGGCTATTTTAGAAACTCTTGGTTTAATTTCTATATTACCGTTCATGGCTGTATTAGCTAACCCAGAGATAGTCGAAACAAATAATTATCTCAAAAAAATTTATGAGTGGTCAGAAATTTTAGGCGTTGAAAGTACAAGACAATTTTTATTTATATTAGGGACTTTTGTTTTTTTAACTTTAGTAGTATCACTTTCATTCAAAGCTCTTACTGTTTATGTGCAAATACTTTTTAGTACATTATGCAGATATAATCTAGAACGAAGAATGATAGAAGGGTATTTAAATCAGCCTTATAGTTGGTTTTTAAGTCGTCATAGCTCTGATCTTGGTACAAATATTCTTGATGAAGTTGGCACTGTTGTTAACAAAGGAATAGGACCAATGATGGATCTTATTTCTCGTATTGTTGTTTCTGCCACAATAATTTCTTTACTTATAATAGTTGATCCAAAACTCACATTTATAGTTAGTTTCACTCTTGGTTCAGTATATGCTTTGATTTATTTTTTAAGTAATAATTTTATTAAAAATTTAGGTCAATCTCGTCTTAATGCAAACAGATTAAGATTTAATGCAATAAGCGAAGCTTTTGGAGCTATTAAGGAAATTAAAATAGGTGGGCTAGAAAATATATATATCAAAAGATATTCTAAACCAGCAAGAAAGGTATCAAAAAATCAAGCTTCGTTCGGAGTAGTGAGCCTTTTGCCTCGATATGCACTTGAAATAATTGCTTTTGGGGGAATACTACTTTTAGTGCTTTATCTCATGGTAAAGACTAACAATTTTATAAATGCAGTGCCTATTATAGCATTATATGTTTATGCTGGATATCGTTTGATGCCTTTGTTGCAAGGAATCTACAATTCTGCAGCCCAGCTACACTTTGTTGGTCCTTCGCTAGAGTCATTATATGAAGAATTAATAAAATTCAAAAAATCAAGTTCAGATCATACTAAAGATAAAATAAGTCTTATGAAAAATTTAAGTCTAAAAAATATTTCATATCAGTATCCTAATTCATCAAAAATTATTCTAAATAATATAAATCTAAATATTTCAGCCCAAACAAGTATTGGAATAGTAGGAGTGACGGGGAGTGGCAAAACAACAATAGTTGATATCATTCTCGGTTTACTCGAAGCTCAAAAAGGTAGTTTAGAAATTGATGATAAAGTAATTGATAAAAATAATATTAGAGCTTGGCAAAGATCAATTGGATATGTGCCTCAGCATATTTATTTAGCAGATGACACAATAGCAGCAAATATAGCTTTTGGTGAAAATGTTGAATCAATTGATCAAAAAGCAGTGGAACATGCTGCAAAGATTGCATGCATACATGAATTTGTTGTTAATGAATTACCTTTAAAATATCAGACTAAGGTAGGCGAACGTGGAGTTAGGTTATCAGGTGGTCAGTTACAACGAATAGGAATTGCTAGAGCACTATATCATGCCCCACAAGTGTTAATTTTAGATGAACCGACAAGCGCTCTAGATAATTTTACCGAGCAGGCAATAATGGAATCTTTGCACAATATAAGAAGTGATTTGACGATTATTATGATTACTCATCGTATTGATACAGTAAAAAAATTAGATAATATAATCTTAATCGAAAAAGGTAGCATCAAAGGTCAAGGAACTTATGAAGAATTGATTAATAAGAATATCAATTTTATAAGCACAAAAGATAAAGGCAAAGAAATCATATGATAATACTAGGTATTCATGATGGACACGATGCATCAGCATGTTTAATGATAAATGGCAAAATAATTGCTGCTAATCAAGAGGAAAGATTTAGTAAACTTAAGGGAGAATATGGTCTACCTTTAAAAGCAATAAAATGTTGTTTAAAACAAGGAAATATCTCAATAAAAGATATTGATGAAATTGCTGTAGCTAGCCATAAACTAAATCCTGTTTTACTTTTTATTAAAAGAAATGCAAATTTTACTGTTAATGATTGGGTAAAAGAACAAGAGGAGTATTGGTATAATGTTTTTTATCTTAAAAAGAAAAAAATCAATTATTATAAAATTTTTAAAAATAGATTTAAAAAACTTGATAAGTACTATGATTTTAAAAGTTTAATTAATTTATATAATGACAAAGATTTAATAAAAAAATTTAAACAAATTCGTTTAGAGTGTATTTCTAAGAATTTAAATTTTCCTCAAAATAAAATAAAATTTTATACTCATGAATTTTGCCATATTTATTACTCATATTATTTTTATCCTGAAAGAAAAAAAGGAATCGCTATCACTAGTGAGGGTATAGGAGATTTTTCTAATGGTTCGGTTGGAACTATTCGAAATGATAAATATAAATTAAACTCATATACTAAAAAAAATCACTTAGGTCATATTTACCAATATATTACTTTACTTTTAGGAATGAAGCCAAATCAGCATGAATATAAAACTATGGGACTAGCACCCTATGCTTCATTTTACGAAATAAATAAAATATTTCCATTACTAGATAAAGTATTAAAAATTAAAAATTTAAACATTACTTTTAACAAAAAACCCAAAGATCTTTATTTCCATTTTAAAAAAGTATTTCATGGTGCTAGATTTGATGGTATCGCAGGAGCAGTACAAAAATTTATTGAATTAAAATTATTACAATGGTTCTTGATGTGTAAAAAGAAGTTAAGAATAAATAGATTTTATTTTTCAGGAGGTGTTGCACAAAATATCAAAGCTGCTATGTTTTTAAATAAGTCTAAAAAACTAGGAAAGATAATCGTACCTCCAGCCGCGGGTGATAGTACTTTATCAATTGGTGCTTGTTATCATTCTATGCATTTAAAAAATCTTAATGATTACAAAAAAGTGAGACTATCTCCTATAAAAACCATGTATCTTGGATATAAAAATAATTCTAAAGATATCGAAAATTATATTAGTAAGAATAGATTAAATAAAAAATTTAAAGTAATTAAGAATTATAAACAAGATAGAGTTGCAAAGATAATTTCTCAAGGCAAAATAATTGGAAGATGTTGTGGTGGCATGGAATTTGGTTTAAGAGCACTTGGTAACAGATCTATTCTAGCTGACCCAAGAAAATTTGAAACAGTAGCAAAAATTAATCAAAAAATTAAGAAAAGAGATTTTTGGATGCCTTTTACTCCTTCTATATTATTTGAAGATAGAAAAAAATTTTACAAAAATCCTAAAAATTTAAATGCTAAATTTATGAGTATGGCTTTTGAAACAACGGAGTTTGGTAGAAAAAATTTGAAAGCAGCAATTCATCCTGCTGATTTTACAATAAGGCCACAAACTGTAAAAAAAGAGGATAATAAAAGTTATTACGATCTGATTAAATCTTTTAAAAAAATTACCAAAATAGGCGCTTTACTAAATACCAGTTTAAACTTACATGGTATGCCGATAGCTTTAAATCACATAGATGCTTTGTATATTTTAAAAAATTCTGATCTAGATGCAATGGTATTTGATAAAGTAATTGTTTTAAAAAAAAATCTATAGCTTTTTTGCTTTTATAAAATAAAACTTCCTAATTATATTAAGTCCATTTGCTAAAACTTTTCTTCTATTCTGCTCATATAAAAAAAATGAACTCAGAGGATTTTTATTTTTTTTTAAATTTATTTTAGGTATAAATTTTTTTTTTGAAATCTTATAGCCTTTTTTTTTAAGATATGACTCTATTTCATTCAATGAGTGCATATTAAGTCCTGGTTGTTTTTCCCCGTTTTTTAAATTGTATTTAACATACACATTATAATTATTTTCACTAAAACCAGAAAACAAAGAAATTATCCCATTTTTATTTAAGTAACGATCCATTTTGTTTAAAAATTGTTTATAATTATCAAAAAAACTTATTACTCCCCAAATTAGAATTAAATCAAATTTATTTTTACTTTTAAATTTTTGTATTTCTTGTTTTCTGAATTCAAAATTCTTATAATTATTTTTTTTATAAAATTGATTTGACATATTTATCATATCTTGATCATTATCTACCCCAAAGTAACTTCCATTGTAATTAAGTTTTTTTAACGCATATAAAGCTTGGCCGGCTCCACTACCTATATCTAAAATTTTATTTACTTTTTTTAAAGTAATTTCTTTAAAACCTTCTTTGATACGTTCATACCCTGCTAACTTTGGAATATTTGAATTTCCATATTTTAAATTTTTTATTTTGTTTTTCATAGTTAATCCACTTTAAAACTTAATAACTTTAGCGAAGTATCTTTACAACCTAAAATTATAGATCTTTTATTATATTTTATTGTTCCAGGTTTGATTTTTCTATTGAAAATTTTGGCTTTATTTATAATTATTTTTTTTTTACTGTTTATGAAATAAGGATGAGGATAAGGTTTTTTTAAAGCCTTTATCATTGCAAGAACTTTTAACGCGGGAGTTTCTTCGGGTAGAAATAAACTATCTTTTTCTGTTCTTTGGCTCCAATATTTTGCATACTTATTATTTTGAGCTTTAAGTTTCTTATTTTTTTTTAAATCAAATATAGATTTCAAAACTAGCTTTGGAAAAATTGAATTGGAAATTTTGTGAACTTTTAAAATATCATAATTTTTATTTAAAAATTTTGTTTCGTTAATAATTTTACCTTTGTCTATTCCTTTAGAAACTTTTATAATAGATAAGCCTATATATTTTTCTCTATTAATAATTTGCCAATTGAGAGGGGAGCCACCTCTATATTTTGGTAATTTACCTGCATGGCAATTTATCATGCCGTATTTTGATAAGTTTAAATAACTTTTTGGAAATATATAAGGAAAGCCACAAATTATAATTAAATCCATTTTTTTTATAAAGTTTTTGATATTTTTTTTTTTTAAATTTCTTATTATTTGATAGGGAATATCAAATTTTCTTATTCTTTCATAAATTTTTTCATTTAGGAACTTTTTTGAGAGAAAAATTTTATCAATTTTGATTTTTTTGTTTTTAAAAAACTTAATTAATTCAAATCCCCTTTCACCATTCATAAATAATGATATTTTGAAATGTATTTCTTTATTGAAATTATTCATCATGTGTCTTAATCATTAATACTATTTTAAAAAAAATAAATTAAAACCTTTTTGACTACAGCAATTATACAAGTGAGGCTTAATTCTAAAAGATTGCCTGGGAAGGCCTTGCTTAAAATCAACAATAAAACAATATTACAGAATATTATAGACAGATTAAAAAAATCTAAATCTATAAAAAAAATAATTGTATCAACTTCTGATAATAATAGTGACTATCCGATAGTTCGTTTTTGTAAAAAAAATAAAATATTATTTTTTAAAGGATCATTAAATCATGTTTTCAATAGAGTAAAAAAGACCTCAAAAAAATTTAAATTAAACTATTTTTTAAGGGTTTGTGCTGACAGCCCGTTAATTGATCCAGTTTTAATTGATAGATGTATAAAAAAATATATCAATGGATATTACGATATTGTTACTAATAAATTTCCAAGATCGTACCCAAAAGGACAAACAGTTGAAGTTATTAAGGTGAGTGCATTAAACAAAATTAATGAAAAAAATTTGACTAGAAAACAAAAAGAGCATTTTACGAAATATTTTTATGATAACCCAAAAGAATTCAAAATTTATAATTTGAATTTTCCAAAACAAAAAAAATATGTTTCTATGGCATTAGATAACAAAACGAACTTTTATTTTTTGAGAAAATTAAGCAAAAAATATAAAAACAATATTAATAATTTGTCTTTAAATCGATTAATAAAAATTTATGAAAAAAAAAATATTTAATGCTGCAGTAATTGGTTTAGGTGTTGGTATACATCATGTCAATGCTTTAGAGAAACATTCTAACTGCCGAGTAAAAAAAGTTTATGATTTTAAAAAATCAATTCAAACCAAATTTAAAAAAAATTTTCCTTATATTGAATTTGCTAAAAACGAAAATGAAATTTTTCAAGATAAAGAAATTAACATAGTCTCTATAGCTAGCTACGATAATTTCCATTATAATCAAATAATAAAGTGTATTAAATATAAAAAAAACATAATTGTAGAAAAACCAATTTGTTTAACTCAAAAACAATTAAGTTCTATTAATAACTTATTAAAAAAAACAAATTTAAAAATAACTTCAAATATGGTTTTAAGAACTACAGGTTTATTCAGAGAAATAAAAAAAAAAACTTTAAATAAAGATATAATTTCTATAGAAGCAGATTATTTATGGGGAAGGTCTCATAAGTTATATCAATGGAGATCCAAGATAAATGATTATTCAATAATTCATGGATGTGCTATTCATGTTATTGATTTAGTTTTATGGTTATTAGAAAAAAAACCGATTAAAGTTTATGCAATAGGAAATAATATTGGAGTAGATTCAAAAAAATTTAAGAAAAACTCTTATGTAATTATTCTTTTGAAATATAACAATAAATTAATTGTCAAAATTACAGCGAATGCTATCTCAGTGTTTCCACATTTTCATGAATTAAAAATTTACTCTAAAAATTCATCAATAATTCATAATTTACAAGGATCTATTGAAATAATAGGAAATAAAAAAAAGAAAAAATTATCTTCAAATTATCCCGACAAAAAAAGCAGGTTTAATATAATTCATAGTTTTGTAGACAATTTAAAAAATAGATATACTAGATCTATAGTTGATAAAAAAGACATTATGAATTCTATGAGTATATCTTTAGCAGCTGAAAAATCTTTAAAAACAGGAAAAGAAATTGAAATAAAATATGAAAATTAATTTTTCAAATAATAAAATAAAAAAACAAGATATTAAACAGGTTGAAAAAATTTTAAAAAGCGGGTGGTTAACTCACGGCAAAAATACAATTAATTTTGAAAACGAATTTAAAAAATTTACGGGAGTCAAATTTGCAATTACTGTCTCAAGCTGTACCGCTGGATTGCACCTATCTTGCTTAGCATTGAATTTAAAAAAAGGTGATGAGGTAATTGTTCCATCACAAACTCATGTGGCTACTGCGCATGCAGTTAAATTAACTGGTGCTACGCCAATTTTTTGTGATGTTGATTATCTAACAGGATTAATAAATCCTAATAAAATCAAAAAGTTAATTACTAAAAAAACTAAAGCTATAATAATAGTACATATCAACGGTTTTTCTTGTGATATTGAGGAAATAAAAAAAATTTGTAAATTAAAAAAGATAAAGATCATTGAAGATTGTGCACATGGTCTAGGTACCTTATATAAAAAGAAACATGTTGGAAATTTTGGAATTTCAGGAGTTTTCTCTTTTTATCCAACAAAACAAATAACCACTGGAGAAGGAGGAATGCTTATAACGAATAATAAAGAATTTGCAAAAAAAATTAGATCCATTAAAGCTTTTGGAATTGATAAGGATATAACCCAGAGAAAAATTCCTGGATACTATGATGTGAAGGAATTGGGAATAAATTATCGTATGACTGATTTTCAGGCTGTAATTGGCTATAAGCAATTAAAAAGATATCCTAAAGAACTAGTTTTAAGAAAAAAAAATGCGAAATATTTATATTCACTTTTACAAAATGTAAAAAATATAAAATTACCTAAATTTAATGAGGACTATTCTTATTTTATTTTTCCTATACATTCTAATTTGAGAAAAGATTTAATGGAGAAATTAAAAAAAAAAAAGATTGGTTTTAGTATTCATTACGCTAAAGCACTTAATCAAATGACTTATTATAAAAAAAAATCCTGTAAAATGGTAAATGCAGAAAAGTATGCTAAAACAAATATATCTTTACCAATTTATGGTGAGCTATCAAAAAAAAAATTAAATTATATTTTTAAGGTTTTAAAATGAAATCTAAGAAAAGAGTATTATTAGTTGGAGGTTTAGGATTTATAGGACACAATTTAGCACTTAAATTAAAACAAGATTTTGAACCTATTGTAGTTGACGGTTTAAATGTAAATAATTATCTAAATTTTGCTGACCCAGATGTTAAAAATAGAGATCTATACTCAACAATTTTACACACAAGAATTAAATTGTTAAATAAAAATAACATTAAGATGATAGTGCAAGATGCTAGAGATTATCATCAGATGTCGAAAATTTATAATGAATATAAACCAAGTATTATTATTCACTTAGCAGCTGTATCGCATGCTAATAAATCCAATAAAGATCCACACAATACATTTGACCACAGTTTAAGAACACTTGAGAACACACTTGATATTGCTAAATCGAATAAAACACATGTAATATATTTATCTTCTAGTATGGTTTATGGAGATTTTAAGGGCGAGACGGCTGTAGAGAGTCAAAACTGTAACCCAATTGGTATCTATGGTTCTCTAAAAATGGCCGGAGAAATTATAGTGAAATCATATAATCAAGTTTTTAATTTGCCATACACAATAATAAGACCTTCAGCGCTATATGGTGAAAGATGTGTTAGCAGAAGGGTTGGACAAATCTTTATTGAAAATGCAATTCAAAATAAAGAAATAACAATTAACGGCAGTGGAGATGCAAGACTAGATTTTACCTATATTGATGATTTTATTATAGGTATAATGCTTTGTTGCAAAAAAAAAAGTGCGAGAAATCAAACCTTTAATCTAACCTATGGTAATGGAAGAAAAATTTCTGATTTAATTAATATTATTAAGAAAAAATACCCTAAAATAAAGATTGTAAAAAAAAATAAAGAGGCTTTTACACCTGAAAGAGGTACTCTTAGTATTGATAAAGCAAAAAAATTACTGGGATATAAACCATCTTTTCCAATAGATAAAGGTTATAAAAAATATTTAAAATGGTACCAAACTTTTTGGAAAAATGAATTTTCTAAATAAATTTAAAAAAATTAAAAAACCTTTAATAATTGCCGAGATAGGAAACAATCATGAAGGAAGTTTTAAAAACGCTTTAAAATTAATTGATGCAGCAAAAAAGTGTGGTGTAGATGCTGTGAAATTTCAGACATTTAAAACCCATCTTTATTATTCTAATCAAGACATTAAAAGACTAAAAAGACTTAAAAAATTTGAATTATCATTTGATCAATTTTCTAAATTAGCAAAATACGCAAAAAAAAAGAATTTGATTTTTATATCAACACCTCTTGATTTTGAAAGTTTGGATCATTTAAAGAAAATTGTTGATATCATTAAAATATCATCTGGAGACAATAATTTTTATGATCTAATTAAAAGTTCGGTAAATTCAAAAAAAGAGCTTATTATATCTACTGGGCTTACTTCATTAAAAGAAATAAGAAATCTTAAAAAATTTATTAAAGATTTAAGTTATACTAAAAATTCTTACTTTTTACACTGTGTATCGAATTACCCAGTTTATACGAAAAATGCTAATTTAAATTTTATATTAAAATTAAAAAAAATTTTTAAAGATAATATTGGTTATTCAGATCACACAATTGGTATTGATGCTTGTCTAATTTCTTTTTTATTAGGATCATCAATTATAGAGAAACACTTTACACTAGATAAATCATTCTCAAATTTTAGGGACCATTCTATTTCTGCTGATCCTAAGGATATGAGTTTATTAGTAAAAAAAATTGAAATGTATAGAGAATTGATCAATGATAAAAAGGTAAATTATTTAAATTGCGAAAATAATGAAAGAATATTATTTAGACGATCGTATTATTTCAATAAAGACTTATCAAAAAATTCAATAATTAATGATAAAGACATTGTACCTTTAAGACCTGGTAATGGAATTCAATTAAATAAAAAACATTTAATCTTAAATAAAAAGATTATCAAAAATGTAAAAAAGGGATCAATAATTAAATTATCAGACTTAAAAAATTAATTTTATATGTGTGGAATAGCAGGTTTTTATGGATCAAAATTGCCGACAAAAAACAATATTATTAAATCTAGTGAACTTATCAAACACAGAGGACCAGACGCTAGTGGGTCAGTAATATTAAAAAAAGATAAATTAGTTTTTCTTCATCGAAGATTATCAATAATTGATATTGACAAAAGATCAAATCAACCGATGGAATATGATAACACTATTTTAATTTTTAATGGAGAAATTTATAACTACATTGAAATTAAAAAAAAGTTAATTTTTATGGGGCATAAATTTAAAACAAATTCTGACACGGAAGTGCTTATTCATGCTTTAAAAGAGTGGAAAGAAAAAGCAGTAAATTTTTTGGAAGGTATGTGGGCGTTTGCTTGGTATGATAAGAACACAAAAACATTAATTTTATCAAGAGATAGATTTGGTGAAAAACCATTATATTATTTTTTCAAAGAAAAAGATCTTTTTTTTAGCTCTGAAATAAAATCTTTATCGGCGCTTTCTTCTAAAAAATTTAAAATTAATTTTAAAAAAATAGAGGATTTTTTGAAGAATGGATATAAATCCGCTTTTAAGGATAAAAATTTATTTTTTAAAGATGTAAAACAAATAAATCCAGGATCTCTTTTAATTATAAACAAAAATAAAAAAATAAAAAATATTGATTATTGGAAAAGAAAAACAAAATTTTTAAATAAAAAAATATCATATAAAAAAATAATAAATAAAAATAAAATTAATTTGATTAGATCTGTAAAACTAAGAACAAGATCAGATGTTCCAATTGGTTTTTGTATGAGCAGTGGAATAGACTCAAATGGATTAATTTCAATAGCCAAAAAACAGCTCAAACAACAAATAATTGGATATAATATTTATAGTAAAAATAAAAATTATGATGAGTATGATCTTACAAAAAAATCAGCAAAAGAACTCAATATTAGATTAAAATTAGTAAAAGTTCCTAAAGTAAATTTTCTTGAAAATTTAAAGAAAATAACTCATATCAGGGGATATCCGTTATTCACAATATCCTATTTTTTACATTGGTTTATGATGAAAGAAATGAAAAAGGATGGAATTAAAGTCTCTATAAGTGGATCAGCTGCTGACGAAATTTATTCAGGATATATTGATCATTTTAATCAATTTTTATATCAGATTAAGAGTAACAAAGTACTTCTGAGTAAGACAAAATCTGATTGGCATAGGTATTTTGAAAAATTTGTTCAAAACAAAGATTTAAAAAAATATGATTTATATTTCAAAAATAAAAATTTTAGAAATCATATTTATGACAATTATCCAAATGAAATTTTTGTAACTAAAAAAAAATCAAGATTTTATGAAAAAAAATTTTCAGCAGATCTATTGAGAAATAGAATGATGAATGAATTATATTATGAAATTGTCCCAGTTTTACTTCATGAAGATGATTTAAATTCTATGAATTTTTCAATTGAAAACAGAACTCCTTATTTAGATAGAGAGATATATAATTTTATTCAAACAATACCAACAAAACATTTTGTAAAAAATGGATATCTAAAATCAATATTAAGAGACTCACTTAGTAAGATTACTCCAAATTTTATTATTAAAAATCGACAAAAAAAAGGATTTAATGCATCAATATATGATTATATCGATATAAGATCAAAAAGTTTTAAATCAATTATTGAAAGCAAATCAAAAATATTTAACATTATTAAACGTAAAAAATTTTATGATTTTATTTTAAAGAATAAATCACCTGAAAATAGTAAGCTTATTTTTCGTTTTCTTTCAGCAAAATTTTTTTTAGATCAAAATACCCAAATTGATAAAAGAACAAAATGAAATTGAAATACTGTATTAAATGTTTAATGCCGAATACAAAATTGTATTTAAAATTTACCGGTGGTGTTTGTAATACATGTATTTACCATAAAGATTACAAAGATTCTAAACAAAAGATTGATTGGAAATTTAGACAAAAAGAATTTGATAAATTAATTAAAAAAATAAAAAAAATTAATGCACCAACTTTTGATGCTCTAGTCCCAGTGAGTGGTGGAAAGGATAGTATATATCAAGTTCATAGATTATTGAACAAAGGTTTGAGAATTTTAGCGGTAAATATTGACTATGGAATAAAAACTAAAATTGGTTATTCAAATTTACAAATAATTCCAAGCATGGGTGCAACATTAATAACTGTCAGACCGAATTTAAGAATACACAAAAAAATTTTAAAAATATCATTCTTAGAATATGGAGATCCAGATTTAATGAGTCACTGTATGCTTCATGCTTTTCCAATAAGACTTGCATTGAATTTAAAGATACCACTTGTTTTACTTGGTGAAAATTCTGCAATTGAATATAGTGGATCAATAAGAAAATATGATGACAAAAAAATTGATAATAAATGGTTTAAAAAATTTGCAGCTAATTTTAACTTAACTCCAAAAATTTTTTCTAAGAGACATAATATAAAATATAAATTTTTAAAAAATTATGACTTACCCTCAAATAATGAATTAAGAAAAACCAACGCTGTATTTGCCAGTTATTTTTTTAAATGGGATTCTCAAATAAACTTAAAAATTGCAAAAAAATATGGTTTTAATTCTTTGAAAAAGCCTGGTGAGGGAACGTATAGAAACTTTGTAGGAATTGATGAAAAAATCAACAGGATTCATCAATATTTAAAATATTTAAAATTTGGATATGGAAGAGCCACGGATCATGCTTGCGAAGATATAAGAAATGGTAAAATTTCAAGGATAAAAGGCCAAAATTTAGTCATAAAGTTTGATAGAGTTCCGATTTCAAAATATTATTATGAGGATTTTATAAATCTAATTGGAATTAATGAAAAAAAATTTTTTTCTACATTAAAAAAAAATACAAACAAAAAACTTTTTAATATTAAAGGAAAAAATTTTTTATTCAAATCTAAGAAATTTGATTAAATGGTAAATAAAAAAGTCAGAAAATTTAATACTAAAAGTAAGTTAAATACCAAAATTACTTTAGTAAAAAAAATTTTTTTAAAAGAAAATCAACAAATAACTTTTCTTGAAAAATTCAAACAAAAAAAGAGGGAATACGATGTGGTTAAAAAAAGGTGGGGTTATTACGCTACACCTTCAATTAATAAAAGACTTAAGAAATTTAGTTATGAATGCGCAATAATCAAAAACAATAATAATAAATTTTTTATATGTTTAGTTAATAAGAATATGAAAAAAGAATTTAAATTTTATTTAAAAAAAGATGATCAACATATTGTTTGCTGGTTAAATCTTAAAAATTTAAAATTAATTGAGAAATTGTAGTCAAAATTAAATGAATATTTATATTAAGGTTGAAGTGAAAAGAAGAGAGCTAGAGTCAAGGTTATTATTAGCAATGGCAGCTGCCGAAAGAGGACATGAAGTATTACTTGGATCTACTCCTTTAACATTGGATTTGGTTAGAAAAAATTTTTTGAAGCCTGGGATTATTTTTGAAAAAAGCATAGTGCCATCTGAGCGAAGAATTAAGCAGCTAAATGCTTATAAAGATAATAATTGTAAAATAACTGTAATTGATGAAGAGGGTGGATTTATAAACAATAATTTTAAAGAATTTCTAGAGGAGAGATTTTCTGCAAAATCTGTCAAATTAACCGATAAAATTTTCACTTGGGGAATTAGGGATTATAAAAAATTTACATCCTATTTTAGAAAATATAAAAATAGATTTTCTGCAACAGGTAACCCAAGAGTTGATTTTTGGCGAAAAGAATTTGATTATTATTATAAACATCAAAAATTAAGTCAAATTAAAACAGGCGATGATTTTATACTATTAGCATCAAACTTTGGTGCAATGTTGCACGAACGTAGAATTTGGCAAGAGGTTAAAGTTTTAAGAGATAAAAAAAATTTTGAAAGAGGTCGTGATGAATTCTTATATTATGAATTTAAATCATACCAAATTAGATTGGCTGCTAAATTTGTAAAAATAATTAGAGAAATATCGAAAAAATTTAAAAAATTAAAAATTGTAATCAGACCCCATCCTACAGAAAGTGTTGATGCCTGGAAATCAATTATAGGTCATCATAAAAATATTTTTGTAATACAAGATGGATCTATTGGAAAATGGATAAGAAAAACAAAATTATTAATTCATAACAGTTGTACAAGTGGAGTGGAATCTTACGCATCAAATATACCAACTATTGCATATAGGCCCTTAAAATCAAGTTTTGAATTTAAATTTCCAAATTCATTGTCTACTAATGTATTTGATGAAAAAAATTTAATTAAAAAGATAAGCAAAATTCTTAAAAGAAAAAAAAATTTCGAAAGTCAAAAAAATGGAAATTTAAATAATTATTTTTGTAATTTAAAAAACAATTTAGCCTCAGACAATATTGTAAAAGAGTGGGAAAAACTTGATGATGGAAAATTATCTAAAAAAAATAATCTTCTCAAGTTAAAAACTATCGCAAACTTAAAAGAGTTTAAAGGTAAGTTAGTAAATAAAAGTTTTATGAATAATCATAAAAATTCAGATCATAATAGCGCAAAGTACAAATTTCCTAAAATTACAAATAATGAATTGGAAAAAATCACCAATAACTTAAGAATTACTTTGAAAAGATTTAATAATGTTAATGTAGAACAAATTTCAGATAGATTGATTTTAGTAAACAATAAAAATAATTAAATTCATGATTAATTTTAGATACATTTTGAAAAGTCATAATTATAATAATTTTTTTCATTTTCAATATCTTTAGATTTATGAAAACGATTAATTATATAACATTTTCATCAATTCCTTCACATCTTCCTAGCTCATTACAAATTATTAAAACTTGCGAAAGTTTATCAAAATACAATTATGATGTAACATTAATAAAACCTGGAACAGGAAATAAAAAAATTTCAATTAAAAAATATTATGGTCTTAAATATAAAGTAAATATTAAGGAGTTTGTATATTTTAAAAATTTCCCTAAAGGTGTAAAATTCTATTTATATTGTTTTAGATGTTTATTTTTTATTTTTAAAAGAAAAAATTCTATAACAATTACAAGAAATTATTTTGTATGTTATTTGCTTTTGTTATTTAGACAAAAAGTAATTTTGGAAATTCATCACGATACAAAAATTGAGGGAAGGATTACAAAATTTATATTAAAATATTCAAATTTTTTAAATAGTAAAAAATTAATTAATATTATTGCAATCTCAAACTCAGTAAAAAATTTGTTTATTAATAAATATAAAATAATTTCTAAAAAAATTACAGTTTTGCCTAGTGGTAGTTCTATAAGAGTAAATTATTCACACAAACTTAATAATAATAATAGAATAAAAGTCGGATATTTTGGATCAATTTCACCTTCAAAAGGAATTAACACATTATTAAAGTTATCAAAAATAGATCTTGAAAATGACTATTATATATTTGGTGGTAATAAAAAATCTATATCTAAAATTAAAATTATGAATACAAATAAAAATTTGTTTATAAATGAAAGTATTCCATATGCATTTTTGCCAGAAGTTATGTTAAAAATGGATATACTGGTAATGCCATATAGTAAAATTATAAAATCCTCAGGTGAAGTAGATGATATTTCAAAGTATACATCACCACTAAAACTTTTCGATTATTTGGCTGTTGGTAAAATGATAATATCTTCAGATTTAAAAGTTTTAAGAGAGATTATAAGCCCTAAAAATGCACTATTTGTTAATAATTATGAAAATGTTTATGAATGGAAAAAAAAAATTTCAATGGCTAAAAATGATAGAAAAAAAACTTTTATAATTAGTAAAAACAATTTTAGATTATCTAAAAAGTTTGATCATTTAAAAAGAGTAAGAGAATACATAAGATAAATCTGATATTTTTAAAAATGAATATTAAACCATCAGTGACAATTATAATTCCATATAAAAACAATATTAAATATTTATTTTCAACTCTCAATTCTGTTTTTAAACAAACTTATAAAAATTTTAAAATTTTGATTATTTATGATGATGAGAATAGAGCTGATTTAATTAAGATTAAAAAATTCATAAATACTATAAAAAGTAAAAATTTTCCCTATATTAAAATTCAAATTAATAAAAAAAATATAGGTGCAGGGTATTCCAGAAATATAGGAATGAAGAAAAGTAATACAAAATATGTGGCTTTTCTTGACTCAGATGATCTATGGGCAAAAAATAAACTTAAAACTCAAATTGAATATATGGAGAAAAATGATCAAGTTTTTTCTCACACATCTTATTATGTAATAAATGATAATGAACAAATAATTTCAACAAGAAATGCGAAATTGAAAATCACTTTTGATGAACTTGTGAAATCATGCGATATTGGCTTATCAACAGTTATTTTAAACTTAAACTTCGTAAAAAAAAATAAATTTTATTTTCCAAAGATAAAAACCAAGGAGGATTTTGTACTCTGGTTAAAAATAACAAGAAAATTAAAGTTTATAAGAGGCATAAATAAGAAATTAACATATTATAGAAAAACAAATGATTCACTTTCTTCTAATAAATTTACAAGTTTTATTAATGGTTATAAAGTTTATAGAAATTATATGAATTATAATATTATAAATTCTTTATATCACTTATTTATTCTCTCCATAAATTATTTAAAAAAAAATTTAAAATAATGAATTAAATTAATGCAATTTTATTTATCTTTTTTTATTTTATCAGTTTTTTATCTATTTGTGATTAATCTTTTTTTAAAAAAATTTGATATTAGTCTTGATAAAGAAGGAGTTGATGAAAAACATAAATCTCTTATAAGAAAAGACAATTCCACTCCTTTGTCCGGGACTTTTTATTTTTTACCAATAATTTTGATATTATTTTTTAATTTAGATTCAAAAATAATAATTTGTTGTAGTTTATTATTTATTTTAGGTTTGTTAGCTGACTTAAAAATTGTCACTTCATATAAATTAAGGCTAGTTTTTCAGTTTTTATTAATTTCATTAATTTTCTTAATTTCGAAAGATATAAAAATTGATACTAGAATACTATTTCTTAATGACTTAATGAATTATGAATTAGGAAGAATTTTATTATGTACTTTTTTTTTCATGGTTTTGATAAACGGTTTTAACCTAATTGATGGAACTAACTGTTTATGCACATTAAATTTTTTTATAATATCAATTTTCTTATACTTATTAATTAAACATTCAAATATTGATTATTTAAAAGATGAACTAGTTATACTTATAGCCTCGTTGCTTATTTTTTTAATATTCAATTTTTTTGGCAAAAATTTTCTAGGCGATGGTGCCGCTTACGGACTAGGATTTCTATTTGGATATTTTTTATTAAAAATTTCTTTAGCAAATAATAATATTTCTCCATATTTTATTGCTAATTTGCTTTGGTACCCTGCATTTGAAAATTTATTTTCTATAGTAAGACGAAATTTTTCAAAAAGTAATAATTATTTACCTGATAATGATCATTTACATCAACTAATTTTTAAATTTTGTGAAAAAAAGAAGATTATAAAACATAATTTTATTCAGAGTTCGTTAATTGGAATATCTATTAACTTAATATTGACCATAAATTACCTTATTGGTTTTAATTATTATAACAATTCAATAATACAAATTCTGTTGATTGTAAGTTCAATATTTCTTTATCTGATATCTTATTATTTTTTTAACAAAAAACTTAATTAATTTTTTTTAAAGAGTTTTTTCTTTATAACTAAGATAGTATAAATTTTATGATTGATACAATAGTCTTTCTTCTATTTTTTTATTTATCGCTTATGTCTGTACTTGGTTTTGGATTATTGTTTCAAAATATATTTTTTGGAACCATAAAAAATCTTGAGGATCAAAAGATAATTTATATTGGGTTTTATGGATTATTTTCATTAACCTTAATTTCTCTTTTATCAAGTTTGTTTGTTCCACATAACTTTATACACAATATATTACTTCATTTTTTTGGTATTATTTTTTTTATATTTATTAAATTTGAAAATAAAAAAATATATTTAAAAACTATATTAATTATTTCTATTTTAATAATTGTAGCATTATTCATTTCTAAAACTCATGATGATTTTTCATATTATCATCTTCCATTCACAAAATATTTAACTGAACACAAAGTTATTTTTGGTATGGGAAATCTTTTACATGGATATAAGTTATTATCTTCTTTATTTTTTTTAAACTCAATATTTTATTTACCTTTAATTGAATTTTATTCTTTTCATTTTACTTCATTATTATTTTTAATTTTTTTTAATTTTTTTTTATATAAAGAAATTTTTTCAAAAAAAATTCATGAAGTTATAAAGTATTTGTATTTATTTACTTTTGTATTTTTTAATTTATCCTTTAATAGAATTGCAGAATACGGGACGGATAAAGTCGGTCAGCTATTAATTGTACTTTTAATTATTAAGATTTTTCAATTAACTTGTTTCGAAAAGAGGAAAACTAATTTTGATAATATTTTATTGTTAATGCCTTTAATGGCATTTTGTTTGACTCTTAAGACATATTTTTTACCTTATATATTAATAGGCTTAACAATAGTTTTTTTTAAAAAAAAAATTTTTAATATTTTGATAACCATATGTTATTCAAAGTCTTTTTTTATTTTTGTATCTTCTTTATTTATTTATTTTTTTCATCACTTTATTTCGACAGGTTGTATAATTTCACCAATTAGCGCAACATGTTTTGGTGACAATTTAAATTGGGCACAAAATAAAGCTCATTATGAGGGTTTATCAAACTGGTTAGAACAGTGGGCAAAAGCTGGTGCTGGACCAAATTTTAGGATTGATGATCCTATGACTTATATTCAAAATTTTAATTGGGTTCCTAGGTGGCTAGAATTTTATTTTATGGGAAAAGTTAAAGATCAATTATTAATACTCACATTAATTTTTTTAGTAATTTTCTTTTTATTTAAAAAATTAAGATATAGACCAAAAAATTTAATTATAAAAAAAGATATCATATTTTTTTACACTATAATTTTTGTGATATTTTCCATATGGTTTACTAATCATCCCCAGTTAAGATATGGAGGTTATTCAATATCTTTTTTAGTTATATCAATCCCTTTAGCTTTATTGTTTCAAAATTTTGAAAACAAAAATTTTTTTAAAAAAAAATTATCGTATTTAACAATTTTAATATTAGTCATTTTTAATTTGAAAAATATCGTAAGAATAAATGATGAAATTCATAGAACAGACCACTATAAATATGACAATTTTCCATTTTTTGCTATTCCAGAAAAAAAATATATTTTTGAGGCTACTGAATCAGGTTTAATTGTTTACAAAACCAAAGGTCATTGCTGGAATATACCATCACCTTGTGTTCAGAGTTTGGGAAAATTAAAACTAAAAACTATAAAAAAAAATGGATATTATTTTTTTTATAAATAAATAGAAATAAAATAATAATGTTTTATTCCAAATTAATAATAGCAGTTTTGAACTTTTTTGATTATTTTCAACAAAAAAAAATTATAAAATTAATAGAAACTAAATTTACAAACCCAATAATTGTATTTGATATAGGAGCTCATTATGGAGAGACAATCAAACTATTTTTAAAGAAACTGAAAATTGAAAAAATATATTCTTTTGAAGCAAGTCCTAAAAATTTTCAAGTATTAAAAAAGAGAATTTCTAAAAATCCAATTAACAAGGTAGAAATTTATAATTTTGGCCTAGGGGATAAAATATCAGAAACTTATATTAACCAAGCAATAGAATCTTCCTCATCAACTTTGAACGAATTGAACAAAGATTCGAATTATTTAAAAAAAAAATTGAGAATTCTAAACATCAAAAATAAAAATAATTTTTCTCATAAACTTCCAATTAAGATATTAACTTTAGACTCTTTTATAGAAAAAAATGATATTAAAAATATAGATTTGTTAAAAATAGACACAGAGGGTTATGAGTTTAATATATTAAAAGGATTATCAAAATATATTAATATTGCTAGGTTGATATATTTTGAACATCATTATGACGACATGATAATAAAGAATTATAAATTTGGAGATATTCACAAATTTTTAATAAATAATCATTTTAAGATGATTAAAAAAAGCAAAATGTTATTTAGAAAATCATTTGAATATGTTTATGAAAATCAAAAAGTGTAAAGTTTTATTGCAATTTATTATTCAAATCACCTTTTCATTCTTAATTTATAATAAGCTATAAAGACAATACATAACATTCTCAAAGCATTTGAGATTACTGAAGTCATTTTAGTTTCATTTTCTTTTCTCTCATAATATGTAACTGGTACTTCTGTAATTTTTAAATTGTTTTTATACGCACTAATTAAAAGATCAAAATCTCCCCATAAATCTTTCATTCCCCAACTAGAAATATCCTTTTTAATTTTAATCCAATCTTTTTTGTAAAAAATTTTTGTCCCGCATAAAGTATCAGTTATTTTTTTTCTAAATAACAAACTAAATAAACCTGCAAAAAAACTATTACCAATAAAGTTAGTAAATTTCATAGCACCATCTTTTTGGGGATAAATCATCCTGGTGCAGTTTATAAAATCCGCATTTGTTTTCTTTAATACATTTATTGAGAATTCAATATCTTTAAAACTTACAGTGAGATCTGCATCATATATAACAATTATATCTCCATTTGAAAGATCAATACCTTTATAAACATTTTCAGATTTACATATACCAGGACCATTATATTTTATAATTTTATAATTATTTAAATTTTCTGATAACTTATCAATTTCATTTATTGTATTATCTGTGGATTCGTCATCACCAAACAAATATTCATTTGTTTGATTATTTTCTCTAATTTCTTTTTCAAATGTTTTTATGTTATCTTCTTCATTTTTACATGGAATTATAAAAGAGACTTGCAATTTATTTTCTCCTGATAAATCTTGATCTTTTTTTTTTAATATTGTTATATTGGAAAGGCAAAAAACATTTAATAAAGGCAATCTAAATATTCTATTTAGTAAATTTGTAAAAAAAGGAATATAAATTGGTAGTGCTATAATTTTTTCATTTCTGATCACCTCTAAATTACAACTTGAATATAAATTTTCCAAATAAGATGAAGGTAAAAAATTATTTTTTTTAGGAGAAAAATTTAAAAAAAATTTTAATAATTTTATTAAAATCATCCAAATCATATTTTTTGAGAGTATAATAATTTTCGCATCATTTTTTATAATTTTAGATAAATTTAATAAATTTGATGTAGGATTTGATTGATGTTCAATATCTGAAATTAATATTGTATCACATTCAGGTAATATTTTTTGCCAATCGTTATTTATATATTGGATATTAGGATTATAGTCTATCTGATATTTTTCATCTATCTCTTTAATGTATATTTTTTTAGAATTAATATTTTTCCCTAAAATAGAATTACCAGCACAAAAAATAAAAATATCTTTCGTGTTATCTATGCAGTTATTAATGAAACTGGAAATTTCAGTAAATAAAAAATTTTTTTTTTTTAAAAAGTTAATTCTTTTTTCAAAATTTGATTTAAAAAATGAAATACTAGAATTCAAATAGTATTCGTATTTATGTAATTTGGAATTATCCATAATTAATTAATTTTTTACAAAATTTAATACTTTTTTAAAGATATCATATATTTCTAATAAAGCAGAAAAATCAATAATATTTGATAGTTTACAATTCATATTAAATGTTTATAAACCCTTCTGCCGGTGATTATTGCGAAAGTGTTATACCCGATCCCATTCCGAACTCGGAAGTCAAGCCTTTCAGCGCCGATGGTACTTTGTCTTAAGATATGGGAGAGTAGGTCATTGCCGGCATGAAAAAAATATTATGAAAATCAAAAGCTCACTAAAATCTATTAAAAAAAGAGATCTCAATTCCAAGTTAGTAAGAAGACGTGGAAGAGTTTATATTATTAATAAAACTAATCCGAAATTTAAAGCAAGACAAAAATAAGTTTATGGACAATGAAAACCATAAAAATACATGGAATAATTTTACCAAGTTTGTTTTATGGGGTACAGCTGCGGTAATACTAGTTCTTGTTTTAATGGCAATATTTCTTTTATAGTTGCCAATGAATTTAGTTTCGATTTCAGAGAATAAAAATCTTGAAAAAAGAATAGCTATTACTCCAGAAATAGCAAAAAAATATATTAGTTTAGGTTTTAATTTATTTTTACCAAAAGATTATGGATCTCATTTAGGTTTTAAAGATAATAATTATAAAGATTTAGGAGTAAAAATTTTAGATGATGAAAATGAAATTATTAGTAATGCAAATGTGATTATTCAATTAAATTTACCTGATGAAGAAAAACTTTCAACTTTAAAAGAAGATCAAACTCTCGTCGGGTCATTAAATACTTTTGTTAATAAAAAAAAACTAGACACTCTGAAAACTAAAAAAATTAATTGTTTTTCTTTGGAGCTCCTACCAAGGATAACAAGAGCTCAGTCGATGGACATTTTATCGTCTCAAGCCAACTTAGCAGGATATAAAGCTGTGATAGAAGCATTTCAAATTTATGAGAGAGCAATTCCTATGATGATGACTGCAGCTGGTACTATACCTGCAGCTAAAGTTCTAATTGTTGGAGCTGGTGTAGCTGGTTTACAAGCTGTTGCAACTGCAAAAAGAATGGGAGCATTAGTATTCGCAACCGATGTAAGAATGGCCTCCAAAGAACAGGTAGAAAGTTTGGGAGGAAAATTTTTAACAGTAGAAGGTGCTGAAAATTTAGAGACTGAAGGAGGGTATGCTAAAGAAGCATCGGAAGATTTCAAAAAAAAACAAGAAGAACTACTTTCGGAAACTTTAAAAAAAATTGATATAGTAATTTGTACTGCTTTAATTCCTGGAAAAGAAGCACCAAAAATTATTAAAGAGGAAATGTTTAAAAATTTTCAACAAGGCACAGTTATATATGATCTAGCAGCAATTCAAGGAGGGAATACAGTATTTACAGAAGTTGATAAAATTGTAGAAAAAAATGGAGTTAAAATTTTAGGAGAAGCGAATATATTAAACAAATTACCAGTATCAGCTTCTAATTTATATGCTAAAAATATGTTTAACTTTATTTCTAATTTATATGATAAAGAAAATAAAAGATTAAATATTAACTTAGAAGACGAGATTATTGAAAAAACATTAATTAAATAAAACGATGGAAATAGACCCTTTTATATTTAGATTAAGTATTTTTATACTATCAATATTTGTTGGATACTATGTTGTTTGGAGTGTAACACCATCACTTCATACTCCTTTAATGTCAGTTACAAACGCTATCTCATCAGTAATAATTGTAGGTGCAATTATTGCAGCTTTATCGAGTGATGATGGAGTAGTATTTTCTTCATCTAGTGTTTATGGATTTTTGGCCATTGTTTTGGCGGCGGTAAATATTTTTGGTGGATTTCTAGTTACACAAAGAATGTTGGCAATGTATAAAAAAAAGAAAAAGGATAAATAAATAATGTCAGCAAATCTTTCAGCAACAATATATTTAATTTCAGGCGTATTATTTATCTTAGCTTTAAGAGGATTATCTTCACCAGAAACTTCAAGACAAGGTAACTTATTCGGTATAATCGGGATGATAATTGCAATTTCAGTTACTTTTCTTTCAGTAGATAATTTTACATCTGGATTTATATATGTATTAATATTTTTAGCTATTGGTGGAAGCATAGGTGCTTTTATAGCTTATAGAATACCCATGACGGCAATGCCTGAATTAGTAGCAGGGTTTCATAGTTTGGTAGGTTTAGCTGCTGTTTTTGTCGCAATATCCGCTTTTATAAATCCGGAGGCATTTAATCTTGGAACACCAGGAAACATTAAACTTGCTAGTTTAATTGAAATGACAATAGGAGCTGCTGTAGGTGCAATTACATTTTCTGGATCTGTTATTGCTTTTTTGAAACTTCAAGGAATAATGTCAGGGGCCCCGATCACCTTTAAAGGTCAGCATATACTAAATGCGTTAATATTATTATCAATAATTGTTTTAATTTTTTATCTTTGTTCAACTCAATCATCCAATTTGTTTTGGATTTTAATCGCTGTGTCTTTTCTAATTGGTTTTTTAATAATAATTCCTATTGGTGGAGCAGATATGCCCGTAGTGATTTCTATGTTAAATTCATATTCTGGTTGGGCGGCAGCTGGTATTGGTTTTACTTTAGAAAATACAGCTTTAATAATTACAGGTGCATTAGTAGGCTCTTCAGGTGCAATACTTTCCTACATAATGTGTAAAGGAATGAATAGATCATTTTTTAATGTTATATTAGGCGGCTTTGGTGGAACAGAACAAAGCAGTGGTAATAAAAATATAGAACAAAGGCCTGTCAAAAGTGGAAATGCAGATGATGCTGCTTTTTTGATGAAAAATGCATCTTCAGTAATAATTGTTCCTGGTTATGGAATGGCTGTAGCACAAGCCCAGCATGCACTTAGAGAAATGGTAGATACTTTAAAAAAAAATGATATTAAAGTTACATATGCAATTCATCCAGTAGCAGGACGAATGCCAGGACATATGAATGTCTTATTAGCAGAAGCGAATGTACCTTATGATGAGGTGTTTGAACTTGAAGAAATAAATAATGATTTTGTAAATGCTGATGTTGCTTTTGTAATAGGTGCAAATGACGTAACAAATCCAGTTGCAAAAACGGATCCGCAAAGTCCAATTTACGGAATGCCAGTTTTGGATGTTGAAAAGTGTAAGTCCGTTTTATTTGTAAAGAGAAGTTTATCACCTGGATATGCTGGAATTGATAACGAATTGTTTTATAAAGAAAATACATTAATGTTATTTGCAGATGCAAAAAAAATGACTGAAGAAATTACTAAAAATTTAGATTAGTAATTATAATTATAAAAGACTATCAGTTTTAATAGCCATGAAAAAAAACTTAATATTGTTTTACCCTTCTTTCGAGAGAGGTGGAGTCGAAAAGATATTAGAAAATTTAATTAAAAATAATAAAAAATTTAATATAAGTTTAATAAGCTCACAAAATGCAAAAAAAAAGATAGATTTAGATAAAATCAATTTTATTGAAGTTACAGAAAAAATAAAAATTCCATTTATTCATAAGCGATATTTATCTGCAATAAACGCTATGGTCATTTTATATAAATACTTAAAAAAAAATAAAAAAGATTATTTAATACATTCCATGCAAAGTAATGTCGCTGCAATAATAGTTAGTATGTTAAAAGGAAATAAAATTGTTATAAGAAACTCTGAAAATCCAATATATTCATTTTTTTATGCGGAAAGTAAATTTTTTTCATTTATCTCACTATTATTAAAATATTTTTTTTATAATTTTGCAGATGGAATAATAACAAATTCAAATGGTTCAAAAAAAAGTTTAGAAAAATTTATATTTAATAAAAACAAAATCAAAGCTATTTATAACCCTTACTTAGATAAAATTAACAAAAAAAAAAATAAAAAGACCAAATACTTAATATCAATTGGTAGATTAAGAAAACAAAAAGATCATGAGACTTTACTTAATGCTTTTTACATATTTTCAAAGAAGAATAAAGAATATA
This sequence comes from uncultured Pelagibacteraceae bacterium, assembly GCA_902517735.1. GTDB lineage: Bacteria > Pseudomonadota > Alphaproteobacteria > Pelagibacterales > Pelagibacteraceae > Pelagibacter. The sequence continues at coordinate 50,920 of CABYDK010000002.1, forward strand.
AATTAATAATATTAGGTCATGGAAACTTAAAGATTAAATTAAAAAAATTAGCTAGAGACTTGAAAATAAATAATAGGGTAATTTTTAAAGGCTGGGTAAAAAATACTTTAACATACTTAAAATTATCAAAAATTTTTGTTTTAAGTTCTGTATACGAGGGTTTAGGAAATGTTTTGATAGACTCAATAAATTATAATACTCCATGTATATCAACAGATTGTCATAGTGGTCCTCGTGAAATTCTGTTAAATGGAAAAGGAGGTTATTTGGTAAAAGTAAAATCTCCAGAATTATTAGCTGAAAAGATTAATTTTTGTGTAAATAATTATTCTAAAGCTTTGAAAAAAAATTTAATTGCTAAAAGAACATTAAATAGATTTTTAATAACCACTCAGTCTAAAAAATATTTTGATTATTTAACAAAACATAATTAGATATATATTATGAAGACAAAAATTTTTTGCGATATTGCAGATCTAAAGTTAATTAAAAAATTTAACAAAAAAAAAATTGTTGAGGGTTTTACTACTAATCCAAGCCTAATGAGGAAAGCGGGTGCAAAGGATTATAAATTTTATTCAAAAAAAATACTTAAAATATGCAAAAACAAACCTATTTCCTTTGAAGTATTTGCTGACAATCAAAAATTTATGATAGAACAAGGTATTAAGATTAACACTTGGGGAAAAAATGTTTATGTTAAAGTTCCTGTTGTTAATTCAAAGAATAAATTTTCAGCTAAAGCTATTAGAGAACTTAATAGGAAAAATATTAAATTGAATGTTACTGCAGTTTATACCGCCATACAAACTAAAAAAATTTTGAATTCTATAAATAATAAAACAAATGTAATAATTTCAATATTCGCAGGGAGAGCAGGAGATACAGGAAAAGATCCTATACCAGAAATTGTAAAGAGTATTAAATTAGCAAAAAAATTTAAAAATGTTAAAATTTTATGGGCTAGCGTAAGAGAACCATATAATTATTTACAAGCAAAGCACTTGGGTTGTCACATTATTACTGTTCCTCCAAAAATAATAGAGAAGATTGAAAAATTTGGTAAAACATTTAATCAATTAACAAAAGAAACAGTAAAAACATTTCTTGATGATAGTAGAAAATCTAAATTTAAAATTTAGTTGAATTGGTTGCGGGGGACGGATTTGAACCGCCGACCTTCAGGTTATGAGCCTGACGAGCTACCAGACTGCTCCACCCCGCGGTATACTTAAATTCTATTTTTAAGTTTATTTAATTTTTTAACTCTTTTAATGTTTTCTTGTAGAATTCTTTTTTTCTTCTCTGAGGGTTTTTCATAAGTATTTTTAAGTTTTATAACTTTAAAAAAACCATCTCTTTGAAGTTTTCTTTTTAAAACTCTAAGAGCTTGTTCAACATTGTTATCTTTAACTTCTATTTTAATAATTACCTCCAAAAAAGTGAGTAAGTAACACTTTTATTTTTTTATGTCTATTTATTTTATTCATTAGTTATTAATTTGTTGTGCAAGTTTTTCTTTTTCTTTTTGTTTCTTTTCTCTTTTTACTCTTCTTTCTGCTTTTTCAATTGCCTCAATTAAATCTTTTTGAGTAAATAGGTTTAAGGCCACCGGGTCTTTGGGATTTAAATTATTAAAATTCCAGTAACTCTTATTTCTTATAGAAGTAACTGAATTTTTTGTGATGCCTACTAATCTTGCAATTTGCGAGTCTTTAAGAATGTTATGCTGTTTTATTAACCACAAAGCTGAGTCAGGTTTATCCTGTCTTTTTGAAAGTGGAATATATTTTTTAATTTTTTTTTCATCATTTGAAATTTCAATATCAGTACTTTTGATTTGTAATGGTCTATTTCCATCTTTTGATGAAAGTTCAATTTCTTCTTTAGTTAACTGCCCAGATATAATTGGATTATAGGCTTTAATACCTTTAGCGACTTCACCATCAGCAATTCCCTGTATTTCCACTTCATGCAATTTACAAAAGTCTGCAATTTGTTTAAATGTAAGAGTTGTATTTTCTACTAGCCATACAGCAGTTGCCATTGGCATTAAAGGTGCATTTGACATTTAATTTTTTTTTTCTGATTTAAAATTTTGGAATTTTTTATTAAATTTACTTATTCTTCCTTTATCCATCAGTTTTTGTTTGCCACCCGTCCAAGCAGAGTGTGATTTTGGGTCTATCTCTAATTTTAAAACTTCTCCCTCTTTCCCCCAAGTAGATTTTGTTTCAAACTGTGTACCATCAGTCATTTCAACTTTTATAGTGTGATAGTTTGGATGAATATTTTTTTTCATGACGAGACTTATAGCAAAAGAATATTTTAAAACAATTAAAAGTTATCCAATTTTTCAAGTAATTTTGAATTAATATCAGTGCTTGATGCAATAATTTTAATATTTTTATTTTCTGATAGATTAAAATTATTAACAATCCCCCCAGCTTCTTTAACTAAAATAATACCTGCTGCAATATCCCAAAGATTGAGATCGTGCTGGAAAAACCCATCATATCTTCCTGCTGCAACATAAGCCATATCAAGTGCAGCACATCCAGATTTCCTGTAAGATAATTCTGGTTCTTGTTTAATTTTACCTCCAGTTACAAATAAACAATTATTTAATTTATTTTTTTTTGAAACTTTTATTCTATGATTATTAAAAAAAGCCCCATTGTTTTTTTCTGCAAAAAAAAGTTCATTTTTAATAGGATCAAAGATTAGGCCTGAAATTATCTCATTATAAGATTTTAAAGCAATTGAAATAGCGAAATGTGGAATACCATGTAAAAAATTTATAGTTCCATCTATTGGATCAATAATCCAAGTATTATTTTTATCTTTATTATTTTCTATACCTTTTTCCTCGCTGATGATAGAATAATTAGGTTTAGCCTTTTTTAATTCTTCAATTATTATTTTTTCTACTTTGATATCTGCATTTGTTACAAAGTCTGAGGGTCCCTTTTTGGATACTTGTAGTTTTTCAATTTCACCAAAATCTCTTATAAGAATTTTTGAAGCTTTCTCACTAGCTTTTATCATTATATTAAGATTTGGAGAAATTGATTTCACAGAATTAAATTTTTTTGATGTATTCCAAGTTTCTTGTATCGACAATTACTTCATCGCCAGCCTCAATAAATGGAGGTACTTGAATACTTAGACCGTTATCTAATTTAGCAGGTTTATAAGATGAGGATACTGTTTGACCCTTTAAAGCAACATCGGTTGTTTCAATTTTACAATTTACCTGATTTGGCAAATCTATAGAAATTGGATTTTCATTATAAAAACTAATTGAAACTTCTAAATTTTCAGAAAGCAATTTACCTTTATCTCCAACTATATTTTTTTTAACTTCTATTTGTTCAAATGATTTTGGATTAATAAAATAATAGTTATTTTCATCTTTATAAATATAATTAAAATTAGTTTCTACTATAGAAGCTTTTTCAACAGTCTCATTTGATCTAAATCTTTCATTTAACTTAGTATTTTTGTTTATACTTTTCATTTCAACTTGAGCAAAAGCACCACCCTTACCTGGTTTAACATGTTGAGTTTTTAGGACTTGCCATAAGTCATTTTTATATTCTAAAAGCATTCCAACTTTTATTTCATTAGCATTTATTTTCATTTTAATTTATTAATTGCATCTATCGGTTTTAATTTCTTATTATTCCAAATGTAACCTGAGATAGCTAAAAAGTCTGCTTTGTTCAACAAAAGTTTTTTGTAGTTTAAGTTATTAATACCCCCTATGGCTACTATGGGAATATTTGAATATTTCTTGAGTTTTTTTATTATTTCAATATTTGCCTTATACTTTACTCTTTTTGTTTTTGATAAGTTAAATGCTCCAAAAGCTAAGTAATCAGCACCACTTTTAACAGCTAATTTTGCTAATCTTAAAGAATTGTGACAAGTTATTCCGATAATTTTTTTTTTTAAAAGCTTTCTAGCATCATGAATATTCATATCCTTTTGACCCAAATGACATCCATCAGCATTTATCATTTTTGCTAATAAAGGATCATCGTTAATCAAAAATTTTACATTAACTTTTTTACATATATCTTTAATTTTTTTACCAATCTGAACCTTTTGTTTTAATGTGTATTTTTTTAGTCTCATTTGAAAAAAACTAACTTTACCAGTCTTTAAAACTGTATTTAGGTTTTTATAAAAATTTTTAGATATTCTATTTGGTGAAATAAGATAAATTTTTTTTTTTTTATTTACTTTCAAGTTCGTTCGACCATTTTCCTTGAGCAGCCAAGCTACACATTTTTGCTCTATGATTAAAAGTGATTTGAGTGTCTTTAATATCTTTATTATTTTTTGACCATTTTTTAAGTGCGCTTTGCTGTAAAGCTCTCCCATAAGAAAAAGTCATTTTAAATTCAGTATTATTATTTTTATTTATCAAATCTAAATTTTTTGTTGCTTCAATTTCAGATTGTCCTCCAGATAAAAAAGCTATACCAGGCACTTCATTAGGAACCGAGTCTCTAAGGCATTGGACTGTTTTTTTTGAGACTTCTTCATTAGAGATTTTATTTTTTGACTGATTACCAGCTAATATCATATTTGGTTTTAAGATTACTCCAGTAAGATCAATTTTATGAAAAATTAACTGTTCAAAACATCTTTTAATAACTTCTGATGTTTTACTTAAACAAACTTCAGCAGAATGGTCGCCATCCATTAATAATTCTGGCTCAACAATTGGCACCATACCACATTCTTGAACTAATGCAGAGTATCTTGCAAGGGCGTGAGCATTGCTGTAGATAGCTAGTTCGCTAGGATATTTATTGCTTATGGAATAAACCCCTCTCCATTTTGTAAATCTTGCTCCAAGTTTATAATATGTTTTTAATCTTTCTCTTAAGCCATCTAAGCCTTCAGTAATTTTTTCTTCAGATGAATTTGCAAGGATTTTTGCACCAGTATCAACTTTTATACCTGGAGTTGCACCTGTACTAGAAATTAAATCAGGAACTGACTTTCCAGAACTTGTAATTTGATTAATCGTTTCATCAAACAGAATAACACCACCAATACATTCCCTCATGCTCTCTGAAGAAAAAAGAGTCTCTCTAAATAGAAGTCTATTTTCCGGAGTAGAAGTTACATTCACCGCATCAAGTCTTTTTGTCATAGTTCCATTGCTTTCATCAGCAGCAAGAATGCCTTTACCATTAGAAATTATTTGAAGTGCGATTTTATTGAGTTCTGTCATATCAGTTTAATGCGGTTATACCAGGAAGCTTTTTACCTTCAAGGTATTCTAAAAAAGCTCCACCAGCAGTTGAAACAAAATTAAAATTATCAACAGCATTTAAACTATTAAGCAACGAAACGGTATCTCCACCACCGGCTACTGAAAAAATTTTATTTTTTATATTATTTTCAATTATCTTTTTTGCTATTTGAATACTTCCGTTTGCAAAATTTGGATTTTCAAAATATCCAGCAGGCCCATTCCATAAGATTGTTTTGCTTTCATCAATAATTTTACTAATTTTGTTTACTGTTTTTGGCCCAATATCTAAAATCATTTCATCAGATAAAATTTCATTTAAATTTTTATTTTGTGGGGATCCATTAAAATTTTTTGCTACAAGAACATCTTCTGGATAAATTAACTTACATCCCTTTGTTTCTGAAAGATCAATTATTTCCTTAACATTTGAAAAAGAATTTTCTTCTTTTAAAGATTTTCCAATATTATTTCCCTCAAATTCAATAAAATTATTAGCCATTCCGCCTATTAGAATAATGTTATCAAACTTAGGGATTAAATTTTTAATAATTTTTATTTTAGTTGAAATTTTTGATCCTCCAATAATGCAAGTAATAGGTTTTGTGATTTCCGAAGTAATTTTTGTTAGGGCATTAACTTCCAAATCTAACTGTAATCCAGAAAAGGACGGAAGAAATTTCGAAATTTTATGAATTGAAGCATGTTCCCGATGTGAGCAAGAAAAAGCATCGTTAACGTAAATATCTCCTAAACCTGCTAAATGCTCGGCGAAGTCATAATCATCTTCCTCTTCTTCTGCATAAAACCTTATATTTTCTAACATTAAAATATCTTCACTAAAATCATCAAAAAAATTTTTGCTTTTTATTTCATTGATATTTTTTGTTATAAGTTTTACATTTAAGTTTAATTTTTTTTGTAATTCATTACTTATTGGTTTTAAAGAAAGTTCATTAACAATTTTTCCTTTTGGTCTTCCTATATGAGATAAAATAATTATTTTTGCATTTTTTTTAATTAAAAAATTTAAAGTAGGAAGAATTTTATTAATTCTAGTTGTATCTTTTATTTTTCCATTATCTAGTGGAACATTTAGGTCTAATCTTAACAATATTTTTTTTTTTTGAAGATTAGTTTCGTCTTTAATACTTCTCATTAAGAGATTTTACGTATATTTTCTGCTAAATCACACATTCGATTAGCAAAACCCCATTCATTATCATACCAAGCTGAAATTTTTCCCATATTTTTTCCTACAACATTAGTTAAAGAGGCATCAACTATTGCAGAAGCTGAATGGTGATTAAAATCAATTGAAACTAATTTATCATGAGTAATTTCTAATATTTTCTTGAGCTTTTTTTTTGACGCAAATTCAAAAGCATTATTTATTTTTTCTTTATCAATATTTTTTTTTGTACAAAATACTAGCTCTATAAGAGAAACATTTGGCGTCGGAACTCTCATAGCAACACCTTCTAATTTACCTTTCAAGCTTGGAATTATTTCTCCAATAGTTTTAGAAGCTCCTGTAGATGTTGGAACTATTGATAGACTAGCTGATCTTGCTCGTCTAGAATCTTTATGAGAGTTATCCAAAATTCTTTGATCACTAGTAAAAGCATGAATTGTTGTCATAAAACCTTTTTCTATTTCGAAATTTTCATTAAGCACGTGTACTACTGGAGCCAAGCAATTAGTTGTACAAGATGCTGCAGATATTATTTTGTCATTTTTAGATAATTTATTATCGTTAACACCGATTATAATTGTCTTATCAGCATTTTTACACGGTGCTGAAACTATTACTTTTTGTGCACCATTTTCGATGTGAGAAATTAATTTTTCTTTTGAATTAAATTTACCAGTACACTCTAAAACATAGTCGACATTAAATTTTTTCCAAGGAATATCTTCTATTTTTGAAAATTGTGAAAATGTTATTTTATTTTTATTTATGATTAGATGATCATCATCAAAATCAAGATTTGCATTTAACTTTCCATGTATTGAGTCGTACTTAATTAACTTACAAGTAGTTTCTAAATTAGATTTATTGTTTATATGTTGTATTTTTAAATTCGTATTTTTGTTCTCAATTATTGATCTAACTACCATACGGCCAATTCTGCCCATTCCATTAATTCCAATTTTGATTGTCATTTTTTATTTTTAACCAATTTTTTTGATTTATTAACAATATTTGCGCTTACTAATCCAAAATATTTAAAAATATCTTTATAAGGTGCACTCTTTCCAAAATCGTCAATTCCAAAGCTCATACCACTTTCTCCAACATATTTTTTCCAACAGCCAACAGATCCTGCCTCAATAGATATTTTAGATTTAGTTTCTTTTAAAATATTATTTTTATATATATTTGATTGTAAATCGAAAAGATCCATACACGGCATTGAAACAACTTTAGAATATATTTTATCTTTGGCCAATTTATGACTAACTTCTATTGCTAAATCAACTTCAGAGCCACTTGCGAGTATAGTTAAGTGGATTTTTTTATTAGTTCTTAAAATTTCATATGCTCCAAATGAGCATTTATTAGTTTTTGAAAAAGTTTTTCGGATTGGATTTAAATTTTGTCTTGTTAAAGATAAAATACTAGGAGTCTTTAAACCTTTTAAAGCAAGTTCCCAACATTCTATTGTTTCAATTCTGTCAGCTGGTCTAAAGACATTTAAATTTGGAATTGAGCGTAAACTTGAAAGTTGTTCAATTGGTTGATGAGTAGGGCCGTCCTCTCCAAGACCTATAGAATCGTGTGTCATTACATAAATAACCCTTTTCTTCATTATCGCAGATAATCTTATTGAAGGTTTACAATAATCAGAAAATATTAAAAAAGTTCCACCATATGGAATTAAATTACTATGAAGTGCAAGACCATTCATAATTCCACTCATAGCATGTTCTCTCACTCCATAGTGGATATAATTTCCACTAAAGTCCCCAGGTTTGATTATTTTATGATTTTTTGTTTTAGTATTGTTAGATCCAGCCAAGTCAGCAGAACCACCTATTAGAGTACTATTTTGTTTTGTTAAAGCAGTTAGAGTTAGTTCAGAACATTTTCTTGTAGCGAAACTTTTAGGTTCGTTCAAAGCATTTTTCTTTTCAGTTTTTAGTATATTTGTAAAATTATTTTTAAATATTAGATTTAATTTTTTATTTTTCTTCCTAAATAATTTGGTCCATTTTCTTTCTTTTTTTTCTCCTTTTTTTCCGATTTCTCTCCATTCATTTAATAATTTGTTAGGAATTTCAAAAGGTTTAAATTTCCAATTTAATTTATTTCTTACTAAATTAATTTCTTTTAGACCTAAAGGACTACCATGAGAAGACGCTTTACCAGATTTGTTTGGTGAACCAAATCCAATTTTAGTTTTGCATGAGATAACAGTTGGTCTTTTAGCATTTTGAACTTTTTTTAAAGCTTGAAATATTTCTTTTTGATTATGTCCATTAATATAAATATAATGCCAGCCATAACCCTCAAATCTTTTTTTAAAATTATCTGAAACTGCTAGATCAGTTGGTCCATCTATAGAAATAGAGTTATTATCAAAAAGCATTACTAGATTTTTGAGTTTTAAATGAC
>CABYDK010000003.1 GCA_902517735.1 uncultured Pelagibacteraceae bacterium
CGTGTTAGATATTTTGAGTTTCAAACTGCTTATTTCTAAAAAAATTGATAAAAAACTTTTAAGGTTTATTGATGAATTTCAATCAAAAATCATACCGTCTATGCCAATTGGAGCTAAGACATTAATTGAAAAATATCAAATTCCAGAAGGAAAAAATCTTGGAGACAAACTCAAGATTATTGAGGAAGAGTGGGTGAATAATAATTTTCAGCTATCTGAAAAACAAATTAATAAAATCTTAAATCATTAAATATATTTAACATCTACAACTTCAAAATTTTTAGCACCAGCAGGCGTAATAATTTCAACAAGATCTTTTTTATTTTTACCGATAAGCCCTTTTCCAATTGGTGATCTAAAATAAATGAGTTTTTGTTTTAAATCAGCTTCATCTTTTCCAACTATTTTATAATTAATTTTTTCACCTGTATCCAGGTTTTCAAGATATACTGTAGAACCAAAAATTACTTTACCTTCATTATTAAGTTTAGTTACATCAATTACATTGGCTCTTGCTATGATATCGTTGATCTCGGTAATTCTTCCTTCGTTATGAGACTGTTCTTCTTTAGCAGCATGATACTCTGCATTTTCTTTTAGATCTCCATGCGATCGAGCCTCTGCAATAGCAGCAACTATTTTGGGCCTTTTTTTTTCTTTTAAAAAAATTAGTTCTTCTTTTAATTTTTCTAATCCATTAAGTGTTATAGGTTCTTTATCCATTTTATTTCCATTTAGCCATAGGAGGGAGAGACATTAAAATTCCTTCAATATTTCCACCAGTTTGTAAACCAAATCTAGTGCCTCTATCATATAACAAATTAAATTCTGTATATCTGCCTCTTTTAATATATTGAGCTTCTTTATCTTTAATAGTCCATTTTTTTTTTAGTTTTTTTCTAATTATTTTATTAAATAAAATTTGAAAAGTAACACCAACATCTCTTACAAATTCAAAATCTTTATCAAAATTGTCTTTTTTATAATCGAAAAAAATTCCACCTATTCCTCTAGGTTCATTTCTATGTGGTAAATAAAAGTATTCATCACACCATTTTTTATATTTCCGATAGTAATTTTTGTTATGTCGATTACACATTTTTTTTAAGGATTGATGTAAATCTTTTTTCTCATAATCATCTTTTTTTGATGGAGTTACATCCATACCACCACCAAACCATTGTTGAGTAGTAGATATGAATCGAGTATTAAAATGCATTGCTGGAATTAACGGATTTTTCATATGCATTACTACTGATATTCCAGATGCCCAATATCTAGGATCTTTATTAGCACCAAGAATATTCTTTTGAAATTTTTTTGGAAATTTTCCATAAACTTTTGAAAAATTTACTCCCACTTTGTCGAATACTTTTCCATTTCTTAATATTTTATATTCACCACCACCTTCATTTTTATTTAGATTTTTTTTCCAATTGGTTGTAATAAATTTGATTTTATTATTTTCTAAAATACTAATGTCATTACAAAATGAGTCTTGAAGAAGTTTAAACCAGTTACTTACCAAATCTTTTTTTATATCTAAGTCCATTTTGTTTGTTTTAAACATTCTGCTAAAATAATTGCAACAGATGAAGCTAGATTTAACGAACGTTTATTATTCTCCATAGGTATTTTTAGTTTATTATTTAATAATTTATGAACTTTTTCTGGTACACCAGAACTTTCTCGGCCAAATAAAATTGTATCATTTTTCTCAAATTTAAATTTTGTATAATCTCTAGAGGCTTTAGTCGTCATTAGTATAATTCTTTGGTTTTTTTTTGAATTAAAAAAAATGTCAGCACTTTGATAATAATTAACATCTTTTTCGTTCATATAGTCCATTACAACTCTTTTAAATCTTTTATCAGATAATAAGAATCCACATGGTTCGATAATTTCAAGTTTTGCTCCAAGGCATGCACAAGTTCTAATTATTGCAGCTGTATTTTGAGGAATATCTGGTTCAAATAAAGCAATTTTTGGCCCATGATTTGTTGAATTCTGTGTCATTCTTTCAGTAGTAAATTTACTTATTTATATTATATGAACCATATATTTAAGTAGAAAAAATCTATATTGAGTATATTTAATGAAATTAACTAATGTCAGAAAAAAAAACCAATAGAAGAGACTTCTTATTTACGGCAACTTATGCGGTAGGGGCTGTAGGCGTGGGTGCAACGATTTGGCCTATGATTGATCAAATGAATCCAGATGCATCCGTTAAGGCATTAGCTAGCACAGAAGTAGATGTTAGTGATGTTAATCCTGGTAAAACTATAACTGTATTGTGGCGAGGTAAGCCAGTTTTCATTAGAAGAAGAACTCAAGATGAAATAGCTGAAGCAAAATCTGTAAAGCTAGAGGATTTGAAAGATCCGCAAAAAGATGAAGATAGAGCCAAGGATCCAGAGTGGTTAGTGATGCTTGGAGTATGTACTCATTTAGGCTGTGTGCCGCTGGATCAAAAAGGTGATTACAATGGATGGTTTTGTCCATGCCACGGTTCACACTACGATACTTCTGGAAGAATAAGAAAAGGTCCAGCACCTACAAACATGGAAATTCCTAAATATGAATTTGTTGATTCTAACACAATTAAGATTGGATAAACTTTATGAGTGATCACGATTATACACCTAAGTCAAAAGTAGGAAAATGGTTTAATGATCGTTTACCGTTATTAACATTAGCTAATCATTTAACTGAATATCCAACTCCCAAGAACCTAAATTATTGGTGGACATTTGGAGGTATACTAACTTTTTGTTTAATTACACAAATTATAACAGGTTTAGTGTTAGCAATGCACTACATTGCGCACGCCGATATGGCATTTGATAGTGTTGAACATATAATGAGAGATGTCAATTATGGATGGTTGATAAGATACATTCATGCAAATGGTGCCTCAATGTTTTTTTTAGCAGTATACATTCATATATTCAGATCTTTGTTTTATGGTTCTTATAAATCTCCAAGAGAAATAATATGGATAATAGGTATTATAATTTATCTATTAATGATGGCTGCTGCATTTATGGGCTACGTACTGCCTTGGGGACAAATGAGTTTCTGGGGAGCAACTGTTATTACTAATTTATTTAGTGCAATACCTTTAGTTGGAGAGGGGATAGTTACTTGGTTATGGGGCGGTTATTCAGTTGACAACCCAACACTGACAAGATTTTTTACTCTTCATTATTTAATTCCTTTTTTAATTTTAGGTTTAGTTGTTTTACATATTTGGGCACTTCATGTGCCTGGAAATAACAACCCTGTTGGTATTGATATTAAAAAACCTTCAAAGGATACAGTACCATTCCATCCTTATATTGTAATCAAAGATGGATTTGCATTGTTAATGTTCATGATTGTTTTTGCATTCTTTGTTTTTTATACACCAAATATATTAGGTCATGCAGATAATTATATTGAAGCTGATCCATTAGTAACCCCCGCACATATCGTTCCTGAATGGTATTTATTACCATTTTATGCAATTTTAAGATCAGTCCCTGATAAACTTTTAGGAGTTGTGGCTATGTTGTCTGCAATTTTTATTCTGGCAGCTCTTCCTTGGTTAGATACCTCTAAAATTAGATCAGCAGTATTTAGACCTTTATACAGACAATTTTATTGGATCCTTGTAGCCGATGTTTTAATTCTAGGTTATGTAGGTGCAATGCCAGCTGAGGGATTATATTTATTGATAGCTAGAGTGGCGACAGCATATTACTTTTTACACTTTTTAGTAATATTACCATTATTGGGATTGAAAGAAAAAACTCTTCCAGTACCTCTCAGTATTACTGAGCCCGTATTAGGTGGATCTATAAATTTTGCTTCAGCGAAAAATACAGAAAGATCTAATAAATAAGTGAAAAATTTTTTTAGAATACTATCTTTAATTATACTGTTTTTCGGATTTCAATTAAGTTCTAACGCTGCTGAAAAAGTTGAATTTTTGAAAACTCATTGGAGTTTTAAAGGTGTTTTTGGTAAATTTGATAGAGGCGCACTTCAAAGAGGATATCAAGTTTATACTGAGGTGTGCTCTTCTTGTCATTCCATGAAATATTTAAGTTATAGAAATTTAGCTGAAAAAGGTGGACCTGAATTTACGGAAGCACAGGCAAAAGCGATTGCTGCATCATTCGAGGTTAAAGATGGACCAAACGCTGATGGTGAAATGTTTTTAAGACCAGGAAAATTGTCTGATAAATTTGTTATGCCGTATGAAAATGTAAAAGCTGCTCAAGCAGCAAATGGGGGAGCTTACCCTCCAGACATGTCAGTTTTAGTCAAGGCGAGGGGTGGTGGAGTAGATTATATTTATTCTCTTCTTCAAGGGTATGAAGATCCTCCGGCAGGATTTACTTTAGAGGAAGGAGTTTATTATAATAAATATATGTATGGAAAAAAAATTAAAATGGCTAATCAATTGTCCGATGGACTAGTTGAATATGCAGATGGAACAAATGCTACAGTTGAACAAATGTCTAAAGATGTAACAACATTTTTAATGTGGTCAGCTGAACCTCATTTAGAGTCGCGTCATAGGATGGGTTTTAAAGCTATCATATATTTAATTATTCTTACAACCTTAGTTTATTTTAGTATGAAAAGAATTTGGTCACGTATTGAAACGGAAGTTTAAAACATCTCCATCTTTAACAATATAGTCTTTACCTTCAAGACGCATTTTGCCATTTGTTTTTGAATTTGACCAACCACCATTTGCAACAAAATCATCATACGAGATAGTCTCAGCTCTAATAAAGCCTTTTTCAAAGTCAGAATGAATTTCACCAGCAGCTTCTGGAGCTGTACAGTTTTTTTGAATGGTCCATGCTCTAGTCTCTTCTGGCCCTGAAGTAAAGTAAGTATCTAACTCTAGAATTTTATAGCCTTTTTGAATTAATAAATCTAAACCAGTTTTTTTCAAGCCAATCATTTCCATATAATTTTTTTTTTCACTTAAATTTAATTCATTTATTTGATTTTCAATATCAGCTGAAACTATTAAAGTATTATTTTGTTCATATTTATTAATGAATGTTTTTGTATAGTTATTACCATTTTGAACACTTTGTTCATTTACGTTGCAAACATATATTTTGGGTTTTAAAGATAATAATCCACTTAAGTTTAGCTGTTTTTTATCGAATTGTAATTTTAATTCAGAAATATCTTTATTATTATCAATATAACTTAAAGCTATCTTAAGAATTTTTAATTGTTGATCATCTATATTTTTTTTATTACTTTTTTCTAACCTTTTTTGTATAGACTCAAGATCAGCTAGCATCATCTCTGTTTCTATAATCTCAAGATCTCTAACAGGATCAACTGTTGGATTAACATTCTGAATATCGTCAGAATCAAAGCATCTGATCATATGAATAATTGCATCTACTTCTCTAATATGAGATAAAAATTTATTACCCAATCCTTCACCTTTCGATGCTCCTTTAACTAATCCAGCAATATCAACAAAAGATATAGTAGTATTAATTATCTTTTTTGACTTAGATATTTTCGCAAGTTTATTTAATCTTTCATCAGGAACTGGTACTATCCCAATATTGGGATCAATTGTGCAAAACGGAAAATTAGCAGCTTGAGCTTTGCTTGAATTTGTTAAAGCATTGAAAAGAGTTGACTTACCAACATTTGGCAACCCTACTATTCCACACTTAAAACTCATTATTTATTATTTACAGTACTTGAAAATAAATCTAATTTTTTCTTAACTAGATCTCCAATAGACTCTGTTATATTTTGAGAAATTTTATTTATACTACTCAGTTCTTCCTCATCAAAATTCTGTAAAACATACTCTTCCACTTTGATTGGGGTTTTTGGTTTACCAATACCAATTCTCACTCTTGAGTAATCTTTGCCAATAAATTTATCTATTGACGCAATTCCATTGTGTCCAGCACTTGATCCTCCAAATTTAGCTTTTATCTTTCCGAATTCAACATCGAGATCATCATGAAATACTATTACATCCCTGGCATCAAACTTGAAATACTCTAGTAATTCTCTTATACATATTCCTGAATTATTCATAAATGTTAAAGGTTTAATCGCATAAACTTTTTCACCATCAATACTGCCAGTTGTTAATAATCCCTTAAATTTGGGTTTTTGTTTTGATAAACTAAATTGTTTATTTATTGCATCGATAATTTTGAAACCGACATTATGACGATTGTTTTCACTATCTGGTGTTGGATTTCCAAGACCTACAAATAAAAGCATAAATAAAATTGAAATTAAAATTTCAGGTTAATTGATTATTTTTTTGGTTCAGCAGCTTTTTTATCAGCAGCTTTTTTATCAGCAGGCTTTTTATCTTCGCCATCTTTATTATCACCTTCTTTTTTATCTCCTTCAGATGCTGATTTCTCTCCTTCTGCTGTTGTTGCTTCACTACCTTCAGCCCCTTCTTCACCCTCTTTTGCCTCTGTTTCTTCAGGCTTCTCTGGTTCTTTCATCACAGTTGGTGCCGCTAAAGTAGCGATAACAAAATCTCTTCCTTGAATCGTAGGAACCACATCACTTTCAAGTTTAACTGATGAAATTTTAAAACTTTCACCAATATCTACACCATCAAGATTTAAGGTTATTTTTTCTGGTATTTTTTCACTAGGACATTTAAGTTCAACTTTTCTTCTAACAATGTTAAGAACACCACCCCTTTTAAGACCCGGTGATTTTTCATGATTAATAAATTCTACAGGCACTTCAATTCTTATGTTTACTCCTTTAACAACTCTTAAAAAATCTACATGAATTGGTTCATCTGACAAAACATCATAAATAACTTCCCTTGGTAATACATTTTGATTTTTGCCATTTACAGATAGAGTAATAATATTTGAAAGAAAATTTTCTTTCTCTATTGTTGATTTGAGTAATTTTTTTGAAATAGAAATTTTTTCATTTTTTTCTTTGCCTCCATAAACTATAGCAGGCACATTCCCACTTTTTCTTAAAGCATTTAATTGCCCTCTAGTTTTGTTATCTCTGATAGTTGCATCTATTGAAATCATAAAAACACAGGTTTTTAGCCCATGTTTTAAAATAACTCAAGGTAATTATTTAAATAAATCAGATACTGATGTTGAGTTAGAGATCCTTTTAATAGCCTCACCCATTAACCCAGAAATTGATAAAACTTCGATATTCTTTGCTCTTTTAACTTTTTCTCCATTATCTATTGTATTAGTAATAACTAAATTTTTAATTACCGAATTTTTAATTTTTTTAACTGCTTCTCCGCTTAGTACACCGTGAGTAATATATACATAAACTTCTTTTGCACCTCTTTCTTTTAAAACCTTAGCAGCATTAATTATAGTTCCTCCAGAATCAATTATATCATCTACAATAATACAAGTTTTACCTTTTACGCTTCCAATAACATTCATAACTTGAGATTTTCCAGGCTTTGGTCTTCTTTTATCCACGATTGCTAAACCTACATTTAATAATTTTCCTAAGGCTCTTGCTCTTTCAGTACCTCCGACATCGGGTGCGATACAAATAATATTTTTACTTTTTATTTTTTTCTTAATATGTCTCGCAAATATTGGTGTTGCAAATAGGTTATCAACTGGAATATCGAAAAATCCTTGAATTTGTCCAGCATGCAAGTCAACTGTTACAACTCTATCTGC
Source organism: uncultured Pelagibacteraceae bacterium (assembly GCA_902517735.1). Lineage (GTDB taxonomy): Bacteria > Pseudomonadota > Alphaproteobacteria > Pelagibacterales > Pelagibacteraceae > Pelagibacter. The sequence goes on from CABYDK010000003.1 coordinate 7,698, forward strand.
TCCAGCTTTAGTAATTAAATTAGAAACAAGCTTAGCTGAAATTGATGTTCTTGGAACAACTTTTCTATCTTGTCTTGCATAACCAAAATAAGGAATAACTGCAGTAATATTTTTAGCTGATGATCTTTTTAAAGCATCAATGCAAAGTAACAATTCCATTAGATTGTCGTTAGCTGGAGACGAGACAGATTGAATGATGAAAATACTATTCCCTCTTATATTTTCGTTAATCTCAATATAAATTTCACCATCCGAAAACTTTCTAATACTTGAATTCACAAGTTTAGATTTTAAAAATTTAGCTATATTTTTGCTAAGAGGCTTGTTGCTATTTCCTGATAATAATTTCATTAAAAATTCAATTAATCATAATTATTGATATATTTCTACCATAATCATTATGATTTAGCTTTAAAGATCTTCTAGCGCTAAAAAAATTATTTCTTTTGTTAAAAGTATCAATATTTATTAAATCAATATTCTTTATTAGGTTTAATTTGACTTGTTTTTTTACATAATTAGTTAAGTCGAAATAAATCTTATTTTTTTTGAAAGTAAAAAATTCAATATTTCCTCTTTTTTTTTTTACAAACTTATCTTTAAATTGTCTTTTAACTTCATAATTGTTTTTTGATATACTAGGACCAATCGCAACTATCATATTTCTTGGGTTACATTTTTTATTTAACATATATTTAATAACTTTTTGAATTATACCTTTAAAAGCACCACGCCAACCCGCATGGATTGCTGCGATCATTTTTCTTGATTTATCATAAATTAAAATTGGAACACAATCAGCTGTTAAAATAGCAATAGGTGTTTTTTTCTTTTCGCATATAATTGCATCAGCTTTAATACTTCGGTTTTTGATATTAGAATTTTTATTCAAAAAAATAAATTTATTACTGTGAGTTTGTTTTACAAAAAAAATTTGTCTAGAATTTGTTCCTAACCTAGATTTAACAATATTTAGATTTCTTTTAATGTTATTTTTCTTATCTTTTGAACCGATTCCACAATTTAAGCTTTTATAAATACCTTTTGATACACCGCCATTTTTGTTAAAAAAGCCATGACTAATCTCAGACAATTTTGATAATTTTTTAGATTTATGCAATTTTAGAATCCTGTTAGAGATTTGTTTTCTACATTTTTAATTAACATTACTTTAAATATTTTTCCCATTTGATTGTCGTCTATTAATCTTTTAAGTCTATAAAATATATCTGCTTTTTCATTAAAAGTTTTATTTTTGCATATAATTTCTGCTCTTTGATAAATACCTAGATTAGTCAAAAATTTCCTTTGGGAAGTATATTTAACATCCAAATTACTAAAATTTTTTACAATTTTATTTATAAAATTAAAATTTATATTGTGAGTAATATCTGATTTGCCAATATTTTCTAAAACATTTGAATACTTTTTTTTATGAATAGACTGTAGTGTATTTCTCATTCTCTTTGCAAAATAACCATAATCAATAATTAGTAGTCCACCTGTATTTTTCCTGATTATTTTTAGAATATTTTTTAAATATTTTAATCCAATTGGCGAGTATTCTATAAAATTTTGTTTGTAAGATATTTTGAAATTAAGTTTTTTTTCTAAGCTCTTTATAAGAATTTTTCTTTTTACAAAACTTAATTCTTTTTTTTTTGTAATATTAATAAATCTTTCATACCAATTATTTCTATTCTTTAAAAATTGTTTAACTGGAATTGCATCAAAAAATTCATTTGCTAAAAAAATGTTTGGTAATCTGTTTATCTTTTTTAAACTTTTTACCCATTTAATTTTTTTAAAATCAATATTAGTTTTTTGTTTTTTAATCAAAAGTGGACTTTTTTCGTGAATTATAATGTTGCAACTTTTTAAAAAAATTGGAAATTTTTTAAAACTTTCAATCATAACTTTCATCATTTCTCCATTACCAGCACCTAGTTCAATAAGATTAAATTTTTTTGGAGAACCTAAGCTTTCCCAAAAACTAATCGTCCAAATTGCTATCATCTCCGAGAAAAGTCTTGAAATATTTGGTGCAGTTATAAAATCACCTTTTTTTCCAAATGGATTTCTTGTCATATAATATCCATTTTTTTTATCGTAGAGACAATAATTAATAAATTTGTCTAATGGTATTTTATGATTTTTTTTCAATATCATTTATTAAATAGAGCAGACTGACACCTAGTAAAAAAAATACAAAACTTATTAATTGACCTGTTGTTAAGTTCAAAATTAAGTATCCTATTTGTTCGTCAGGAACACGAAAATATTCAACTATAAATCTAAAAGTAGAATATAAAATTAAAAATAAAGATGACAATTTACCAGGAATTTTAAATTTTTCTTTATTCCAGAAGTATATAAGAATTAAAAATAATATAATACCCTCCATAATCGCTTCATATATTTGTGAGGGATGTCGAGACAGATTATCAACTTGAATGAATTTAACTCCCCAAGGCACAGATGTTTCATAACCATATAATTCTGAATTAATAAAATTAGCGATCCTACCAAAGAATATTCCAATTGGTGAAACTAAAGCTACAATATCTAAATAGTTAAAAACATTGTCATTTCTTTTTTTCGAAAATAATATTGTTGCTATGACTATTCCTATAACCGCACCATGGAAAGACATACCTCCTTGCCATATCTTAAAAATTTCAAAAATATTGTTGGAATAATATTCAAAGTTATAAAATAAAACATATCCTATCCTACCACCTATAATTAACCCTAAAATCATATAAGTAATGTAGTCGTCAAATTTTTCTTTAATATTTTTGTTAGCAAAATAATTTTTTGCTAGATACCAGCCAATAATTATGCCTAATATATACGATAAAGAATACCATCTTATTTCTAAAGAGAAAATTTCTATAGCAACTGGGTCAAAATTATTAGTGAACATTATAAATTATAATAATAAGATATAATTATATTAAGTTATTAAATAAATATATGAAAAATTCCAAATTTGTCTTTGATAAAATTACAAAGCTATTTGAACAAGGCTTAATTTCATCAAGGGACTTAACTAAGGAAATCGTTACTATTTTAAAATCTAAAAGAGACGAAATAGTCTTTAAGATGAAACTTACAAGTAAAGATGAATTTGAAATATTAACTAAAAGGGTTGAAAATTTAGAAAAGAGGATTGAAAAATTAAACCCCCAAAAAAAAGAGAGAACTAAACGGGTAAAAAAATCCTAATTCCAAGCCCACCTAATTGAGATTTCTCTAATTTTATATTTCCACCGTGTGAACGAATTATATCAGATGTTATTGATAGACCTAGCCCAACACTAGATTTTGCTTCTGCTCTTCCTTTGTCTATCTTATAAAATGGTTTAAAAACATTTTCATATTCCTTTTCAGAAATTCCAGGTCCATCATCCTCAATTTTAATGAAAATATTTGTAGATTTTTTTGTGAGCTCTATATTGACTTTTTTTCCATATTTTAAAGCATTATCTATCAAATTGTTAATACATCTTTTGATTAAGTTTTTTCTACCATTAAAATAAATTCTATCGGTTGAATTTCTTTTGATATTTTCATTATTATATTTTTTAACGATTTGCTCAATTAATTCACTCAAATCAAATAATTCATCTTTTTCAACATATGATGAACTAGTAAATTGTAGATACTCATTTAACATTTTTTCCATTTCATTAATATCTTCAGATAATTTACTAGAAATATCTTTATCTTTGATAAAAGCCATTTGTAATTTCATTCTTGTTAGTGGGGTTCTTAAATCATGACTAATACCTGATAGCATTTCTGATCTTTGATTTAAATGTCTCAATATTCTTTTTCTCATCCTATCAAATTCTAGTCCGGCTCGCCTTATTTCTGATGCTCCTGAAGGTTTAAATTCTTCAATCTCTTCTCCTTTTCCAAATTTTTCTGCAGCTCTTGCTAAAGCAGTTATTGGTCTAGTCTGATTTTTTAAAAAAATTAAAGATATAATAACCATAATTAATGCTGGTACAGTAATCCAAAGACCAAATATTCTAGCAGAAGAACTAGTGACTCTATCTTTTGGAATTAAAAATTTAAAATAACCATCTTGATATTTTATTCTTAAATCAATTAACTCCTTATAGTTTGTAGAACTAAACCAGTAGCTCCCTGAACCAAATCTTGATTTTAATTCTCTTCTCAATGTTCTATCTAAAGGACTAAACCATCGTTCATCATATACGTAGTTAAATTCATCGCCTTGAACCAATTCAATATTTAGATCTTGATACATTGAAAAAAGATTAGTGATTTCGTCTCTGTCATATTCATCATTATTATAAACTTCGATATAAGTTTTAATTTCATTGATTAATGCTCGCGTCATACCTTTATTGGTTTTAATCCAGAGACTATCAAAAAAAACTATGGTGATTATCAATTGAATTACTATTACAGGCACTGCAACAATTAATAAAGCTCTGTAAAATAGTCTTTTAGGTAGTAAATTTTTTATAAATTTATTCAATCCATAAAACATAACCAGCACCTCTTATTGTTTGTAAAAATTTTGGATTTTTTGGATCTAATTCAATTTTTTTTCTTAGTCTTGTTATAATCACATCAATTGATCTTTCTTTATCTAAATCAATTAATTTTCCTATTTCCATTCTGTCAAAAGTTTTTCCGGGATTATTGATCATTTTTTCCAATATAATTTTTTCAGTACTATTGATTTTAAACTCTTTTTCATTTTTGAATATTAATTTTTTATTAAGATCTATTTTGATATTTTCAAATTCAATAACTCTTTTTAAATCGCTTTTTTTTGTTTTTTCCAAAATATTTTTAATTCTTAAAAGCAATTCTCGGGGTTCAAAAGGTTTAGGTAAATAATCGTCTGCCCCGATTAGTAAACCTTCAACTCTTTCATCTGCTTGACCCTTAGCAGTTAACAAAATTACTGGAGTGTCTAAATCTTTTTTATTTTCTTTAATAAATTCTAAACCACTTTTACCAGGCATCATTATATCTAAAATTATAAGGTCAAATTTTATAATTTTAATTTTTTCATGAGCATCTTCAGCGCTATTAGCCGTTGTAATTAAATATTTATTTTCATCTAAATATTTTTTAACTAATGACCTAATTCCTTCATCATCATCAACTACCAGTATATGTGCTAAAAAATCATCCATTTATAATTTTATTAAGAACATTGTCAAAATTTAATACCTCTTCAGATTTTGAGTTTAGTAAAGCATTATAAATTCTTTTTTTTTGTGTTTGAAATATTTCGTTAAAGATTTTTTTACCTTTATCATTTAAAAAAACATGCTTAACTCTTGTATCTCGTTCATCTTTTTTGAATTCTACTATTTCAAGTTTTATTAAATCTTTAAGTACTCTATTAAGACTTTGTTTTGTAACTTTAAGCCTTTTTAGTAATTCAGAAATAGAAATACCTTCATACATTGAAATTAAGTGAATTACTTTGTTATGGGCCAATCCTATTGAATGTTTATCCAGAACTTTTTTAGAATCTGAAAAAATTTCCCTATATCCAACAAATAATTTTTCTATCAAGTCTTTTAATTGTTCATCTTTTAAATAAAGAAGCTCTTTCATTTATTGGTAAGTTATATTGACATATTATAGATACAAAGATAATTTTCAGTAATAATTTTTTCATAATGATACCTTACGACAAAAGATCAGGCAAAATATGGTACAATGGCGAGTTAGTTGACTGGTCGGATGTAAAATTACATGTTTTAAGTCATGGACTGCATTACGCGAGCTGTGTTTTTGAAGGCGAGCGAGTATATGATGGGTCAATATTTAAATTAGAAGAACATACATCAAGATTATTTCATTCAGCAAAAAGGATGGGTTTTGAAATACCATACAGCGAACAAGAAATTAATTCTGCGTCTAATAAGATAATCGCCACTCAGAAGGTTGAGAATGGATACGTAAGACCAGTTGTTTGGAGAGGAAGTGAAATGATGGCAATATCTGCCCAACAAACAAAAATTCATGTAGCAATCGCAACCTGGGAATGGGGATCTTATTTTGATCCTAAGCTTAAAATAGAGGGTATTAAATTAAATATCTCAAGTTGGCGAAGACCAGCTCCTGACACTATACCCTGGGATACAAAAGCATCTGGACTTTATATGATTTGTACTCTTTCAAAACATGAGGCTGAAAAACAAGGTTACTCAGACTCACTTATGTTAGATCACCAAGGAAATGTAGCTGAAGCAACTGGAGCAAATATCTTTTTCAAAGATAAAAATGGTGAGTTACATACTCCTGTACCAGATTCTTTTTTAGATGGAATCACAAGAAGAACAGTCATTGAAATTGCAAAATCTAAAAACATAAAAGTTCATGAAAGAAAAATTAAACCTGAAGAATTAAAAAATTTTAAAGGATGCTTTTTAACGGGAACAGCAGCTGAAGTGACCCCAGTTTCATGTATTGCTGAAAATCAATTTAAAGTTTGTGAAATGATAATTGATCTGAACAAAAGTTATCAAATTTTAGTTAAAAAGAAAAAAGCAGCTTAATCTTTACTATCCTCAGAAATTGCATGATCTATTCCTTTACGCATATAATCATAACCTGTAAAAAGAGTTAATGCTGCTGAAAGCCATAAAAGTATTATCCCAATTGTCTGTGCATTATAGTCTTGAAAATTAATAACCTTATTTCCCGTATCTCCCGAAAGTAAAAGTCCAATCGAAACCATTTGTAATACAGTTTTTAATTTAGCAAGATTTGATACTGGAAGTTTTATTTTTCCTTTTGCTAAAAACTCTCTTAAACCAGAAATTAATATTTCTCTTGTTAAAATAATTATTGCAGCTATTACTTCATAGTTACGAATTGTTCCATCCATCACTAATAATATAAGTGCGGTAGCGACAATAATTTTATCTGCAATTGGATCTAATAATTCACCTAGTTTAGATTCTTCACCAAGTAATCTTGCTAACATTCCATCTAGAAAATCTGTGAAGGATGCAACAATAAATAATATTAAAGCTGTTAAATCTCCATAAAAACCTGGCAGGTAAAAAGCTAGAACAAAAAAAGGAACAATTAAGATACGTCCCACAGTTAAAATATTTGGTATCTTTCTGAGCATAATTATTTTTATTCGTGAAAGAAATTATATATCTTTTTTGCAACTTTTTCCTCAACACCTTCAACTGATTTTATTTCATCAATACTAGCTGATTCAACAGCTCTAGCTGACCCAAAATGATTTAATAAAGCTCTTTTTCTTATGGATCCAATACCATCAATTTGATCAAGTAAAGATTTACTAATTCCTTTTTTTCTTTTAGCTCTGTGAGCACTTATTGCAAAACGGTGAGATTCATCCCTAATTCTTTGAAGAAAAAACAGTGTAGGATCATTTTTAGAAAATTTAAACTCTTTTCCATTATGATAAAAAGATTCATTTCCACTGTTTCTAAATTTACCCTTAGCTATAGCAATAATTGGTATGTCATGTAATCCCAACTCATTCAATGTTTCTCTTGCAACAGAATATTGTCCCTTTCCTCCATCTATCAATACTAAATCAGGAAAAGTAAGATAGTTATCTTTTTCTTGCACTGCTCTTTTAAATCTTCGATTCAATACTTCTCTCATCATCCCGTAATCATCTTGTTCATTTTTTTTGATTTTAATATTAAATTTTCTATATCTTTTTTTAATGAAACCTTCATCACTATAAGTAATTAAAGCACCAACGCTATTTGTTCCCTGGATATGACTATTATCGTAAACTTCTATAAGATTAATACCATTTTCTAAATTAAATTTTTTTGTTAACGCATCAAATAAATCTTTATTATTCTGACTTTCATAAAGTTTTCTATTTAAGCTATCTTTTGCATTTTTTATTGCTTGGTTAATTACTTTCAACTCAGAACCTTTTTTAGCTACTGAAATATTAATTTGTTTTTCTTCTTTTTTTGAAAGAGTTTTTTCAATTAATAATTTTTCTTTTATTTCATGAGATAAAATTATTAAAGAAGGCACACTTTTATTTTCATAAAATTGTGAAATGAAAGAATTTATTACATCATTTAATTTTTCATCAGGATCGTGTTTAGGGAAAAAAGCCTGATTACCCCAATTTTGTTTTGATCGATAAAAAAAAACTTGAATACAGGTTTTTCCAGATTCTTTGTATCCACCAATTACGTCTGCCTCAATTAAATTTGCTTCATTTATTCTTTGAGAAGATTGAATAATATTTAAAGATTTTATTCTGTCTCTCAAGATTACTGCTTTTTCAAAATCAAGATCATCACTAGCTTTTTCCATCTGATCTGAAAGACTTTTTTGAATTTTTCTTGATTTTCCTGAAACGAACTCTATCGCATCATCAACAGTTTTCTTATAGTCCTCTTTTTCGACATATCCAACGCAAGGTCCAGAACACCTTTTGATTTGATAAAGGATGCATGGGCGTTCTCGATTTTTGAAAACTGTATCATCACATACTCTTAAATGGAAAATTTTTTGTATCATTTTAATAGTCCAATTTGCTGAACCAGCAGATGCAAATGGACCAAAATAAAAACCTTCCTTAGTTTTTTTTCCTCTGTGTCTTCTTATCTGAGGCCAGACATCTTTATTGCCAATAAATATAAAAGGAAAAGATTTATCATCTCTAAGTAAAATATTAAATGTAGGTTTGTGCTTTTTAATTAGGTTGGCCTCAAGCAGTAAAGCCTCACTTTCATTTGAGGTAGTTGTAATCTCAAGTTTTTTTGTTTGAGATAACATTCTCTCTGTTCTTATAATATGGTTTTTTTCTGCAATATAACTCTTAAGTCTATTAGGCAAATTTTTTGCTTTACCAACATAAAGAATTTCTTCTTTATCGTTAAGCATGCGGTAAACACCAGGTAGTTTTGGTATTAATGGTAGTTCTTTCTTAATTACTTCTTTTCCAATTTCAGAACTTATCATGACTTCTTTTTTTGGTAATTTGAATACCAACAGATGAGCATTGTTTTAAAATTTCTAATTTTTCGATTTTGAGCATTATTTTTGCAATCCTTTTATCCTTAAATAATTCATCAAAAACAGACTCTGCAAGGGTTTCTAAAAAATTATAATGTTTCTTTTTTACTAATTTTGTTATTAATTTGACAATTGTGCTGTAGTTGACAATAGATTTAATATCTTTGTCATTTGAAGGTTTTTTGTCTTGATAGTCAATTTCAAGGCTAAACTTAACTTTTTGAGATCTTTCTTTTTCAAAATCGTAATATCCAAGTTTTAAATCTAAAATTAATTCATTGATAAGTATCTTTTTCTCATAATTAAATAAGTTTTTGGACTTATCAATTTTAACAACTTTAAGATTACTTTTTTTCATTCTTTCCCTTTTATAATATCTGGAGTTTGCCAGTTTAAACTTTGACCGCTATCTATTGCCAAAATTTGACCAGTAATAGAGCTGTTTTTAATAAAAAAGTCAACTGCATCACAAATTTCTTTCACATCAACTTGTCTTTTGAGGGGTGTTGCCATGTATTGTCTTTTAAAATGTTTCATACTTTGTCTCTTATTTTTAATTGTTGGTCCTGGAGCTATGCCATTAACCCTTATATTTGGTGAGAAGCTCATGGCGCTGGTTTTTGTTAAAGTGTATAAGCCGGTTTTACTTATTGTGTATGAAAAAAAAAATGGAGTGAGTTTAAATACTCGTTGATCAATTATGTTAATAATATTGTTATTTTTTCCTCTGATATTTTTTGAGAATTCTTTTGATAAAATAGCAGGAGCTTTAAGATTTGTTGAAATGTGATTTTCCCAACTTTTAGAACTAAAGTTTTCTAATCTATCATTTTCAAATAAAGATGCATTGTTAATTAGACAATCAAAATATTTTAATTTTGATTTAGCAAACTTTATAATTTTCATAATATCTTTTTCTTTACTAAGATTTCCTTTTACTAAATAAATTTTAGACCCATAATTTTGAAGGTTCTTTTTTAAATTTTCAGCTTTTGCTTTTGATTTATTATAATGAATTATAATTTGTTTATTTGGTCCTGATAATTTTTCAGCTATTGCAGCACCTATTCTAGTTGCTCCACCAGTGATTATTATCCTCTGTGCTTCCATTTTTTATCCTTTTTTTTAGCAACCTTAGTTCCTGGCATTCCCATTGTCGATCTACCTTTTGGATAAAGTTTATTTTTTACATCATATTGTCTTATTTTTGGATTTAATGTGATCTCTAGCTCTGTGCTTTCTAATTTTCTAATCTCATCTCTAATTTTAGCTGCCTCCTCAAATTCTAGATTGGAAGCTGATTCCTTCATTTTTTTGTCTAAAGCCTTCAAGTGTTTTTTGAGATTCCCTCCAACATTTGAACCTTCACTAATTTTAACGTAGTCCTTTTCATAAACGCTTTCTAAAATATCATTAATTTCTTTTTTTACAGTCTTCGCATTGATTTTATGTTTTTTATTATAATCAAGTTGAATTTTCCTTCTTCTTTCAGTTTCTTGAATAGCTTTTTTTATACTTTTAGTTTCTTTATCTGCATAAAGAATTACTTTGCCGTCAACGTTTCTAGCAGCTCTACCTATAGTTTGAATTAATGAAGTTTCTGATCTTAAAAAACCCTCTTTATCTGCATCTAAAATTCCAACTAAAGCACATTCTGGAATATCCAAACCCTCTCTTAATAAGTTAATTCCTACAAGAACATCAAAAACTCCCATTCTTAGATCTCTCATTATCTCTATTCTTTCAAGCGTATCAATGTCCGAATGTAGATATCTCACTTTTACTCCATTTTCGTGAAGATATTCAGTTAAATCTTCTGCCATTTTTTTTGTTAAAGTAGTTACTAAAACTCTATGATTATTTTCGATTACTTTCTTACACTCATGCATTAAGTCATCTACTTGATTTTTAGCAGCTCTTATTTCAACTGGAGGATCAATTAATCCTGTTGGTCTTATCACTTGATCTATAAATTTTCCTTTAGTTTGTTCTAGCTCCCATGGACCAGGAGTTGCAGAGACGAATACTGTTTGTGTTCTCATTAAATCCCATTCTTCAAATTTTAATGGTCTGTTATCCATACAAGAGGGAAGTCTAAATCCATATTCTGCTAAAGTACTTTTTCTAGATCTATCTCCTTTATACATTCCATTAAGTTGAGGAACTGTTACATGACATTCGTCAACAAAAATCAAAGTATTATCAGGGAAGTACTCAAATAGAGTAGGCGGGGGTTCACCTGGTTTTCTCCCTGATAAAAATCTTGAATAATTTTCGATACCTGCACAAGAACCAGTTGCCTCAATCATTTCAAGATCAAATTTTGTTCTTTCCTCTAACCTCTGAGCTTCAAGTAATTTATTTTCTGATCTATGTTTTTGTAAAGTGAGCTCTAATTCCTTCTTTATATTTATTATTGCTTGTTCGACAGTAGGTTTGGGAGTGATGTAGTGGCTATTTGCATAAACTTTGATTAAACTTAATTCTCTCACTTGATCTCCAGTAAGTGGATCAAATTCCTCAATTTTTTCGAGTTTATCTGCATATAAACTTAGTCTCCAAGCTCTATCTTCTAAATGTGAGGGAAAAATTTCCAAATATTCTCCCCGAGCTCTAAAAGTACCGCGATAAAAATTTTGATCATTACGTTTATATTGTAAAGCAACTAATGATTTAATTATATGTTCTCTATTATATTCGTAATTTTTTTGAAGCGTTAAAGTCATTTTACTATAAGCCTCAACCGAACCAAGACCATAAATACAAGAAACACTTGCAACTATAATAACATCATCTCTTTCAAGAAGAGATCTAGTTGCAGAATGTCTCATTCTATCTATTTGTTCATTAATAGATGCTTCTTTTTCAATATACGTATCAGATCTAGGTACATATGCTTCGGGAGTATAATAATCATAATAAGAAACAAAGTATTCTACTGCATTATCTGGAAAAAAAGCTCTCATCTCACCATATAGCTGAGCGGCAAGTGTTTTGTTCGGAGCTAAAATTAATGCTGGTCTGTTTGTTGCCTCAATAACTTTTGCCATAGTAAAAGTTTTTCCTGAGCCAGTGACTCCCAACAATACTTGGTTAAACTCCTCCTTTTTCGCACCTTTCACTAGTTTTTTAATAGCTTCGGGTTGATCGCCTGCAGGTTTAAAATCTGACTTGATTTTAAATTTTTTACCACCTTCAAGTTTTCCACTAATTTTTGGGTTTTTGTTCTGGATATCTGTAATTAAATCTTGATAAGTATTTTCCATATATTAAAGAAAGTAGTAGAATTAATTAATATTTCAATGAGCATAATATCAAATAGTTTAAAAAGAATTAAACCATCACCAACGATAGCTGCTACCCAAAAAGCTAGAGAACTAAGAGCGGCTGGTAAAGACGTAATCGGTCTTGGTGCAGGAGAGCCAGATTTTGACACTCCAGATAATATTAAAAATGCAGCGATTAGAGCTATTAAAAAAGGGGATACTAAATACACTGCTGTAGATGGTACTCCAGCTCTAAAAAAAGCTATTATTGGAAAATTTAAAAGAGAGAACAAATTAAAATATTCTATTGATCAAATAACAGTTGGAACTGGAGGAAAACAAGTTCTTTACAATGCTTTTATGGCAACTTTGAACAAGGGTGATGAAGTTATCATACCTGCACCTTTTTGGGTTTCCTATCCAGATATGGTCCTATTAGCTGGAGGAAAACCCAAAATAGTTAAATGCACAGAACAGGATGGATTTAAGCTCACTGAAAAAAAACTTAAAAAAGCTATTTCCAAAAAAACAAAGTGGGTGATTCTTAATTCGCCTTCAAACCCTACAGGAGCAGGATATACAAAAAAAGAAATTCAAGATTTAGCAAAAGTTTTAATTAGAAATAAAAAAATTCATATTTTAAGTGATGATATTTATGAACATATTAGATATGACAATTTTAATTTTTTTACAATTGCTCAAATTTCAAAATTAAAAGAAAGAACTCTTACGATGAATGGAGTAAGTAAATCTTATGCAATGACTGGATGGAGAATAGGATATGCCGCTGGTCCAAAAGATATAATTAAGGCTATAGGTAAAATCCAATCTCAATCGACTTCAAACCCATCATCAATAAGTCAAGCAGCAGCAGTTGAAGCATTGAATGGCAACCAAGGTTTTATAAAAAAAAGATCTAATGCTTTTAGGCTTAGAAGAGACTTTGTGGTTAAAAGTTTAAATAGTATCAAAGGAATAAGCTGCTTAAAACCTAATGGTGCATTTTATGTTTTTCCAAGTTGCAAGGGTTTACTAAATAAAAAAACAAAACTTAAAACTGATACTCATTTTGTTCAAAAGCTGCTTGAAAAATCAAATATTGCAGTTGTTCAGGGATCGGCTTTTGGTCTGGAAGGATATTTTAGAATTTCCTATGCAACCTCAATGAAGAATTTAAAGAGAGCAATGGGAAGAATTAAATCATTTTGTGAAAGTTTAGAGTAAATATTTTTATTTTTGATCTAATATTTTTCCAGCTGGATCAGTTTTTCTAATCCAGGATTTAGGGATAGTACTTACACCTCTTAAAGCAGCAAAATAAGCTCCAATAAAGTTAACTCTTGAACAGTTACACCCACCAGCTTTAATTGTTCTTAAAATTGCACTTTTATAATTTGATGAATTAATAATTGAATGAATTGAACTGTTAAAAGTTCCAGGATAGCTACATGCCATTCCTAATTTTTTGACTAATATCGAATGAGGCTTTGATTTTAGTCTTTTCACTTTGTGAATATCATCCACAATACATTTGAAATATGAATTTTTTTTAAATTTTTTAATGAATTCATTTAGAGGATCTTTGCTACCTTTTAGCGCTAAATCTATAAGATGAAATTTTGCTAAAGCATACTTGAGGCTTATTTTTGAGACAGTTACTGTAGAGATAATCTTTTTTAAACTTTTAAAATTATAACCATACAAAAAATAAGGAAGAGCAGCACAATAACCATCTGACTCGTGTACCTTTTTTCCTCCAGTTAATTTTTTTTTAGCTTTAATGTTTCTAACACTTTCTATGATATTTTGATGAATCCAAGGTCCTTTAATTATTCCTCGCCAATCTTTAACTTTTCTATATTTCGCTCTTAAATTCAAATTTTTCCAGTAAATACTTCCTGGACCAAAGCTTTTTGTTATATTTTTTTTAAATCTTTCCTCGATATTTCTATGATCTTCAAGCAGTGTTTTGAACATAACTTGACCAATTTCGTTATATCCTGAAACTTTTCCAGTCTTGATATTGTAAAATGGACTTTTATTTTTTTTAAGGAAAGTAAAATCTTTTTTCCCTTTGATATATTTATAAAGTTTTTTTTGATTATAAACCCAATGCAATGGTCTAGCTGCAGCATCAGCTACAGTTGCTCCTAAAAAAACATGTAAATTATTCTTCACTTTATTTATTAGAAAGATGTTTTTCGGCCTCAAGAGCAGCCATACACCCCATACCTGCAGCAGTTACAGCCTGCCTAAAAGTTTTGTCCCTCACATCTCCTGCTGCGTAAACTCCAGGAACATTAGTTTCAGTAGAATCTGGTTTGGTAATCAAATATCCTTCAGTGTCCATTTTCAATTGATCTTTGAATAGAGAGGTTGCTGGATCATGACCAATTGCAACAAATAATCCATCAACTTTAATTTCTTCTATTCTGTTTGTTTTTACATTTTTTATTTTTATACCTTTAACATTTTTGGGTTCTTTATCACCTATTACATCTTCAATGACAGTATCCCAAATGATTTCAATTTTTTTGTTTTCCATTAATTTCTTTTGAAGCATTTTTTCTGCTCGTAAGCTGTCACGTCTGTGGATTAGTTTTACTTTAGAGGCAAATTTTGTAAGAAACATTGCTTCTTCTACAGCAGCATTTCCACCGCCGACCACTGCCACTTCTTTCTCTTTAAAGAAAAATCCGTCACATGTAGCACATGCCGATACTCCAAAGCCCCTAAATTCTTGTTCCGATTTTATATTTAACCATCTTGCTTGAGCACCAGTTGAAATAATGATGCTATCAGCGGTAAATTTTTGACCAGTATCTCCAACTGCTTCAAATGGTTTAGATTTCAAATTGACTGACTGAATATGATCTTGAATCATTTCTGTTCCGACGGCTTTTGCTTGCTCTTTCATTTGATCCATTAACCAAGGTCCTTGAATTACGTCAGCAAACCCAGGATAATTTTCAACATCAGTAGTTGTTGTTAATTGTCCTCCTGGCTCAGATCCATAAACCAAAATTGGATTTAACATTGCCCGTGCCGCATAAACTGCAGCCGTATATCCAGCTGGACCGGATCCAATTATTAACACTTTTGTGTGTTTAGTTGGATTTTCACTCATATGAAAGCTATATAGTAATTAATGAATAAATTAAAAGGTATATTATTGACTCAAGGCATGCATGGAATGATCAGCCAAGTAGAGGGACTCGCAAAAGCTTTAGACATTGATTTCACACACCAGACAGTTGAACTAAATAATTTTTGGAAAATGATTCCTCCTAAACTTACTCCAATTTCACAAAGTGTTTATAAAAAAATTGACCACTCTGAATTTGATGTAATTATTTCTTGTGGACGTAAAAGTGTAATTCCTTCAATTCACTTAAAAAAAAGTTCAAATAAAAAGGTATTTAATATTCATATCCAAGATCCCAAAGTAAACCTTAATCATTTTGATTTTATTGTTGTTCCTGAGCATGACTCTGTAAAAGGTCAAAATGTAATTAATACAAAAGGCGCAATTCACTATCTTACAGAGGAAGAAATTGTTAAAAATAAAGATTATTTAAATTCATTCATTAAAAAAGACCATAGAAAAATTTGTTCATTAATTTTGGGTGGCCCAACAAAGTATTACGATTATTCTTCTGAAAATATAAAAAAAATATTTTCTATTTTGAATAATTTACTGAAAAAAAATAACCTTCAACTCGTTGTAATTCCGTCTATGAGAACTCCAAAAAATTCAATTGATTATGCTAAAAAATATTTTGGAGAAAATCATACAATTATAAATAATGTTGATAAAAAAGCTTATTTATCTGCTTTATCCATATCTAATACTATAGTTGTTACTTGTGATTCAAGCTCAATGATTTCAGAGGCAGCATTAACTGGAAAACCTATTTATGTCGCAAATATTTTACCAAGAAAAAATGATAAAAGATTTCAAGAATTTAGAAATTTATTTAGAGAATTAAATATAATAAGAAATTTAGGTGAAGAAGAAGAAAATTGGAACTATCAAAAACTAGATGAAACGAATAGAGTGGCAAATATCATTAAACAAAAAATTAAATCTTAATGTCGTTTTTAAATTCAATTAAAGATAAATCTAAAAAACATGAATTTCCTTTTGATCATTGGGAATATACTAATGCTCTTACAAATGAAGCGATAGAAGAAATTATTAAAGCAGATATTCCAGATGTTAGTAAACATAATCTTAATTATGATGGAACAAGAGCTATTGATGGTGGTGCTGCAGAGTTTAGAGAAGGAATCGCATCTGGAGGTAAAGCAATTAAATTTAGATGTTTTATAACGAAGGAAAATGCTTCACAGTTTCCACATTTAGTAAAATTTATTAACGAACTTCAAGCTAAAGAGGTACATCAAACTATTTCAAAAATGATTAACAAAGATTTATCAAATTCATATGTAAGAGTTGAAGTTATTTGTGATAGAGAAGGATTTTGGCTTAAACCTCATTGCGACATCAAAGAAAAATTAATGTCAGGATTAATTTTTGTAAATAACGCAAATGAGTCAGAGGAATTAGGCACAGATTTTTATAATCAAAAATTAGAAAAAGTAAAAACAGTTCCTTATAAACATAATTATGGATATCTTTTTACTAGTGGCCCTAATACTTGGCACGGAATGGAAAAAAAGAAAATAGTTAAAGAAAGAAGATGTGTACAAGTAAATTATGTGACTTTTGAGACAGACTGGAAAGTAAATACTTAAATATCTTGAAGTGATGTAACTTCTAACTTTTTAGTTTTTAGAGATTTTATTGCTTCCAAACATGCAAGCGCAGTTGACATATTAGTACAATAAGGAACTTTATTTTTTAGAGTTCCTCTTCTAAGAGCAATTGCATCATTTAATCTATGTTCAGAATTTCCTCCACCAGTATTAATTACCAAAGCAATTTTTTTAGAGTCTAATATATCTACTATATGAGGAGAACCACTACTTACTTTGTTGATAATTCTACATTTCATTTTATGTTTTCTAATGTACTCAGCAGTCCCTCTTGTTGCACATAATGTAAAATTTAACTTTATAAGTTCTTTTGCTAAATTAATTCCTTCATCTTTATGTGAGTCTTTTAATGATATAAAAGCAAGTCCTTGTTTTGGTAAAGAATTGGCAGAGGCTATTTGACTTTTAGCAAATGCCATCCCAAAGTTTTTATCAAAGCCCATCACTTCACCAGTTGACTTCATTTCAGGACCTAAAAGTAAATCACTGTTAGGAAATTTATTAAAAGGAAATACAGCTTCTTTAACTGCATACATTCCTTTAGAACTATCCTTTAAATTAAATTTAGATAATTTTTCACCTGCCATCACTCGTGATGCTATTTTTGCAAGAGGCAAACCTTTTGCTTTTGAGACAAATGGCACTGTCCTACTTGCCCTAGGGTTAACTTCGATCACATAAATTTCATCTTTTTTGATTGCGTATTGAACATTCATGAAACCTTTAACTTTTAGAGCCAAGGCCAATTTTTTAGTCTGATTTTCAATTTCTTTAATTAAATATGGTTTGATAGATATTGGAGGTAAGCTACAAGCCGAGTCACCAGAGTGAATTCCAGCCTCTTCAATGTGTTGCATAATACCTGCCACGTGTACTTGCTTTCCATCAGATATTGCATCAACATCAACTTCCATTGCATGATTAATAAACTTATCAACTAGAATTGGATTTTTTTCGGCTGCTTTAAATGCTTCTTCAACAAAATTTTTAAGCTGGCTTTTTTCATGGACTATTTCCATTGCTCTTCCACCTAGAACATATGAGGGTCTAACCATCAAAGGTAAACCAATTTTGTCAGCTATTTGAATAGCTTGTTTAAAAGTTTTAGCAATTCCACTTTCAGCCTGTTTTAGCTTCAGTCTATTAAGTAAATTTCTAAATCTATCTCTATCTTCTGCTAAATCAATTGATGTGTATTGTGTTCCTAGGATCGGAAGTTTGTTATCATGTAAAAATTTTGCAAGTTTAATTGGGGTTTGACCACCAAATTGAGCAATAATTCCAACTAAGTTTCCTTTTTCTTTTTCTTTCTTAATTATATTAAAAACATATTCTTCTTTGAGTGGCTCAAAATATAATCTATCGCTTGTATCATAATCTGTTGAAACTGTTTCAGGGTTACAATTAACCATAATCGTTTCAAATCCAGCTTCTTTTAATGAAAAACTTGCTTGGCAGCAGCAATAGTCAAATTCTATTCCTTGTCCGATTCTATTAGGACCACCACCCAGAATAATAATCTTTTTTTTAGTTGATGGATCTGCTTCACATTCTGAATTAATTGAAAAATTTCGTTGATATGTTGAATACATATAAGGTGTAAACGATTTAAATTCAGCTGCACAAGTGTCAACTTTTTTAAATACTGGTAAAATTTTAAGGGCAGTTCTTTTTCGTCTTATTATATCTTCAGATGTATTTGTTAACTCTGCTAATTTTTTGTCAGAAAAGCCTATTGATTTTACTCTATTAAATTCATTAAAATTCTTAGGCAACCCTTTACTTTTAATCTTAATTTCATTTTCTACTATTTCTTTAATTTGCTCTAGAAACCATGGATCAATTTTCGATAGCACAAATATTCTTTTTAAATTAATCTTTTTTCTAATAGCTTCTGCAACTAGTAAGAGTTTATTGGGAATATTTTCTTTTAGTTTTTTTTCAATTAGTTTTTTATTAAAATCAAATATTCTATCTAATCCTGAAAAACCAGTTTCAAGAGACACCAATGCTTTTTGAAGAGATTCTTTAAAATTTCTTCCTATTGCCATTGCCTCACCAACTGATTTCATAGATGTACCTAGAGTTGCTGGAGAAGTTGAAAATTTTTCAAAAGTAAATCTTGGAATTTTTGTTACTACATAATCAATACTTGGTTCAAATGAAGCAGGTGTTACTTTGGTGATTTCATTTTTTAGTTCATCCAAGGTGTAACCAACGGCAAGTTTTGCAGCAACTTTTGCAATTGGAAATCCAGTTGCTTTTGATGCAAGTGCTGATGATCTTGATACTCTAGGGTTCATTTCAATTACAACCATTCGGCCGTTTTTAGGATTGATTGCAAATTGAACATTTGATCCACCTGTCTCAACTCCAATTTTTCTTAAACATGCAATAGAAGCATTTCTCATTATTTGGTATTCTTTGTCAGTCAATGTAAGCGCTGGAGCAACAGTAACTGAATCACCCGTATGTATTCCCATCGGATCAACATTTTCAATTGAGCAGATGATGATACAGTTATCTTTTTTATCTCTTACAACTTCCATCTCAAATTCTTTCCAGCCTTCTAAACACTCTTCAACCAATACCTGGCTAACTGGAGACTCGTGAAGCCCACTTTTAATTATTTTAAGGTAATCTTTTTTATTTTTAGCTATACCACCACCAAGACCTCCAAGTGTAAATGCAGGTCTTATAATTGCAGGAAGACCAATTTTTTTTAAAACTTTTGATGCTTGGTTGATATTGTTTACAATTTCAGATTTAGGTAAATCTAAACCAATGTCGATCATATTTTTTCTAAATTTCTTCCTATCCTCTGCATTGGCAATTGCCTTAGAATTTGCCCCTATGAGCTCAATCTTATATTTTTTTAAAATTCCTTTTTTCTCAGCTTCCATTGCAAGATTAAGTGCAGTCTGACCACCCATAGTTGGTAGAATTGCATCTGGTTTCTCTTTTTGAAGAATTTTTTCTAAAACCTCTAATGTTATTGGCTCTATATAAGTTTTATCTGCAACATCTGGATCAGTCATAATAGTTGCAGGATTTGAGTTAATTAAAATTACTTTGTAACCCTCATCTTTTAATGCCTTACAAGCTTGTGTGCCGGAATAATCAAACTCGCATGCTTGACCAATGATAATGGGTCCAGCTCCTACAACTAATATTTTTTTAATATCTCTTCTTTTTGGCATTTTTTTTTATGTTGTTAATAAATTCTTGAAATAAGTAGACACTATCCTGTGGTCCAGGGTTTGACTCTGGATGGTATTGCACTGAAAATATTGGTCTGTTTTTGAGTCTTATTCCTTCAATGGTATTATCAAAAAGAGATTTATGAGTTACTTCAATTTTTTTTGGTAAAGTTTCTTCAACTACTACAAAACCATGATTTTGACTGGTAATTTCAACTTTATCATGCACTAAATTTTTGACAGGATGGTTTGCACCTCTATGTCCCAACTTCATTTTTTTTGTTTTACCGCCTAAAGCTAATGCTAAAATTTGATGACCTAAACAAATACCGAATATAGGTAAATTTTTTTTAATTAATTTATTAAGTATTTCTATTGCATATTTTCCTGTTGCCGCAGGATCACCGGGACCATTAGATAAAAATATTCCATGTGGTCTAAGATCTAATATTTTTTCAGCAGAGGTTTTGCAAGAAACGACTGTTACTTTACATTTGAAGTCTGAAAAATATCTTAAAATATTCTTTTTAATTCCGTAATCAATTGCAACCACATGAAAAGAATTTTTTGTATTTTTTTTATATCCTTTTTCTTTCTTCCAAGTTTTAAGGCCATTCCAAATATAGTTTTTTGAGGTTGTTACAGTTTCTGCAAGATCAAGATTTTTTAATCCACTCCATTTAATGGTTGAGTTTATTAATTTGCTAATATTAAATTTTCCATTTTTTGAATAAGAAATTGTTCCCTTAGGCGCTCCTTTATCTCTAATAAAGTTTGTTAAACATCTAGTATCTAGTCCTGTAATTCCTACAATTTTATTTTTTTTAAGCCAGGAATTTAAATGCAAAAATGCTCTATAATTTGAAGGAGAGGTTATTTCTGAATTAAAGATCACACCTCTTGTCCAAATC
Organism: uncultured Pelagibacteraceae bacterium; assembly: GCA_902517735.1. Taxonomy (GTDB): domain Bacteria; phylum Pseudomonadota; class Alphaproteobacteria; order Pelagibacterales; family Pelagibacteraceae; genus Pelagibacter. The sequence continues at coordinate 28,893 of CABYDK010000003.1, forward strand.
TTGTCAGACTCAACATCCTCTTTGTTAGTTCCAACATTTCCAATATGTGGGAATGTAAAGTTAATAATCTGACCCGCATAAGAAGGATCAGAAATAATTTCTTGGTACCCTGTTAGAGAGGTGTTAAAGCAAATCTCACCGGTTGCTTCTCCTTGGTATCCAATTCCAATACCTTTAAAAACTCTCTTGTTTTCAAGAACTAAAACGCCTGTGTGATGTTGAGATTTTTTTGAGTTTGTTTTTTTTGCTTTTTTGATCAATTACAACTCATAAGTTAAAGGTTAATACAATAATTGATTTATTATCGCAACAGAGATGTATTATAAAATTGTAAAAAAACAATTTTTCTTTTGAAGATTTTTTTCTTTGAAGTAGATTAAAAATATATGCCATTAAAAGAGACAATCGAAACTGAATACAAAAACGCCTTAAAAGCCAAAGATAAAACAAAAATATCAACTTATAGGTTAATTTTATCATCAATTAAGGATCTGGATATTTCAAATAGGTCTGGTCCAAATAAAAAAGAAACAGATGATGAAGACATAAAAAAGCTTCTGAAAAAAATGGTCAAACAGAGAGCCGAATCGATAGATATCTACAAAAAAAACAATAGGACAGATCTCTTAGAGGTAGAGCAAAATGAATATAATATTTTAACTGGATTTTTACCAAAACAGCTTGGCGAGGAAGAAACTAAAAAAATTTGTGCAGAACTGATTTCTAAACTTGGTGCAAATTCACTTAAAGACATGGGAAAAGTAATGGGTGAATTAAAAAAACTGCATTCAGATGAAATTGATTTTGCAAAAGCAGGTCCTCTCATTAAAGAATTATTAAATAATTAATGAAATATCCTAAAGAATATCTTGATGAAATTAAAACAAGGTTAAAAGTTTCATCTGTTGTATCAAAATCTGTTGTCTTAAAAAAAAGAGGAAAAGAGTTTGTTGGTTTGTCTCCTTTCAAAAATGAAAAAACTCCATCATTTACAGTCAATGATGAAAAAGAATTTTATCATTGTTTTGCAACATCAGAGCATGGCAACATTTTTGACTTCGTCATGAAAATTCAAAATCTTAAATTTGGTGAGGCAGTAAAACATTTAGCTCAATTAGCTGGGATGCAACCTTATATGTTTTCAAAACAGGATGAGGAAAGAGAAAAAAAGTGGAAAGAGTACCAATCAATCTTTAGTGAATATGTAGATTTTTACCATAACGAATTATTAAAAAATGAGAGCTATTCTATTGCAAGAGATTATTTAAAAAATAGATCTTTAACTAAAGAAGAGGTTAAAAAATTTAAAATTGGATATATACAAAAAAATCCAAATTTCTATGAAAAATTAAAAGATAATTATAGTGAGCAAACTTTAGCTGAAACTGGTTTGTTTTATTTGGATGAAAAAAAGAAAATATATGTTGAAAGATTTAGAGGTAGATTAATATTTCCAATCAATAACATTTCAGGTCAACCAATAGCCTTAGGCGGAAGAATAATTGAAAATTTAGACTATTTGGCTAAATATATAAATTCACCTGAAACAAATTTTTTTAAAAAAGGATCCAATTTATATAATTTAGATATAGCTCGAAAACTTTCTAACAAAATAGACCACATTTATTTGGTCGAGGGTTATATGGATGTAGTTGGTTTAAGTAAAAATGGAGTTGACAATGCTGTTGCAAATCTTGGAACTTCTTTGACAGATAAACAAATTTTAACTCTTAACCAATTTTTTGATGACATCATTATCTGCTTTGATGGTGATGAAAGTGGTTATAAAGCAGCATTAAGAGCAGCAGAAAATTCTATTAAAGAATTAAAACCCGAAAAACAAATTTCATTTTTATTTTTACCAAACAAGGAAGACCCTGATAGCTATGTGAATAAAAATGGTAAAGCTAATTTTATTGATTTTACCAAACAAAGTAAGCTATCTATTCATCAATTTATTTTTAATCATTATAAAAAACAAACAGAAAACAATCCTTCTTCGTTGGCAATTTTTGAAAAAAAATTGAGAAGTATTGCTAACACAATTAAAGATAATTTTATAAAAAAGTATGTATTAGAATATTTCTTAGAAAAAATTGCAGAATTAACACCTCATTCTAATCAAAATAAGAAAAAGTTTTTTGTTAAAAGAGCAAAATCACTAGATACTACCAAGAAGCATTTTAATGACAGTCAATCACTGACTAGCGTAGAGCTTAAAGAGTTCTCTTTATTATATTTAACAATGAATAATTTAAATTTATTACAAGCAAACATACATTTAATTGAAAATATTAAATTATTTACCGAAGTTAATAAAAAAATATTTGAACTAATAATTGAGAAGCTGAAAACTGGAGAGCAAATTACAATTGAAGATTTAAAGTTAGATAGTCAATTGTTAGAAAAAATATATAAATTTGCACCCATCAAACATATTCTTAAAAATCAAGCTGATGATGATCAAAAAACTATGGAGTTATTAGATGATATCTCAAGAGATCTTATGAATTATGATCTTGAGTTCAGAATTCAAGAATTAGAATCGAAGTTCTCGGTTGACATGAGCGAGACCACATTTAATGAGCTAAAAGAGCTGAAAAAAAAGCAGAATCTCAATTAATCTAGCAAATTTAGTCATGGATTTTTACTGATTTCACATTATATAAGACTCCCAAACTTATATTACCGTGGAAAGAATTATAACTAAATCATTTGCTAGATTAATGGGTCGTGGAACCCATAGAGGATTTATAACTCATGAGGAATTATGTAAATCTTTAGGAAAGAGGAATCTTTCTGATGAAAATTTATCTAAAGCATTCATCCATATTCTAAATGAAAGTATTACACTTGTTGAAAAAAAATCTGATTACAAAGTTTTAAGAAAAAAAGAATCTTCCTCAAAAGAAGAGGGAAAAACGATTGAAAAAAGTGATGACCCTATAAGAATGTATTTAAGAGAAATGGGCGGTGTTGAACTTCTTTCAAGAGAAGGCGAGATAGCGATTGCGAAAAGAATAGAGGCAGGAAAAGATGTAATGTTAATAGCATTATCTCAAAGCCCAATAACCGCACAACAATTTTTTGAGTGGAACGAAAAATTACAAAAAGATGAGATTTTGGTCAGAGAAATAATTGATATTGATACCAATTATATGGAAGATGAGAGCACCGGACCAAGCGCTAAACAAAAAAATGCTGGTGAAACTGATAAAGAAGATGGATCTTCAGAAGAAGATGATGATTTTAACCCTACACTTGCTGCAATGGAAACAGAAATCAAACCTAAAGTATTGAAAACTGTCCATACACTTACAAAAGAATATAATAAGTTAATTAGGTATCAAAAAGAAAAATTAGAATGTGTTTTAAATTCACAAACTTTTTCCTCAGTTAAAGAAAAAGGTTATGAAAAGATTGTGAATGAGATTTTAGAAAATATAAAATCTCTTCAATTATCCCCATCAGTTTTAGAGGAACTTGTTCAAAAACACTACATAGAGAATAAGAAGATCATATCTCTCGAGGGAAATTTATTGAGACTTGCAATGGATCATAAAATTTCAAGGAATGAGTTTATCAAATTTTATATAGGTAATGAAATTAATCCAAATTTAAAAAAGTTTTTAGATACAAATAATGTTTGGAAACAATTTTTTGCAAAAAATAAAGATGAGTTTAAACATATTAGAATTAGATTAATTGAAATTAGTAATAAACTTGGAATGTCTGTTACTGATTTTAAAAAGTTGGTTAGTAGAGTTCAAAAAGGAGAAAAAGAGTCTAGAATAGCAAAAAAAGAAATGGTTGAAGCTAACCTGAGACTAGTTATTTCTATAGCAAAGAAATATACTAATAGAGGTCTACAATTTTTGGATTTAATTCAAGAAGGAAACATTGGTTTAATGAAAGCAGTTGACAAATTTGAATATAGAAGAGGATATAAATTTTCAACTTACGCAACATGGTGGATTAGACAAGCAATAACGAGATCTATAGCCGACCAAGCAAGAACAATAAGAATTCCAGTGCATATGATTGAAACAATTAACAAGATTGTAAGAACTCAAAGACTAATTCTTAGTGAATTTGGTAGAGAAGCTACACCAGAGGAACTTGCAAAAAAACTCAGAATGCCTTTAGACAAAGTTAGAAAAGTATTAAAAATTTCTAAAGAACCAGTCTCATTAGAAAAACCTGTAGGAGATGAAGAAGACAGTAGTTTAGGAGACTTTATAGAAGATACAAAAGCTTTAGCTCCGCTAGAACAAGCAATTAAATCTAATTTAGGCGAGGCAACTACAAAAATATTATCTACTTTGACCCCTAGAGAAGAAAGAGTTTTAAGAATGAGATTTGGTGTAGGTATGAATACAGATCATACTTTAGAAGAAGTTGGGCTTCAGTTTTCAGTCACACGAGAAAGAATTAGACAAATAGAAGCTAAAGCTCTAAGAAAACTTAAGCATCCAAGTCGATCAAAACAGTTAAAAAGTTTCTTAGAAAGCTAATTAATTTTTATTAATTTAAATTTTAAACTTGTGTTAAAATTATAGAAATTTAATTTAATTTTAAAAATAATGATTTTAAACAAATTTACTTTTAACTATTTCCTTATTTTATTCTCACTCATTCCAGTAAGTATGATAATTGGTTCAGCAGCTTCAGTCATTAATATCTTATTGATAGATTTATCATTTATATTATTGATAATATTTAGAAAAGATTTTTTTTTTTTAAAAAGTGAACCAATAATATATTTGTTTGGTTTATATATTTATTTAATTTTTAATTCATTTGTCTCTCTAGATTTTTCAGAAGGTTTATTAAGAAATTTTGGGTTTTTAAGAATTATAATTTTATTTGCAGCATTTAACTATTTTTTTCTCGATGAAAATTTTTACAAAAAAGTTTTTAAATTTTGGCTGATAGTTATTTTTATAGTTTTAATTGACGTTTTTATTGAAAGATTTATGGGAAAAAATATTCTTGGGTATGATGGATTGGATTATGGGCACAGGATAGTAAGTTTTTTTAAAGATGAACTTATTGTAGGGGGTTTTTTAAATGGATTTTATCTAATATTGATTGGTTTTTTATTTAATGAATTAAAAGGTAAAAAAAAATTTATATTCGGTTTTGCGCTAATTATTTTAATTTTATACGCTATATTATTAAGTGGAGAAAGATCTAATGCTATAAAAGCATTTATAGGTTTATTTCTTTTTTTATCTTTTATGAAGTCATTCAATTTTAAAACAAAAATAATTTTAATTTCAGGTACAGTTATTTTGTTAGTTTTTACAATCATGAATTCTTATTTTTTAAAAATTAGATACATTGCTCATATTTATTCAAATTTTAAAGAGGATCCTATTTATTTTAATCTTTATGCATCTGGTTTTCAGGTATTTCAAAACAATAAATTGTTTGGAGTTGGTAATAAAAATTATAGGATTGAAACCTGTAAAAAAAAAGAAGTTAATGATATTAAAAAAACTGATAGATACTTTTGCAATACCCATCCTCATCAAATTTATTTAGAATTACTATCAGAACATGGAATAGTAGGGAGTTTTATAATTATATTCATTTTATTTAAGATTATATATTCAAAAATTTTTAAAATTATAAATACAAATAATCACCTAAAATTAGGTTCATTTTTATATATGTTATTAGTCTTTACTCCATTATTGCCTAGTGGAGCCTTTTTTAATAATTTTTTATTAACAATTTTTGCTATAAATCTATCTATATTTTATGCTTTAGATAAAAGTTCAAATATATTTAGCAATGAAAATTTAAGATAAAACTGAATTAGGGCCGTTAGCTCAATAGTTAGAGTACTGCATTGACATTGCAGGGGTAGTTGGAGCGTAACCAACACGGCCCACCAATTAAATTATCTTTGATTGATAACTTTAAGAAAATGATGTAACAAACAAACTGTTTGGGCCTGTAGCTCAGTTGGTTAGAGCAGTACACTCATAATGTATTGGTCCCAGGTTCGAGTCCTGGCGGGCCCACCATTAGTTATTGATTTGAAAATTCTTCTAAAGTTTTAAACAGAGCATTAATATCGCCATCATTACTATTTAATACCGAAGCAAATTCTTCCTTCTGAGTTCTTGCTAAGCTGAGACCCTCAATTATTAAATCTCTTATTAATGGTTTCTCTGGATTTTTTGTGTAAATTCTCCAATCAATCTTAATTTCTGGTCTTTCACTGGTAGCTTTTAAAGTACTATTTACAATTGTGTAATTTTTATTTAATTTTTCTTTTGAAAATACATCAATCTCTGGATTTGTATATTCTGCTAATCTACTTGAAAAACTTTTAAGAAAATACTCTTGAAATAATTTTGAGTACTTTTCTTTATCTGAATCGCTCAAATTTTTTCTTACCCCACCAAGCGTATAAAAACCTATACCTTGAATATCTACAGTATCTTTAGCTATTAGTTTAAGTTCCTCTATTTTTTTTTCTTTGGATATATTTTCAGAGAGTAATTTTGAGGCCCTATTTACCGTAGATTGAACAAAAACGTCAGGCTCTATTGACAATGCATTACCGAAAATTAAATTTATTACAAAAATTATACTTAATAATTTTGTTTTCATAAATTTAAAGATTGTTCTTAATTTTCGATTTCTTCCCAATCACTGTCGTCTTGTGTATTAACAATTGTTTTTGCATTTAGAATTTTTTGCTGTCTATCTTGCAAATAAAGACTTTTTACAGATGCATAAAAATCAATTGAATTTTTTTCTAAATTATCAATTGAATCATAATTTTTTGCTCTAAAGTCTACTCCACTAGTCACTTTCGAAGCATAATAATCGAAATCACTGAAGTATTGAGTATCATTATTGACAGTTATGTTATACCACGCATCACCTCCTACAAAATTTGTAATGGATGCAACAGTATCTCTTGCTGTGCTTGGTCCCAAAACTGGTAAAACAATATAGCAGCCTGGACCTGATCCATGAACTGCTAACGTTTGACCATAATCTTCTTTTACATATTCCTCAAAGCCTAAGTAAGTAGCAACATCAATTAGACCCAAGATTCCAATAGTAGTATTTATTACAAATCTGCCTGTATTAACCCCAGCTTTTGAAAATTCTCCTTGAAGTATATTATTAGGTATTGTTACAAGATTTGATAAATTATCTAATGAATTGCTAACCCCACTTTTAATTGGAGTTGGTAAAGTTCTATAAACACTTGCTACAGGTTTAAATAAAACTTTATCTAACCCTTGGTTCAAAGCAAAAGAAGCTCTATTAAATCCCTCCCAACACTCTGAAACTTCATTGGGATTATTTTTTTTTAATAATAACTCTCCGTCGGAAGATGCATGAACATTAATTATTAACGCAAGGGTTGTAATAGCTATGAGTATAATTTTTTTAAGCATAGAGCTCTTATAGTATAATTTAATCTATTGTAAATTAAGAAATAATCATAAACTCTTATAAAATATGCTAAAAATAAACAAAAATTACTCCCCAAATTTTAGTATTCCAAAAAGAGCAAAAAAAAAAATTAGATTCATTATTTTACATTATACGGGGATGAAAAATGAGACCCTAGTTCTTAAAAAATTGTGTGACGAAAAAAGTAAATTAAGTGCTCATTATTTTATAAAAAAAAATGGAGAAGTAATAAATTTAGTACCAGATTTATATGAAGCATGGCATGCTGGAAAATCTAGATGGAAGAAGATTAAATCTTTAAACAAATATTCAATTGGGATTGAAATACAAAATCAAGGACATGATAACAAATATGAAAAATTTTCTTTAAAACAAATTATTAATCTAAAAAAGTTACTTAGAAAATTAATTAAAAGATATAAAGTAAATGTGAATTATGTTTTAGGCCATTCTGATATTGCGCCTGAAAGAAAAAAAGATCCTGGAGAAAAATTTCCTTGGAAAAAAATTGCTAAAGCAAAGCTTGCCAAATGGCATAAACTTGATGTAAACAAAATTAAGAAATATAGATTGAAAAGTTTAAACAAAATTGAAAATAAAACTTTTTTAAAAAATTTATATTCTTTGGGTTACAATAAAATAGAAAAAATAGATACTTATTTAAGTAATAAATTTTTGATTATAGCATTTCAAAGAAGATTCAGACAAAGCTTAGTGAATGGAAAATCTGACTATGAGTGCTTAATGATAAGCAAAAACCTATTAAAACCATAGATAATTAATCTTGAAAAAAAATTAAAAAACAATAAATTTAGATTGCCAGATAAATGACTTGTCGCTTTAATTAAGTTTAAAGAGGAAAGTCCGGGCTCCACAAGGATTCAGTGCCAGATAATACCTGGCAGGGGAAACCCTAGGGACAGTGCCACAGAAAATAAACCGCCATAACATGGCAAGGGTGAAAAGGTGTGGTAAGAGCACACCGGTTCTATTGGTAACAATGAACGCTGGAAAACCCCACTGGGAGCAAGACTAAGTAGAGGTGACATTGTTGAAAAACTAAAAGCCATCCTTGGCTCGTCATCAGGGTTAGTTGCTTGAGTTTAAGAGTGATCTTAAACCTAGACAAATGATAAGTTTAAATGACAGAACCCGGCTTACAGTTTGTCTGGCAAACTTCTTTTAAATATCTCGTAAATGTTCTCTTTTTGACTCAATTTTAAACTTAATGAAGGATCAAAATAAACATATTCTTTAATATTGACTCTGATAATAAAAACCCATAATATCCCAAATATTCCCATATATGTGGGAATAAAGGAATTTATGAATTATGTTTTTATCAACCTACGAAAACAAATTGGACAAAAAAGGAAGGGTGTCAGTGCCTGCAAGTTTTAGATCACATTTATCTAATTTAGGATACAATGGAGTTGTTTGTTTCCCCTCATTTAACAATCAATCTATAGAAGCATGGCCACAAGATAGAATAGAAAAAATTTCTAACTCTATAGACTCCCTAAATCCTTTTGAGGAAAAAAGAGATTATTTTGCAACATCAGTTTTATCTGAAAGTATAAATTTACAGTTTGATAATGAAGGTAGAATTTCATTAACAAGAAAATTAATAAAACATGCAAAAATAAAAAATAGTATGATTTTTGTTGGTCAAGGAAAAACATTCCAAATATGGGAACCAACATTATTTGAAAAATTTAAGGTCAACTCGAAAAAAAAAGCAAATATAAATCGAGCAAGTCTTAAATGGGAGCATCAATTAAACAAATAATAGAGGGGATAAAAAATGACAATAAATTTTAAAGCACCAGAAATAAAAGAGCTACAACCAAGATTATTAGTAATGGGTATTGGTGGAGCGGGTGGAAATGCTATTAATGAAATGATTGAGAATGGAATGCAAGGGGTAGAATTTATTGCGGTTAATACTGATGCTCAAGATTTAAAGCATAGTAAAGCTAAATCAAAAATTCAAATAGGTTTAAATTTAACTAAAGGATTAGGCGCTGGGGCGAAATTAGATATTGGACAAGCTGCTGCGGATGAATCTTTAAATGATATTGTAAATATTTTACAAGGTGCAAATATGGTCTTTATTGCTGCTGGTATGGGTGGTGGCACTGGAACAGGAGCAGCACATGTAATTGCAAGAGCGGCAAAAGAATTAAATATTTTAACAGTAGGAGTTGTAACACTTCCGTTTTTATATGAAGGTCCTTCAAGAATGAGAAGGGCTCATCAAGGTTTGGAGGAACTTAGAAGACATGTTGATACAATTATTGTCATTCCAAATCAAAACTTATTTAAAATAGCTAACGAACAAACAACATTTGAAGAGTCATTTAATCTTTCAAACAATGTATTAATGCACGGTGTTCAAAGTATTACAGACTTAATGGTGAGACCTGGATTGATTAATCTGGACTTTGCTGATGTTGAGTCTGTAATGGCATCTATGGGCAAAGCAATGATGGGAACAGGCGAGGCCGAAGGAGAAGATAGAGCTATGAAAGCTGCTGAAATGGCAATTAGTAATCCATTAATTGATGACTATACTTTGAAAGGCGCAAAAGGACTATTAGTTAATATTACTGGTGGTAAAGATTTAAAACTTTTTGAAGTTGATGAAGCAGTGAATAAAGTAAGGGCAGAAGTTGATCCAGAGGCAGAATTAATTATCGGTGCAATAACTGATACAGAATTGGATGGAAAGATGAGAGTTTCAATTGTTGCAACATCTTTAGATGGTCAACAACCTGAAACAAAATCAGTAATTAATATGGTTCATAGGATACAAAATAGGAACCTAGGATACTCAGACTTTTCAACAAGTAATGGTACAGCTTCATTTAGTTTTTCTAATTCTAACTCAAATCCAATTTCCAATGGAGCTAATGCGTTAAAACTTGAAAATGAGATCGTTTCTGAAAATGCAACCCACCAAAACGCTCATGATAATATAAATCAAGTTAATAACGAATATCATGAGGAACTATTAAAAAATCAAGAGGCTGAAAATATTGTTGAGAATACTTTCAATGATGACGAAATTTCATTTACAGAAGAAGCCACAAAACTAAACGAAAATTCAGAAAATAATGAAGATATAAATAATGATTTAAGTGAATTTGGGGTGGATTCTCAATCTCCAGATTTATTTAACAATGATAATGAGACTTCTAACTCTGATGAACTTTTGTTAACTGAAAATGAAGATCAAGAAGATGATCTAGAAATACCGGCATTTTTAAGAAGACAAAAAAATTAATGGTCTTCGAAAAAATAAATGGAAGCCACCATAGTATCGGATGCTGTAAAACATTATCCTGTACTGCTAAAAGAAGTTATTAGCGTTATTTCCCCTCTACATGGTGGCACATTTATTGATTGCACTTTTGGACAAGGTGGCTACACAAAAGAAATCCTTAAATATCAAAATACTAAAGTAATTGGTTTAGATAGAGATATAAACAGTGAGATTATTGGAAAAATAATTCAAGAAAAATTTCCTGATCGTTTTTTGTTTAAAAATTTAAAATTCAGTATGTTAAATAATCTAAAATTAAAAAATGAAAACATAAAAGGTATTGTTTTCGATTTAGGTTATTCATTTACACAAATGAAAGATCCTAAAAAAGGTTTATCATTTAACTCACAAGGAGAACTTAATATGATGATGGGCCTCAATGATTTCTCAGCCAAAGAAGCAATAAATAATCTTGAAGTTAAAGAAATAGAAAAAATATTAAAATATTTTGGTGATGAAAACGATGCTAAAATTATAGCAAAAAATATTGTAAAAGAAAGACAGCTTAAAATAATTGATACCCAAGAACTTGTTAGAATCATAGAAAAATCGAAAAGAAAAAAAAACTATAGAGTTCATAGTTCTACAAAAACTTTTCAAGCATTAAGAATTTTTGTAAACAAAGAAATAAGTGAATTAATTAATGGTTTAATAAATTCTGCTAAAATTTTAAAGAAGGATGGTATTTTAGCTGTAGTTACATTTCATTCATTAGAAGACAAAATAGTCAAATATTTTTTTAAAAGTTTATCTGAAAATAAAAGTATTTCCAGATACGAGCCAAAAGTTCAGCAAAAAAAAATTTCATTTAAAATGCCTTTAAAAAAACCAATTGTTCCATCGGATAAAGAATTAAAAGATAATCTACCCTCAAGGTCTGCTAAATTAAGGTATCTTATAAAACAAGTGGATGAATATGAAATTGAAAGCGATATTTTAAATAAATTTTCTGAATTAATTGAGATAGAAAATTTAGGTTTAAAACTATGAAAAAATTAATAGTTTTTGCAGTAATATTTACCCTAATCATATCTACCTCTTTAATAAAGAATTCCACAAAAGATTTAGATGATCAAATTTATTCTTTAAGAGAAAATATTTTATTTTTAAAAAACAGATTGAATGACTCAAAATTGGAATTTGATTATTTAAGTTCTTCAGAAAAATTATTAGAATATCAGAAATTATATTTTGAAAATTTATTAATAAAGAAATCACTAAAAGAATTAAAAACTTTAGAAATTATAGATAAAGAACTAGTTATCACTGAGTTAAAAATATCAGGAAAAAATAATGAAAAATAAAGAAAGATTTATTTTATACGATAATAACAATGAATTTGAATACGCAAAAACTAAATCTGATATTAATATAAAATTCAATCGGGTAGCGTTTATTTTTTTTATTTTTTTTATTATTTCAATTATATATTCAATTCATTTAGTTCATCTTGGCTCAAGAAATTCTGATGATTTAAATAAAAATCAGATAAAAGTTTTTAGTAAACTTAAACGGGCAGATATTGTAGATAGAAATGATAATTTTTTGGCAAGAACAGTAAGCTCAATAGATATTGGTATAAATCCAGTTGAAATAATTAATGAAGAAAAATTATTATTAAATCTTAGGTATATTTTTCCAAATAAAGATTATGAGTCGATAAGATTAAAATTTAAGAAAAAAAAATTTTTTTGGTTTGAAAAAAAAATTTCCGACGAAAATTATGAAAAAATAATGATGCTTGGAGACAAATCTATTAAATCTGAGGAAAAACTTACAAGGATTTATCCACAAAAAAACTTATTTAGTCATATTATTGGACAAATTGATGATGACAATAATGGTATCTCTGGACTTGAAAAATCTTTAGACAAAGAATTAAAAAAAGATAAAGATAAAATTCATTTAACTGTAGATAAAGATATTCAATTTTTAATAAGGGAAGAATTAATCAAATTTAATGAAGTTTTTAAAACAAAAGGAAGCGCAGCAATATTAATCGATGTTAATTCTGGAGAAATTTTGTCTTTAACATCACTTCCAGATTTTAATCCAAATCAAAGAACTAACATCACCGACGAGAATTATATTAATAGAGTAACAAAGGGTGTTTATGAATTTGGCTCTGTTTTTAAGACTTTTACTCTTGCAGCAGGTATTCACGAAAAAGCTGTAGAACCAGAAACACAATTTAAAAATTTAGAAAAAAGCATTCAATGTGGAAAAAACACAATTAGTGAATATGATAAAAAAATTCCATCTGATCTAACTGCTGAACAAATACTCATTAGATCAGGTAACATAGGGTCAGTTAGGATTGCTCAAGCTATTGGTTTGGAAAAATTTAAAAATTTTTTGGATAAATTAAGTTTAATAAGTGCAATTAAATTTGATATTGAAGAAGTGGGAGTACCTATACCTTTTAAATGGGGAAAGTGTAAATTAGCAACAACTTCTTACGGTCATGGAATTACAACCACAATTCTTCAATTAGCTAACGCTTATTCAATAATAGTAAATGGTGGCTATAAGATTAATCCTACTTTAATCAAAAATAAATCTAAGATTAAAAATAAAAAGATACTGAATAACGATGTATCTAAAAAGATTAATCCAATTCTAAGAAAAATTGTGACAAATAAAGAAGGTACTGCATCTCTAGCTAATGTTGATGGATATCAAGTTGGAGGAAAAACAGGCACTGCTCAGACAAGTATTTTTGGCGGATATTCAAATAAAAAAATCAATACTTTTGCATCAGTTTTTCCATCTTCCAATCCAAAATATGTATTTATTGTTATGTTAGATGAACCTAAAACTAATAGTGAATATATTTATAATTATAGAGACGGTTCGGGAATTAAATATAAAGGCACACCATTTAATACTGCAGGTTGGACATCAGTAGAAGTTGTTGGACAAATTATTGAAAAAATTGGGCCTATTTTAGCCACAAAATATAATGAAGTTTATTAAAAATGCTTCTTGGAAACTTCATAAAAAATATAAATAGAAAATATTACAAAACATATTTCTCTGGTGTAGCTTTTAACAGCAAGCAGGTTAAAAAAGATAATATTTTTTTTGCAATTGAAGGCACTAAATTTGATGGAAATAAATATATTTTCGATGCAATAAATAATGGAGCGAAAATAATAATTTCAAAAAAAAATATTAAATTCAGAGATAAAAATATAATTTGTTTAAGAGAGGATAATCCAAGAAAATTATTAGCTGAAATTTCTTTTAAACTGATAAAAAATAAACCAGTTAATCTTATTGCTGTAACTGGAACTAATGGAAAATCGTCTATAGCAGATTTTTATTATCAAATATTAACTTTAAATAATAAGAAAGCTGCAACTATTGGAACTTTAGGAGTTCGTTCCAAAACAGTAAATTTTGATTTATTAAATACAACAATCGACCCAATACATTTGGGGCAAATTTTAAAAAAGCTTAAAAATCATAGAATAGAAAATGTGATCATGGAAGCTTCAAGCCACGGTTTAGATCAAAATAGATTAGATGGATTAATTTTTAATACAGGAATATTTTCAAATTTATCTCAAGATCATCTAGATTATCACAAAAACTTGAAAGATTATTTAGATGCAAAACTTTATTTATTTAGAAATCTTATAAAAAAAAAGGGAAATATAATAACTGATTCAAAAATACCTGAGTTTGATAAGATTAAAAAAATCGCAAAAAAAAAATTTTTAAAACTTAATACCTTAGAGGGTAAAAATGAAAAGTTGAAAATTTTAACTCATTCTTTTCACGATGAATCTCAAATTCTTAAAATAAAATATAAAGGTGTTGTTAAGCTTATAAGAATAAATCTAATTGGAAAAATCCAAATTAAAAATATCTTAATGGCACTTATAGCTGCGGAAAAAAGTGGATTAAATTTAAACAAAATTTTGAATGTTTTACCAAGTCTCAAACCTATCGAAGGAAGATTTGAAAAAATAGGTATGATTAAAAATAAATCAAAAGTAGTTTTAGATTATGCACATACTCCTGATGCTTTAAAAACATGCCTTTTGAATTTAAAAGAACAATTCCCAGATAAGAAAATAATTTTATTATTTGGATGTGGTGGAAATAGAGACCAGAACAAACGTTCTAAAATGGGAAAAATCGCTGATATCTTTTCAGACGAAATATATCTTACCGATGATAATCCAAGATTTGAGAGTTCACATAAAATTAGAAAAGATATTAGAACCGGAATAAAAAAAACAAAAGTTATAGAAATTTCAGATAGAGGTCAAGCAATAGCCCAGGCAATTAAAAATTTAACAACTGGAGAAATTTTGCTTGTTGCTGGAAAAGGCCATGAAAAAGTTCAAGATATTGGCAAACGAAAAATTTTTTTTTCAGATAAAAAAATTATTTTGAAATCAATTAAAACTAAAAATCATTCTTTATTTAATAATCTTAAATTAAATATAATTAGAGAAGTTTCTGGCAATAAAAAATTTCCTTTTTCACTTAAATTAAAACAAGCTAGAATTAATTCTAAAGAGGTTAAAAAAGATGACATTTTTTTTGCAATTAAAGGAAATAAAAATGATGGAAATAAATTTATAAGCCAATCTTTTAAAAATAAAGCTTCATTAGCAGTAGTAAATAAAATTCAAAAAAAATTAAAAATATATAATCAAATCAAAGTTAAAAATACATTAAAATTTTTAACAGATATTTCAGGAATTTTTAGAAAAAATATAAATACTAAAATAATTGCTATAACAGGAAGTTGTGGAAAAACATCACTTAAAGAATTGTTAGGAAATACATTAAAGAAAATTTCTAAGGTGAGTATATCTCCAAGATCATTTAATAATAAATATGGAGTTCCTTTAAGTCTTTTTAATTTAAATTATGCTGACAATTATGGAGTTTTAGAGGTAGGTATGGATAAAAAGGGTGAAATAGATAATTTATCTAAAATTATTAAACCAAATGTAAGTGTCATTACTAATATTAATTATGCACATGCAAAAAATTTTAATAATATAAAAAGTATTGCATTAGCCAAGTCAGAAATTATTTATAATACAAGACCAAAGGGTTATATTGTGTTAAATGCAGATGATAGGTTTTTTAAATTGCATAAAACGATTGCTTTTAAGAAAAATTTAAAAGTGATTTCATTTGGTGTTAAAAACCAAAAATCTAATATTTGTTTAAAGAATATAAATAGAAATGGTAAGAATTTTTTGATTAAAATTGAGTATGATAATCTTAAAAAAAATTTTTTAATTTCAAATAATTTTCAAAGTAATATCTACAACATTTTAGGGGCAATAGCTGTAATGAGCATTTATTTTGATATTTCTGAATTAAATAAAAATATTTTCTTAAATTTTGAAATACCTAAAGGACGCGGTGATATTTCACGTATCAAGATGATGAATAAAAATATCAATTTAGTTGATGAAAGTTACAATTCTAATCCTTTATCTCTTAAGTCTGCTATTTTAAATTTTGAAAAAATTGAATCAAAAAAATCAAAAAAATATCTTTTAATTGGAGATATGTTAGAACTTGGAAGACACTCAAAAAAACTTCATAAATCTATTGCTCCTATAATTAATAAAACAAAAATTAATAAAGTATTTGTTAAAGGAAATAATGTTAAATTAATATTTCAAAAACTTTCTAAATCTAAAAAGGGCAGAGTTTTGCATAACAAGTCTCAAATTATAGAATTTATAAAAAAAGACTTAAATAATGACGATTATTTAATGATCAAAGCCTCAAATGCGACAGGTTTTAATCAGATAGTAAAAGACATAAAAGGATTTAAATAATGCTATATCAATTTTTACTAAACTTTGTTGATACTTTTGGATTTTTAAATGTTTTTAAATATTTAACATTTAGAACTGGTTTATCAGTTTTTACTTCTTTGATAATAGTTTTAATTATTGGTGGCCCATTTATCAGATTTTTTTCAAACCAAAAAATTTTAAATCCGATACGTGATGATGGTCCAGAAGATCATATTATAAAAAAAATTGGAACACCAACAATGGGTGGAGTAATTATATTACTAGGCTTATTGATATCAGTACTATGTTGGGGTGATTTATCTAATATTAATATTCTATTTTGTATATTTATCGCAGTTTCTTTTGGACTGTTAGGAGCCTTTGATGATTATAAAAAAATTAAACGTAGTAATTCTTCAGGAATATCATCTAAATTGAAAATAATTTTACAAATTATAATAGCAATTACAGGAGTATGTTTCTTTGTATATTTTGTAGATTATCAAGATATCACAAATTTATATTTTCCATTTTTTAAAAATCTGATCATAAATCTTGGTTGGTTTTTTATTCCTTTTTCAGTATTTGTAATTGTTGGTTCATCTAATGCTGTAAACCTTACAGATGGTCTAGATGGTTTAGCTACAGTACCGGTGATATTAGTTGCAGTTTGTTTTGCTTTTATAAGTTATGTTACAGGAAATGTTGTGTTTTCTGGTTATTTGCAAATACCTTACATAGAAGGCACTGGAGAAGTATCAATTTTTTGTGGAGCAATAATAGGTTCATGCTTAGGTTTTTTATGGTTTAATGCTCCTCCGGCTAAGATTTTTATGGGTGATACTGGCTCATTGTCTTTAGGAGGTTCTTTAGGAGCCGTAGGGATAATTACAAAACACGAAATTGTTTTAGCAATTACAGGAGGTCTTTTTGTTTTGGAAGCAGTTTCTGTAATGGTCCAAGTAATATCATATAAACTTACAGGAAAAAGAATCTTTAAGATGGCACCAATACACCATCATTTTGAAAAGAAAGGCTGGCCTGAGTCAACAGTTGTGATTAGGTTTTGGATTATTTCAATAATTTTAGCAATGATAGGTTTAGCTACCTTAAAATTAAGATAATGAATGAAAATTCAAATATTTTTATCAATAAAAAAATTCTAATTTATGGTCTTGGTAAAAGTGGTATTTCATCTTTTAAATTTTTAAAAAAAAGAAATCAGGTTTTTTTATTTGATGATAATAATAAGATAAAATTAAATAGTTACACCAAAAAAAATCTAATTTCATTAAGCCTTATTAAAAAAATCAAATTTGATTTGATTGTAATAAGTCCGGGCATAAATAATAAAAAATGTAAATTAAATAAATTTTTAAAAAAAAATTCAAAAATCATTTATACAGATTTAGACATATTTTATTCTTTTTATAAAAATCTGTGTATTACTATTACAGGAACAAACGGTAAATCTACTACCTGCCAGTTATTACATCAGGTTCTAAAACAACAGAAATATGACGCTAGATTGGCTGGTAATATTGGTTATCCAATTTTATCTATCAAAAAAATTAAAGAAGACACTATTTTTGTTATTGAAGCTTCATCTTATCAATTAGAATATAGCAAATTATTTAAATCTAAATATGCTGCAATACTTAATATCTCTCCAGACCATTTAGAAAGACATGGAACAATAAACAATTATATTTTAGCAAAATTTAAACTTATCAAAAATCAAAATAAAAACTCAATAGTATTAGTAAATAAATTCGATAAATATATTCAAAATAGAATTAAAAAAATTAAATACAAAAGTAAAATTATCGAAGTTGATACAAAACCTAAAAAAAAATTTATTAATATATTTCATAATGAATATTTCTTATCAGCATCAAATATTGAAAATCTGTCATTCGTAATTGAATTAGCAAAAAAATTTAATGTTAAAAAAGGCAATTTGATTAAAGCAGTTAAAAAATTTAAGGGTTTGAATTATCGTCAGCAGATAATTTTTAAAAATAAAAAAGTTTCAATTATCAACGATTCAAAATCTACCAGTTATTCATCTTCAATTGAAATGTTGAAAAGAAAGAATAATATTTATTGGTTAATGGGGGGTATACCAAAAATTGGTGATAAATTTAATTTATCTAAAAATTATTGCAGGAAAGTTCAAGGTTATATTTTTGGAGTTAATCAAAAAAAATTTTCTATAGATCTAAAAAAAAAAATTAAAATTAAAAATTTTTTTAATTTATCAAAAGCATTAAATGAATTGTTTAAAGATGTTAAAAAAGATAATTCCTCTAATAAAACTATTCTTTTTAGCCCTGCCGCAGCATCTTTTGATAATTTTAAAAATTTTGAAGATAGAGGAAAATATTTTAATAAATTAATAAAAAAGAATATTTATGCTAGAAAAATTTTTTAATTACTTTTCTTATTATGAGTGGTGGAAAAATTTAGATAAATTTATTCTTAGTTTAATAATTGCTTTATTTTTAACTGGTTTATTTTTCTCGCTAGTATCAACCTCTCTAATTGCATCTGATAAACTTGAAACAAATAGTTATTTTTTCTTCTTTAAACATCTAGTTTTCGTTTTAATAGGGTTGTTTATTATTTTTATATTTTCTTATATTGAGCAAAAAACATTATATAAAATTTCAGTTTATATCTTTTTATTTTCTTTGATTTTACTACTCTTAGTCCCATTTATTGGGATTGAAGTGAAAGGATCAACAAGATGGTTAGATTTATTTTTTTTACCAAGATTACAACCTGTTGAATTAGTAAAACCTTTTTTTATAATAATTTTAGCTTTAATTATTTCAAATAACAGCTTTGCTAATTTTACTATAAAATTTTCAATATCTTTTTTATTAACAGCATTAATCATACTTTTGTTAATTTTACAGCCTGACTTAGGTCAGACTTTATTAATTGGACTTAGTTGGTTGATATTAATTTTTGTTTCAGGAATTAATTTATTTTTTCTTTTTTCAATATCTTTAGTTGGTATAATTTTGCTTTTATATATAGTTTTTTATATTCCAAAATTTGAATATATAAAAAATAGATTGTTATCTTTTTTTGATACAGAAACAGGTACTCATAATTTTCAATCTGATAAAGCACTGGACTCAATCACGAGTGGAGGTTTTTTTGGTAAAGGCATTGGAGAAGGAACATTGAAAAATAAAGTACCAGAGGCACACACGGATTATATTATTTCAGTTATATCTGAAGAATTTGGTGTAATTGCAATAATCTTAATATTGTTTTTATTTTTAGTGTTTATTTTCTCAATTTTAAAAAAAGTAGATAAAGAAGCAAATAACACTGCAAGATTAATCTTAGTAGGTTCAGCTAGTTTAATATTATTACAAGCAATGATACATATTGGAGTTAACATTAGATTATTTCCCACAACTGGCATGACTTTACCATTTTTAAGTTATGGAGGATCATCAATAATTAGTGTCTCAATATTATCTGGTATAATCTTAAATTTGACAAAAAGAAAAGTTTTATTTTCAAAGTGAAAAAAATATTAATCACTACAGGTGGAACAGGAGGGCATGTAATACCTGCAAAAATTATTAAAGAACATTTAAAAAATAATTTTGAAATATACTATTCTTCTGATTTAAGAGGATTAAAGTATTTATCATCAGATATTAATAAAACTATAATTATTGATACTCCAAGATTTAATTTAAGCTTTTATCTACCATTTCGATTAATAAAGTTAATGTATTTAATACTCCAATCAATTTTATTTTTAAAAAAAGAAAAAATTGAAAAAGTAATTTCTATTGGTGGATATATGTCAATACCAATTATTATTGGTGCTAAGATACTAGGTTTAACTATTTTATTATTAGAGCCTAATTTAGTATTGGGAAGAGGAAATAGATTTTTTCTAAATTTTTCAAAAAAGATATTTTGTTATTCAAATAAAATAACCAATTTCCCTAAAAAAAATTTTCATAAAATTGAATTGATAAAACCTTTAGTTTCTAAAGCTTTTTATGAATTAGAAAAAACTAAAGATATAAATAATAAATTTTGTTTTTTAATATCAGGTGGCAGTCAAGGTGCTCAAATTTTTGATGAATTAATTAAAGATATAATGATTGATATTTCAAAAACTTTTTCAATTAGAGTCATTCAGCAAACAAGTATAGAAAATATTGAAAAATTAAAAAATTTTTATGACTCTAAAAATATTGAAAACAAAATTTTTAATTTTGAAGAAAATTTCATTAATTTAATTAATATGTCTGATCTCTGTATTACAAGAGCAGGAGCTACTTCATTAGCAGAAATTTCTATTTTAAATAAACCTTTTATAGCGATACCTCTTCCAAGTGCTAAAGATAATCACCAAATGAAAAATGCTCAATTTTATGAAGAAATGGGATGTTGCTGGGTTTTAGATCAAAGAAATCTTAAAAAAGAAAAATTATCAAATATTATACTGAACATATTGAAAGATAAGTCTGATTTAATTGATAAAAAGTCAAACTTAGAAAAATTAAATTTTGAAAATTCATGGAATGATGTAAATCAGAAATTACAAAAAATAATCAATGAAAATTAAACTAGCTAAAAAAGAAATTATTCATTTTGTAGGTATTGGAGGCATAGGCATGAGTGGTCTTTCTTTAATAATGAAGGGTCAAGGATTTCAAGTCCAAGGAAGTGATATAGCCAACAATAAAAACATAGATAGATTAAAAAAAGAAAAAATTAAATTTTTTTTAGGACATTCAAAAAAAAATTTAAAAGATGCTACAATTGTTGTTATCTCTTCAGCAATAAAAAATACTAATCCTGAATTAATTGAAGCAAAAAGAAAAAAAATTCCAATAATTAAAAGAGGTAAAATGCTAGCTAGTATTGTTTCGTTAATGAAAAATATTGTGGTTGTAGGGTCTCATGGCAAAACAACAACGACATCTTTAATTGCATCTATTTTTCAAGAAACAAAAATTGACCCAACAATCATTAATGGAGGGGTAATAAATTCAATTAAGAATACCGCCAAATTGGGAAAAAGTGATTGGTCTATTTTAGAAGCTGATGAGTCTGATGGTAGCTTTGTGCACATTACTCCAACATATTCTATAATAACAAATATCGATAGAGAACATATGGATTTCTATAAATCTATGTCTGATCTAAAAAGATATTTTATTGAGTTTATTAATAAAATTCCTTCATTTGGTAAATCATTTATTTGTACGGATGATAAAATTAATTGTGAAATAATAAAATATATTAAAAATAAAAATTTTTATACTTATGGTCAAAAAGATAATGCAAATTTATTAATAAAGAATATTAGACAACACAAGTCTTTTTCAAATTTTGATCTTATGGTTAGGTTACCTAACAAGGAAAACTTAAACATCAAAGGTATTAAGATACCACTGCTTGGAATTCATAATATTAGAAATACAGTTGGAGCAATTGGTGTTGCTTTAACTGTAGGGATTCCAATTCAAAAAATAAAAAAAGGATTAAAAAATTTTAAGGGAGTTCAGAGAAGATTTAATAAAATATTTTCATATAATAATATAGATTTTTATGATGACTATGCACATCACCCAACTGAGATTAAAGTTGTGTTACAAGGTGTTAAACAAGTATTTAGTAAATATGAAAAAATATGTATTTTTCAACCTCACAGAATTTCAAGACTTAAAGATTTAAAAAAAGAATTCACCAGTGCCTTCAAGGATGCTGATGTAGTTATTCTTTGTCCAATTTATACTGCTGGAGAAAAAATTAAATTAGGATTTAGTTATGAAGATTTTGCAAAGAAAATTATAAAAAATTCTGATGTTAAGTTATATATGGTTGATAATAATAATCAATTATCAAAATATCTAAAACAGAATATGTATGGTAAAAAAATAGTAGTAGCAATGGGTGCTGGATCAATTTCAAATTGGATAAAAGAACTACCTAGTTTAATGCAATGACAATTAATGAATTAAAAGAATTACTTAAAAAGTTTGACTCAAGTATCACATACAATGCAGATTTAAAAAAAAAAAATTGGTTTAACATTGGTGGAAAAGCAAAGGTTTTTTTTAAAGCCGATGAATTAACAGATTTGGTAGAGTTTTTAAAAGTTTTAGATAATAGAGAAAAAATTCACATAATTGGAGCGGGTTCAAATACATTAATTACCGATGAAGTTTATGATGGTGTAATTATTAAACTTGGAAAAAATTTTAATCGATTATCTGTATTAAATTCAAACATAATTATTTCAGGGACAGCAGTTTTAGATAAAAAATTATCAGATTTTGCAGCTGAGAATAGCTTAAGTGGGTTTGAATTTTTATCTTGTATACCTGGAACTGTAGGAGGAGGTCTTAAAATGAATGCTGGCTGTTTTGGCACAGAAATAAAAGATATTTTAGTTTCAATTCAATCTGTAGATAAAAATGGAAATGTATTAACTATTCCAGCAAAAGAGATTAATTTTGAATATAGAAATAATGATTTGTCAGAAAGCTTAATATTTTTAAGTGCTTCATTTAAGGGTGAAAAAAAAGATACTCAAAAAATATTAGAAAAAATGTCAAAATTGAAAAATAAAAAAGACAATAATCAACCAACTAAAATAAAAACTAGTGGTAGCACATTTAAGAATCCAATAAATTTAACAAAAAAAAAAGTATGGGAATTAATTAAAGAATCTGTCCCAGCTGATATTGAATTTGGGGATGCTTGTATTTCAAAAAAACACTCAAATTTTTTTGTAAACAAGGGTAACGCATCATTTAAAGATATGAAAAAACTAATTAATTTTGTTGAAAAAAGTGTATTCAATAAAACAGGTGTTAAGATAGAAAAAGAAATAAAAATTTTAGAAAATTGAAAAAAAAAATCTTGATAATTTCTGGGGGGATTTCAAAAGAACGTGAAATAAGTCTTCAAACAGGTAATCAAGTTGCCAAAGAATTAAAGAATAATAAGTACACAGTAAAAATTTGTGAACCAAATCATAATTTGTTTAAATTAATTAAAAAATTTAAACCCAACAAAATATTCAATGCATTGCATGGTCAATACGGAGAAGATGGGTATATTCAGTCAATTTTAGAATATATAGGTATTCCATATACTCATTCAGGTGTGATTTCGTCTGCCAAAGCAATGGATAAAGAAATTTCTAAGAAAATATTTATTAAGAATAAAATATTGACCCCGAAATATATAAAATATTCTTACAATAAATCCAATTCAGAATTAAATTATATAATAAAAAAAAAACTTGGATTCCCGGTAGTTATCAAACCAATTAATGAAGGATCGAGTGTAAATGTTTATATTTGTAATAAACTTAATTTAAAAAATAAGTTAAAAAAACTTAAATTTTATAAAGATATACTTATAGAAGAATTTATACCTGGCCGTGAAATTCAAGCTGCTATCTTAGGGAATATAAGATTAGGCGCTATAGAATTAAAACCTAAAAGAAAGTTTTATGATTACGAAGCAAAATATAATTATAAAGCTAAAACAAAACATATTATTCCAGTTGAATTGAGTAAAAAAAAATTTAAAGAATTAATGAATATTTCATTTAAAGTTCATAAATTGCTTGGATGTAGAGGTGTAACAAGGTCTGATTTTAAATACCATAAAAATAATTTTTATCTTTTAGAGACAAATACACAACCAGGCATGACAAAACTTTCCTTAGTTCCTGAAATTTGTCTTCATAAAGGAATTAGTTTTATTAAATTAATTAAATTGTTATTAGACGATGCATCAACGAATAAGTAAAAAGATTTTAGTATACTTCTTTATTTTTTTTACACTAGTAACAATAACTAATACTAGATTATCTTTTGATTTTTATAAAATTAAAGAATTTAATATTACAGGTCTAAACCAAATAGAATCAAAAAATCTTTATGATAAAATACAAATTTTCAAAAATGATAATATCTTTTTCTTTGATGAACAAGATGTTTCAAAGATAATTTATTCTAACAAGACAATCGAAGAGTTTAAAATTGTTAAAATCTATCCATCAAAATTAAAGATTGAAATAAAAAAAACAAACTTTTTAGCAACTACCAAAAAAAAGGGTATAGATTATCTTGTTTTAGAAAATGGAAATTTAGTAGAGATTAAAGATACAGTTTTCAATCTTCCTTTTATATTTGGAAATATTGATGTTAAAAATTTTTTATACTTTAAAAATTT
>CABYDK010000004.1 GCA_902517735.1 uncultured Pelagibacteraceae bacterium
ATTCGCATCTTTTTCAAGAGTAAATTTCTTTTTTTTACCCTTAAAAATTTTAACAAAACTCTCAGTTTGTCTAACTGAAAGTTTTTTCTCTATAATTTTATTAGCGACAAAAGTTGCATTATCGAGACCGACTAAAATCTTAGCATGACCGGCCGTTAATTTTTGTTTTTCAATTAATTGTAATACATCATCTGGGAGTGTTAAGAGTCTTAATGAATTCGCTATATAACTTCTACTTTTACCTATAAATTTAGAAACTTTTTCTTGATCATAAGAAAAATCATCTATTAAACGTTTATATCCTTGAGCTTCTTCAAGAGGATTTAAATCATGCCTCTGAACATTTTCGACTATTGCAAACTCTAGGGATTTAAGATCATCAGCATCAGTAACAACTACCGGAATCTCGTGCAGTCCTGCTTTTTGTGCAGCCAACCATCTTCTTTCACCTGCTATAATTTCATATTTGGATTTTTCTAACTTAGATTCTCTTACTATTATTGGCTGAATTACTCCACGTTCCTTTATTGAATTAGCTAAATCGTTTAGATTTTCTTCATCAAAATTTTTTCTTGGTTGATATTTGTTTGGAATTATTTCACTTAAACTCAAGTTGTTTGTTTTATTTTCAACTTTAGTTTCACCTATCAAAGAAGATAAGCCTCGACCCAATCCCTTTTTAATTTTATCCATTAAGCAGCACTTCCTATTTTGTTTTCTTGATCTATAAATTCATCAGTAAAGCTGTAATATGATTTACTTCCAGGGCAATTTTTATCATATATTAGAACAGGTATTCCATGTGATGGTGCTTCAGATAATCTAACGTTTCTAGGTATTACTGTTTGATAGACTTTATCCTTAAAATAGTTTCTAGCTTCTTGTTCAACCTGGGATGAAAGTTTGTTTCTTCGATCATACATAGTTAAAAGTATGCCCTGAATTTCTAATTCAGGATTTAAATTGACTTTAATTCTCTCAATAGTCTTCATAAGCTGTGTAAGTCCCTCTAAAGCAAAAAATTCCGTTTGGAGTGGCACAAGCAATGAATTAGATGATACTAAGGCCATTACTGTTAATAAGCTTAAAGAGGGAGGACAGTCTATAAGTATATAATCATATAATCCTCTAGAATCGTTTAAATACGTGGCTAATTTGGTCTTTAGGATAAAAGCTCTATCACTATCACCAGCGGTCTCAACTTCCAATCCAGACAGATCTACATTGGATGATATTAAATCAAGATTTTGAAACTCTGTTTTTTTAATTGTGTTTGAAATTGACATTGTGCCATTAAGAATTCCATAAATTGTCTGATCGGATTGAGAGGTGTTGGATAATCCCAGTCCTGTAGTAGCATTCCCTTGAGGATCTAGATCAATAACTAAAATTTTTTTTCCAAGTTGGGATAACGCGGACGCTAGATTAATTACAGTTGTTGTTTTTCCAACCCCGCCCTTTTGATTTATAATTGAAATAATTTTCATGAAACTTTTTTTTTAATTTTTTTAATATTTAATATAAATGAGTCGTCACTTGTTAAACTTTTTTTTTCTTCATAATCTAAATCCCACTCTTGAAGTGTTTCATTAAGAATTTTTCTTCCACTACTTCCCATAAAAAAAATAATATTTTTATATTTTTTAAAATTTTCATTAACCAAGTTTAAAATAACTGGCATTGGCTTAAACGCCCTAGACATAATTGTTCCTGTTTCAATATTTTTAAGTGAAAAAATATCTTTCTGAATTATTTCTGTATTTAAATTTAATTTTTTTGAAACTTCTCTCAGGAAAACACATTTGTGGTAACTTTTTTCATAAAGGTTTACTTTCATGTTATTTTTAATTTTTTTCATCACTATAGCCACTATTAATCCAGGCATTCCACCCCCTGTACCTAAATCTGAGGTTGTATTGCAATTTAAATCAACAAAATCAATAATTTGTGCAGAATCTATTATATGGCGCTCTCTTATTGCCCCTTTTTCATACATTTTTTTACTTATAATGTTAATTTTCTGATTTTTTTCCTGTATCATCGAAATTAAGCTTTCAAGCTCATTACAAGTTTCACGTGAAACATTTAAATTGGAAATTTTGAAATAAGAATTTAAAATTAAGTTATCCATTAAGCTATATGCTTAATAGACTTTCTTTTAACGTGTGACAACAAAATATATACGGCTGCAGGTGTTATTCCATCGATTCTTAAGGCCTGACCCATAGTTTTAGGCCTTATTTCTTTGAATTTGCCTTTTACTTCATTAGATAGCCCTGAAAATTGATCATAATCGATATTATCTGGTATTGTTAAATTCTCATCTCGTTTAAAAGCTAAAATATCCGCCTTTTGCTTCTTTAAATATCCTCTGTAATGAGAGTTAATCTCAATCTGATCATCAATTTCATTCCCATAATCAGCGACTTCAGGCCAAATATTCCTAATTTTTGTCATATTAACACTTTTTTGGGTAAGAATTTCCTCTGCTGATCTAAAAATACCGTCTTTCGCTATTTTTATTCCAAATTTATCTGCCTTAGAGGGTGAAATGCTTAAATTTGACATTTGAAGAGATATTTTGCTTAATTTATTAAATTTATCCTCAAAGAGTTGTTTTCTATTTTCTGTTATTAAACCAATTTTTATTCCTTTATGGGTAAGCCTCAAGTCTGCATTATCTGACCTAAGACTTAGTCTATATTCTGCTCGAGATGTAAACATTCTGTAAGGCTCAGCAACACCTTTGGTAACTAAATCATCTATCATAACGCCAATGTAAGCATCTGATCTATCTAAAATAAAAGGTTCCATATTCTTTAAAGATAGAGCAGCATTAATACCCGCTATAAGGCCTTGAGCAGCTGCTTCCTCATAACCTGTTGTTCCATTAATTTGTCCAGCGAGATAAAGATTTTTTATTTTTTTTGTCTCCAGTGTTAAAAAGAGCTCTCTTGGGTCAATATAATCGTATTCTATAGCATATCCTGGTCTAATTACTTTTACATTCTCTAAACCACTGATATTGTTGAGTATTTCTTGTTGCACAACCTCAGGTAGAGATGTAGATATGCCATTAGGGTAAATTGTATGATCATTTAGACCCTCAGGCTCTAAAAATATTTGATGTCTTGTCTTATCAGCGAATTTTACTATTTTGTCCTCAATAGAGGGACAATATCTAGGACCAACACCTTGTATGCTTCCGGAATACATTGCACTTTTAGATAAATTCTTTTCGATTATTTTATGAACTCTATCGTTAGTATATGTCATAGAACAAGACACTTGTTTGTTTAAATTTTTTTTGGTCAGAAAAGAAAAAAAATATGGATCTACATCGGCAAACTGTTTTTCCAAATTTTCAAAATTAATTGTTCTAGAATCTAATCTAGGAGGTGTCCCTGTTTTTAATCTTCCAATTTTAAAATTATACTTTTCTAACTGTTCACTTAAGCCTGTACTCGGTTTTTCATTAAAACGACCAGCAGGTGTTCTTTCATCACCAATATGTATCAAGCCGTTTAAAAATGTACCAGTTGTAAGTATTAACTTGTTACAACTTACTTTATTACCTTTTAATGTTAAAAATCCACTTATCTCATTATTATTAAAAATAAACTTAATGACAGGATCAGAAAAAATACTTAAATTACAATAGTTTACAAGTTTTTTTTGCATAAATTTTCGATATAATGATCTATCAGATTGAGTTCTTGGTCCTCGTACTGCTGGACCTCTACTTCTATTTAACAGTTTAAACTGTATTCCAGACTTATCGGCAACCTCACCCATAACCCCATCTAAAGCATCAATTTCTCTTACCAAATGGCCCTTACCTAAACCACCAATAGCAGGATTACATGACATTTCTCCTATGGTATTTTTATTATGGGTGAATAGGGCTGTGTTAATTCCAAGTCGAGCTGATGCAGCTGCTGCCTCACATCCTGCATGACCCCCACCAATTACTACCACATCATATGATAAATCTTTTTTCATGATCTAAATTTATATTCGATTAGAATATTTACAAGATTTCAGTTTTTTTTCTTAAATAAGCTATATTTATCAACAAAAATCGAAAAAAAAGGCCTAAAAATACAGCAAAATTGCTTTTATTTCCCAATGCAAAAATCGTTGAAAATACTGCCTAATATCTCCTCTACATCAACTTTTCCGACAATCATACCCAAATGTCTAGTTGCTAACCTTAAATCTTCAGCTCCTTTATCAAAATCCTTTTTAGCATTTTTATCCAAAAAATTTTTTAAATGATCTACGCATTGTACTAAGTGTTGTCTATGTCTTTCTCGAGTGATTAAGATATCTTCTTCGGTTATAAATTTATCCTTTAAATAATTTTTTATTTTTGAAATCAACTCATCTATATTTAAGTTATCTTTTAATGAAAGTAGAACGTGATTAAGTTTTAGAATTTTTGGATCTAGCTTACCTTTAAGAAGATCCGATTTATTAATAACTAAAATTGCATCATTTTTTAGTAAATCGTTCAAAAAACCGCTTAAATCAATGTTTTTAGCATCAACTACAACTAATTTTAGATCAGCATTTTCTGCTTTTTTTAAGGATAACTTTATTCCTTTTTTCTCAATTTCATCTTCTGAATCTCTTATACCGGCAGTATCGGAAATAATAACAGGATACCCATCTATATTTAAATGCGTTTCAACAACATCTCTTGTTGTTCCAGCAATCTCAGAAACTATAGCAACTTCTCTGTTCGATAAATTATTTAATAGACTAGATTTACCTGCATTAGTTGGTCCTACGATTGCAATTTTAAAACCTTCACGGATTATCTCTCCAACTTTTTGATCATTCAAAATTTTATTAATCTCATTTAATACATCTAAAGAATCTTGTTTTATTTTTTTCAAATTATCCTCTGGTAAATCTTCTTCAGGAAAATCTATTTTAGCTTCAACAAATGATAAAATTTTCAATAATTTTTCTCTTAAGTCACTAAATTTTTCTGAGGATTTTCCTCTCATAATTTTTACTGCTTGTATTCTTTGGATTTCGGTTTCAGCAGATATCAAGTCTGCTATACTCTCAGCTTTTAGCAAATTTATTTTTCCATTTTGAAATGCAAGCTTTGTAAATTCACCAGGTTCAGCTAATCTACAATTTTTAATTTTAGAAATTTCTTTTTGGACAGCCAAAACTACAGCCTTTCCTCCGTGTACATGGATTTCAGCCATATCCTCCCCTGTGTAGCTCTCAGGCCCTGGAAACCATATTATAATGCCTTCATCAATAAGCTCAGAAGTGTTGATATTGTTTACTTTTCTAAGGGTTGCAACTTTAGGCTTTGGTATTTCCTTTCCTGTAAGAGATTTAATAACAGTAGAAGCCTCTGATCCCGAAATTCTTATAATTGCAACTCCAGATGTGCCTGGTCCAGAAGAGAGTGCATAAATAGTCATTTAATTTTTAACAATTTCAAATAAAGGGCTTCTAAATTTTTTGTAAATTTGAGACTATCAAATAAAGAAGATTTGACCAGCATATCTCTAAGCTTATCTTTTAATGTTTTTAATTTGATAGAATTCCTACCAAGTTCTATAGCTAATTCTTGATAGTTTTCTTTATCAAAAGTAATTAGTTCCTTCATATCCACACTAGTTAAAATACTTGAACCTACTCTTGAAGCAAATGAATTTCCAGCTAGTGTGATTATTGGTACACCCATTCTAATCGAATCACTCGCGGTAGTATGTGCATTATAAGGATAAGTATCTAAAAATAAATCAGCAAGTGGTATACGTTTTAAATGTTCGTCATTTGTTAAATAAGGTGCAAATATAATTCTGTTAGGATTTACTCCTTTTTTTTCTGCTTCTACTTTTAAATTTTTTGATGCTATATCGTTTGTTTTTAAAATCCATAAAACACTATTATCAACATGATTAAGAATATTCATCCAAGCATTAAAAATATGAGGTGTAATTTTATAATTATTATTAAAACTACAATAGACTACTGCATCTTCTGGAAGATCGAAGTCACTTCGTTTAAATTCTTTATTTGAAATTTCTCTTTGTCTCATATTAGCCTGATAACAATGAGGCATATGCAGGACTTTCTCAGAATAATGTTTAAAATTTTCTTTAGGAATTATTACCTCATCAGCAATTATATAATCCATATATTCTAACCCAGTTGTTCCAGGAAACCCCAAATAATTTATTTGTGTTTGTGCAATACGATTTGTAAAAATTTCACTTCTTGCATTTGAAGTGAAGCCTGTTAAATCGATAGCAATATCTATTTCTAAATCTTTAACATAATTCAAAACTTCTTTATCTGAAATTTTACTAATATCTTTAAATTGAAAAAAATATTTTTTTACTTCATTTCTCCATTTGTCATTTTTATCTGGACCAAAAGAAAACGCAAAAAAATCAAAGTTAGATCTATCATGGTTTTTAAAAACTTCCATCATGAGATGAAGAATTGGATGATTGTGAAAATCCCCTGAGAAATAAGCAATTTTTGGTTTTTTATGGAAATACTTAATTGGATTTTGAATTTCCGATGCTTTAAAGAATTTATCTTTTACAAATATTTCAGAAACTAATTTAGAAGAAGATGGTCTATCAGCTATACTAAGATAGGGAAAAGGTTCGGTCGCTTTTAACCCCTCATTTATGGTTTTGTTGATTTGTTCAGATAAAGTATCAAAATCTTTCCAATCACATAAAAACATTTTTAAATGTAAAACTTTACCTAAAATATAGTCATAATTTGAATTTAACTGCATTACTCTCAAATAATCCGATAAGGCTTTATCATAAAGTTTTAAATTCTTAAAAGCATTACCTCTGTTATTTATAGCCTCAATATAGTTTGACTTTATTCCAATTGCCTTATTATAACTCTCTATAGCCTCCTTAAAAAATTTTATTTCTTTTAAAGCAACACCCTTGTTATTATGAGCAAAGTAATGATCTGGCTTTATCTTTATTGCCTTATCATAACTCGCAATAGCATCATTGAATCGTCTCATTTCTTTAAGGGCTATTCCTCGATTATTATAAGCATCAGCATAATCAGGTTTTATCTCTATTGCCTTATCATAACTCGCAATGGCTTCATTAAAAAGTTTTAGAGAATTAAAGCCATTGCCAAGATTTATATGAGCTGAAACATTGTCAGGTTTTAAGATTAAGGATTTTTTTAAGTATTCAATACCATTCGATGTTTTACCTAATTGAATATATGCTGTCCCTATTAAAAATAATAAATCGAAGTTATTATTAACTCTTTTAATTAATTTGGAATAAAGGATAATTGCTTTCTGAAATTTTCCTTTATTGTGAAGTTCTAGGGCTTTATTAAATAAAATTTTTTGCTTGTGATTAAGCAAGTTCATTAATTTTTACGCTGGCTTATTCATGGAATTGAAGAACTCAGCATTATTTTTTGTAGCTTTTAATTTTGAACTAATAAACTCAATTGCATCCATTGTACCCATAGGAGCAATAATTCTTCTTAAAACGTTCATTTTTTGTAAATCATTTTTATCAAACAATAATTCTTCTCTTCTGGTTCCTGATTTAGTGATATCCATAGCTGGATAAATTCTTTTATCAGCGATCTTCCTATCTAAAACAGTTTCACTATTACCAGTTCCCTTAAATTCTTCGAAAATTACCTCGTCCATTCTGCTTCCAGTATCAATTAATGCTGTTGAAATAATAGTAAGAGATCCACCTTCCTCTATATTTCTAGCCGCACCAAAAAATCTTTTAGGTCTTTGAAGTGCATTAGCGTCAACACCCCCTGTTAATACTTTTCCTGAACTAGGTATTACAGCATTATATGCTCTTCCAAGCCTTGTTATAGAGTCTAAAAGAATTACTACGTCTTTTTTATGTTCTGTTAATCTTTTTGCTTTTTCAATCACCATTTCAGCAACGGCAACATGTCGTTGTGCAGGTTCATCAAAAGTTGAGCTAATTACTTCACCTTTTACAGTTCTTTGCATGTCGGTAACTTCTTCTGGTCTTTCATCGATTAAAAGGACGATTAAATAACATTCGGGATAATTTTTTGCTATTGAGTTGGCTATACTTTGCAAAATCATAGTTTTCCCCGCTTTAGGTGGTGAAATTATGATAGAACGTTGTCCCTTTCCTATTGGACTGACTAAATCTATTAATCTAGGAGTAAGATCTGGTTTTTTCTCAACTTTTGTCGTCTCTACTTCCATCACTAATTGCTTGTCTGGATATAAAGGAGTTAAATTATCAAAAGCAATTTTATGTCTTGATTTGTCTGGTTCTTCAAAATTTATTTTACTAACTTGAAGAAGAGCAAAATATCTTTCACCCTCTTTGGGTGCTCTGACAGGTCCCTCGACAGTATCGCCTGTTCTAAGACCAAATTTTCTAATTTGACTTGGGCTTACGTAAATATCATCTGGCCCTGGTAAATAATTTGATTCCATTGCTCTCAGAAACCCAAAACCATCTTGCAATAATTGTAAAACTCCCGCTCCTGTAATTTCTTCTTTTTCAGCAACTTTTTTTAGAATAGCAAAAAGAATTTCCTGTTTTCTTAAAGTACTGGCATTTTCTATTCCAAGCTCTTCTGCTTGTGTAATAAGCTGTTCAGATGATTTGAGTTTTAGTTCTTGTATGTTCATGATTTAAAAATTATTAAGGACTTAATAATAAGATTAATATATATGCAATTCATAAATATTCAACCCTAGATAGGTTTAAATATCACAACAAAAATGATTAAAATAAGCAATAATGTGGGTATTTCATTTATATATCTATAAAATTTATGTGAATGCTTGTTCGAGTCTAGTTTAAATTGGCTAAGAATTTTTCCAAGGTAAAGATGATAAAGCGTTAATAAAACTACAAAAATCAATTTTAAAATCATCCATTTTTGTCCTAATTTATCAAATCCAATTTCATGAATTAGTATTAAGCCAAATATCCATGATAAAATCATTGCTGGAGTCATTATGTAAAAGAAAAGTTTTTTTTCCATCACTTTAAATACTTCTGAAATAGTTGGTTGAGCATTATTTTGGGAGTGATAAACAAAAATTCTTGGTAAATATAATAGTCCAGCCATCCAAGATATTACCGCTATTAGATGTAATGATTTAAAAAGCAAGTAAGTGTTCATTAATTATATATTTTTTTGAATTAAGGATTTTAATAACTTAATATGGTCGTCACTATCGTTTAGACATGGTACCATGTCAAAATTTTCACCGCCAGAATTTAAAAAGCTCTCTTTGCCTTGAATAAGTATTTCTTCCAGAGTTTCAACACAAT
This sequence comes from uncultured Pelagibacteraceae bacterium, assembly GCA_902517735.1. Taxonomy (GTDB): domain Bacteria; phylum Pseudomonadota; class Alphaproteobacteria; order Pelagibacterales; family Pelagibacteraceae; genus Pelagibacter. Next base: position 9,327 of record CABYDK010000004.1, read on the forward strand.
CTGAAGAAAAACCAGGACATATGGCTAAAACATTTTTTTTTCCTTCAGCTGGTAAGTTTTCTAAAGCCTTATCAGTATAAGGTTGAAGCCATTTTTGTGGACCAAATCTAGACTGAAATGTAGTCTTGATTTCAATAGAGTTAAATTTTTCAGATATTAGTCTCGTGGTTTTATGACAATAGCAATGATAGGGATCTCCTTTATCAAAATATTTTTGAGGAATTCCATGATAAGAAGCTAATATTAGATCTGGTTTCCAATTAATTTCTTTGATCTTTTTGTTCAGGGAGTTAACTAATGCTTCTATATATAAAGGATCAGACTCATAATGAGGAATTATTTTAAGCGACGGTTGCCACCTCATTTTCATAAGTGTTCTATATACTTCGTCACAAACAGTGGCTGTAGTGGCAGCAGCATATTGAGGATATAGCGGAAGTATTACTAAATTTTCACAACCCATTTCGTGAAGATTTTTTATTTTACTTCTAATGCTTGGATTTCCATATCTCATTGCATAATCTACTTCTAAATTTTCTTTAGATATTAAGATTGATAATTTTTCTGTTTGTTTTTTTGTATAATATAAAAGAGGAGAAATATTTTCTTCTTTCATCCATATTTCTTTATAAGCTTTTGCTGTTTTCGAGGGTCTTAAATTTAATATAAAAACATTTAATATAATTTGCCATATTATAGGATTTACTTCTATTACTCTTCTATCAGATAAAAATTCTTTTAAATATTTTCTTATGTCTAACCAACTTGTTGAGTCTGGGGTTCCTAGATTTATTATTAAAACTCCAGTTTTTCCAAAATTTATAGGGGGATGTTCTAAATTTTTTTTCATTAATAATCTTTTACAGTTTTAACTAGATGCTCCATCATTTCTGGGTTTGTTTCTGGCAATACTCCATGACCCAGATTAAAAATATATGGATGATCTTTAAATATATCTAAATATTTAGTTGCTTCTTTTTTTATATTTTCTTTGTCTGTAAGTAAAACTTTTGGATCCATTCCTCCCTGAATAGGTATGTTTATCTCTTTTTCTATTTTTACTGGATCAACTTTATAATCGATACAAATTGCATCCGGTTTTATAAAATCACAATATTTTTTATAATCCTTAATATTCCTTGGAAAACATATAACAGGTGTATTCAAAGATTGAACAAATTTTACTAAATTTAGTGTTGGGTTATATATATAATATGGCAAGTCCTTGTCTTCTAGTAATCCTGCCCAACTATCAAATATTTGAATTACATTTGCACCATTATCTATTTGATTTTTAATGTGAATTTTTAAAAATTTCTCAATAATTAATAAAACATTATTTATTAAATCCTTATTTTCAAAAAAATCTTTTTTTAATTGTTTTTTAGGAGATTGTTTATTTATCATGTAAACTAGTATGGTCCAAGGAGCACCCACAAATCCAATAATATTTTTATTTTTTAAAATATCATTATTACTTACATTTTTTATAGCTTCATAAATTTGTTTAACTCTTTCAATAAAATTAATTTCTTTCACTTTAGATATTTTATTTAAATCAAGTTGACCTAAAATAGGACCAAAATCTTTTTTGAATTCTACATTTTGCTCTAAACCATAAGGCAACATTAATATGTCTGAGAAAATAATTGCGGCATCAAAATCAAACCTTTTTAATGGTTGAAGAGTAATTTCTGCAGATAAGATTGGATTTAGACATAATTTTATAAAATTTGTATTTTTAGATCTAATTTCTCTAAATTCAGGTAAGTATCTACCAGCTTGTCTCATTATCCATATAGGATTTATATTAGTATTTTTATTAATTATTACTTCATGTAGAGGAGTCATATTAAAATAATATATATTAATATTGTATTAGTATTATGTAATGTGAATAACGATAATTATTTTTTTTTAACATTATATTGACAGTTTAATAACATTTAAAAATTAATAATATCGTTTAAAATGAAGCTTTTTAGTATTTTATTATATTTAATGTATTATTTTATTAACTAATTCATTAATGTTAATAAAATCCTTATTTTACAACAATAATTAAGCAATATTTAAATTGAGTAATTTTATTAAAATAATACAAATTTATTAACAATTTATGCATGAGTAATACATATCAAATTTATTTGATCTCTGATTCTACAGGAGAAACTTTAGAGAGAATTTTTCTAGCTTTAAAAGCTCAATTTAAAAATATTAATTATAAAGTAAATGAATTTCCATTTACTCGAACAGAAAATCAAATCCTAAAAATTCTAGAAGATGCAAAAAAAGATGTAAATTCAATAATACTATATACAATTGTTGATAATAGTTTGGCTGGATTCCTAGCAAACGAAAGTAAAAATAAAAGCCTCCCATGTTTTGATGTCCTTGGTAATCTTATTTTAAGTTTTTCAAAATTATTAAACCAAAAAGCCTCAAATGAACCAAGTGGTCAACATGTTTTAAATGAAGAATATTATCAAAGAATTGAAGCGATACAATTTACAATGAATCATGATGATGGAAATTTAATTAATGAAGTAGACAAATCAGATATAATTCTTTTAGGAGTAAGTAGAACGAGCAAAACTCCAACCTCTATTTATTTAGCTAATAAAGGATATAAAACTTCAAATATTCCATTAATTAACGAAAATTCTATTCCAAAAATTTTAAAAGACAATCCTAAGATCAGTTGTGTTGTTGGATTAAACACAGAAGCACAAAGGTTAGTTGATTTGAGGAAAAATCGTATGAATTCTTTAAAAGAAACAGAAAACATAAAATATACAAATATTGAAAATATTCAGAAAGAAATAGAGGATGCTAAGAAAACTTTTAAAAAATATAGTTGGCCAACTATTGACGTAACAAGAAAATCTGTTGAAGAAACAGCAGCATCAATTATCAAAATTTATGAAATTTATAGTCAAAAATAATGAGTAAAATTATTTTAGCATCTAAGAGCAAAGTCAGAAAAGATATCCTAGATTCAAATAATATAGACTGTGAAGTAATTCCGTCAAATGTAGATGAGGATAGTATTAAAATATCATTAATTAATGAAAATGCTTCACCAGAAATTATATCTAAAAATCTAGCTGAACTAAAAGCAAATAAAATTAGCTCCAAATTTAGGGATCATTTAGTACTTGGAGCGGACAGTGTAATAGATCTGCAGGGAAATATTATATCAAAACCAGGTGATAGAAAAAAGGCTTTAAATATATTAAAAGAACTTAATAATAAATCTCATTATTTAATAAGCTCCGTATGTATATCAAAAAATGGTAAGATGATTTGGAATTATACTGATAAAGCAAAACTTACTATGAAAAATTTTTCTTTAAAAGAACTAGAAATTTATCTTTCAAAAATTAGCGATGAAACGTTATATGCTTATAATGTTTATCAAATAGAAGGAATTGGAAAAACTTTATTTTCCACTATTGAGGGAGACAAGGATACCATAATGGGTTTGCCGATTAAAAAGATCAAAGAATACCTAATAAATTACAACTAAATGAAAAAACATATAATAATTGGCAATCCTATAACTCATTCTTTATCACCAAAAATTCATAATTACTGGTTTAAAGAAAATAATATTAATGCGAATTATGAAAAAATTTCACCAGAAAAAAATGAAATTGAAAATATTGTAAAAAAAATTAAACAAAAAGAAATTTATGGAATGAACGTTACAGTTCCCTATAAACAGACCGTCATACCATTTTTAGAATCTAAATCAAAATTAGTCGAAACAACTAATTCTGTTAATACTATTTTTAATAAAGATGGAAAAATTCATGGAGAAAATACTGACGTACATGGATTCGAACAATCAATTGTTAATAATAAATTAAATCTAAAAAATAAATCAGTTTTAATATTTGGTGCAGGAGGCACTGTACCTTCAATAATTTGTGGTTTAAAAAATTTGGAAATTGGAAAAATTTATCTTTCAAATAGGACAACTGCAAATGCAGAAATTATCAAAAAAATTTTTGACTTTGTAGAAATTATAGATTGGGGTAAAGTTACAAATTGTGACTTATATATTAATTCTACTAGTGTAGGTTTAAAAAAAAACGATAATTTAAATGTAAATTTAAATTCATTATCTGGCAGTAAAATTTTTTATGATTTAATATATAATCCACCTAAAACAAAATTTTTATCTGAAGCGGAAAAATTAGGTCACAAAATAATTAATGGAAAAGAAATGTTTGTTTATCAAGCGCAAAAATCATTTAGTTTGTGGCACAATTTAACTCCTAAAGTTAATGAAAAACTAATGAACCATCTGCACAATGATTAGAATAGCACTATTAGGGGAAATAGGTTCTGGAAAAACATTTTTATCCAATTTATTTGGGTATCCAGTTTTTAATGCAGATAAAGTAGTTTCTAAAATTTATTCTAAAAATAGAAGCGTCTTTTTTAAATTAAAAAAAAAATTACCCTTATATTTTTCTAAATTTCCTATTAAAAAAGAAGAGTTAATAAATGCAATAATCAAAAAAAAAAAAAATATAAAAATAATTTCATCTGTAGTTCACCCTGAGGTAAGGAAAAATTTAAAGAATTTTACTAAAATTAATAAAAAAAAAAAAATAGTTATTTTAGATATCCCACTTTATTTGGAAAATAAACTGAGACAAAAAAAAGATATTATTATTTTTATCCAACCAAACAAAAATAAAGTTCTTCAAAAAATTAAGAAAAGAAAAAATTTTAATAAATTAGTTTTAAAAAGATTAAAATATTTTCAGTTATCTACAAACTTCAAAAAAAAGAAAGCTCATTATATTATTAAAAATAATTTTGATAAAGAATCAGCTCGAAAAAAGGTCAAGGATGTATTAAAAAGAATTTTAATATGAAAGAAATAGTCCTAGATACAGAAACTACAGGTATATCAGTTAAAGATGGTCACAGAATTGTAGAAATAGGTTGTATTGAACTTGATAATTTAATTCCAACTAATAAAAAATTTCATTGTTATTTAAATCCTGAAAAAAAAGTCTCAGAAAAGGCTTTTCAAGTTCATGGTTATTCAGATGATTTTTTATCAAAACAAAAAAAATTTAACGAAATAGTAGAGGATTTTTTAAACTTTATAAAAGGAAAGAAATTAATAATACATAATGCTGAATTTGATCTTGCTCACTTAAATAATGAATTAAAACTAATAGGAAGAGACACAATAGATAATCAAATAATCGATACTCTTAATTTAGCTAGAGAAAAATTTCCAGGTTCTTCAATAAGCCTTGATGCGTTATGTAAAAAATATAGGATCGACAACTCCAAAAGAGTGCAACACACAGCTTTGGTTGATTGTGATTTACTAGCTAAGGTTTATATTAATTTAATTGATCAAAAAGAACCCACTTTAGATTTTCAAATGGAAAGTAAATTACAAAATTATGATAAAAAAAATATTTTATATTTTAAAAAAGTAATTAAACCTTCTTTAGAAGAATTAAAAAAGCATAAGGAGTATTTAAAAAAAGATTTAAAAAAAAATTTCTTTAATTAAATCTTTCGTTATAAAGTTTGTTAAAATCAACTTTTTTTTCTAATTTTATCGCTGGATGTCCAGAATTATGAATTAAATTTAGAAATGAATTTTCTAAGTCAGGATAAATTTTAGTTGGCACATCACATAAAATTATTTTTTGAAGATCTTCTTTCTCTTTTACATCATCGTTTATTTTAATAATAGTAGCATATACTATTTCATAATATGATTTTTTTTCGTTTGGTTCTTTATCTTCAAATTTTAAAGTAATATTTACCTCAATTAATTTATTTTTTAGAGCTTTAGAGGTTATATCTATATTAAGTTGATATTTAGAAATATTTTCTTTAACAAATAAAAAAGTTTCTATATCGCGCGTTTCGCTTGACATATCTTTAATAAATTTTGCTAGTATCTTAAATTTTTCTATCATCATTATCTTCTATATCTTCATACTCACCATCTATAAAATTATTTTTTTTCGTTTGATGTTTTTTGATTTTATTTGATAAATTTCCTAATAAAAGTTTCCTAGTAATAGGAAATATTATTAAAAAACCCAAAAAGTCTGTAGCAAAACCAGGAATAATTAAGAGTATTGCTGCAAAAGCAATTGCAGCACCGGAAATGATTTCATAAGCAGGAACTTCGTTCTTAACTATTTGCATAAATCCTGACCTAATGGTGTTTAAACCCTCATATTTTGCATAATAAATCCCAATAATCGCAGTTACAAATATTAATAAAATAGTATTAAAAGCACCTATTTGTGAGCCAATTTTTATAAATAAGTAAATTTCTAAAATTGGAATTAAGATAATTGATAATAAAACTGAGTTCATTTGTCTTTAATGTAATTGTTAGTTGAAATTAATCAACATAGTAATTACATTTAACATATGAATTATAGTTTTGAGTATATTGATATAATACTTCTTGCGATGATTGCAGGATTTATCTTTTTAAGATTAAGAGGAATTTTAGGAAAAAGAACTGGATTTCAGGGAAAACCACCTTCTCAGTTTGAAAAAGTATTAAATAATACTCAAGTAGAAAAAAAAGTTATCCAAAAAGAAAATTTTGATGATGAGGCACAGCAAGAATTTTTAAAAGGAGCAAAAATTGCTTATGAGACAATTATTACTGACTTTAGTGATAATGACAATAAACTTACTTCAAGCAAGGCTCTACTGAGTAAAAAAATACATGATCAATTTGAAGAAGCGCTAAAAGAAAGAAGCAAAAGGGGGCATTATGCAGAAATAACATTTATAGGTGTTAATTCTGCAAAAATTAAAGAACATAAAAAAATTGATAATATTTTAAATGTTACAGTTGATTTTGTAAGCGAAATAATTACCTGTATTAAAGATAAAGACAAAAATGTTATTTCTGGGCATCCTGAAAAAATTAAAAAAATTTATGATACTTGGGTTTTTTCTAGAGATATAAGTTCAAATAATCCAAATTGGCAATTAGTGGATACCCTTACTTAATTGAACGATAAAATTTCAAATAAAGATAAACAAGCTTGGGAAACTTTTTTATCAAGCAAAGAAAAATTACCTAATAAAGATTTCAAACTAGGTAAAAAAGATTCACAAAATATTAATCAAATAGATTTACATGGTTTTTCTTTACAAGAAGCAAATAATGCTATTAAAAAATTGATAGATCAGTCGTACGATATTGGCGTGAAAAAAATAATTGTTGTAACTGGTAAGGGTCTTCATTCAAATACAGAAAAAGATCCATACATTTCAAAAGATTTAAGTATTTTGAAGTATTCTGTTCCAGAATTTATAAAGAATGATAATGAATTAAAGAACAAAATTACAATGATAAAAGATGCCGAAATTGAAGATGGAGGTAGTGGAGCCTTTTATATTTTTTTGAAAAAAAAATTATAATATAAATTTTGATAAATCAGTATCTTTTACTAAATTGTCTAAGTTTTTATTGATATAATCTTTATTAATAATTATTTTTTCACCAGCTCTGTCAGTTGCGGTAAAACTAATATCGTCTAAAATTTTTTCAATTATTGTATGAAGTCTTCTAGCGCCAATGTTTTCAACCGTTGAATTTACCTCTGATGCAATTTTTGCGATTGTGTCTATGCCATCTTCTGAAAATTCAAGATCTACATTTTCTGTTTTTAATAAAGCAACATATTGCTTGATTAAACTATAATCAGGTTCTTTTAATATTCTTTTAAAATCCTCACTAGTCAAAGCTTCTAATTCAACTCTTATAGGCAATCTCCCCTGAAGCTCTGGAAGTAAATCAGATGGTTTTGCAAGTTGAAAGGCTCCAGATGCTATAAATAAAATATGATCTGTTTTTATAGGACCATGTTTTGTATTTACCGTTGTACCTTCAATTAAAGGTAACAAATCTCTTTGTACACCTTCTCGAGATACATCGCCCCCAACTCTATCTGTTCTTCCTGAAATTTTATCTATTTCATCAAGGAATACTATTCCATTATTTTCGGTTGATAACTTAGCAGCCTTTACAATTTTATCGTTTTCTATCAGCTTATCAGACTCATCATTTATTAAAATTTCATGAGATTCTTTAACAGTCATTTTCTTTTTCTTTTCCTTGTTTCCCATTGATTTACCTAACATTTCTCCTATGTTAATCATTCCTACGTTTGCACCTGGCATACCTGGAATTTCAAATGAGGTTCCACTAGAACCAACATCACTAACTGCAATTTCTATTTCATTATCGTCTAAGTCACCGCTTCTAAGTCTTTTTCGAAAGCTTTCTCTAGTTGCTAAACTTGCTTTTTTACCTACTAATGCGTCTAAAACTTTTTCCTCAGCTGCCTTTTGAGCTTTTGCGTGAACCTCTTTTCTTTTTTTAACTTTTTCCATTGAGATAGCAATTTCAATTAGGTCTCTTACTATTTGTTCTACATCTCTTCCTACGTAACCAACTTCAGTAAATCTTGTCGCTTCAACTTTTACGAATGGAGCTTCAGCAAGTTTGGAAAGTCTTCTGGATATTTCAGTTTTACCAACTCCAGTTGGACCAATCATCAAAATATTCTTAGGTAAAACTTCATTCTTCATTTCACCTTTTAGAGCCTGTCTTCTCCATCTATTTCTTAAAGCAACAGCCACAGCTTTTTTTGCTTTATTTTGGCCTACAACAAACCTATCCAACTCAGAAACTATCTCTCTTGGAGATAATGAACTTACGATAGAGGATTTTTCTTTTTGATTTTTTTCTTTTGGATGTAAAGGAGTTACGTTTGAATTATCCATTATATTTTTTCAACCTTAACATTATTATTAGTAAATACACAAATGTCAGCAGCAATTTGAATTGCTTTTTTTGCTATTTCTTCAGCAGACATATTTCCTTCCATCAAAACCTTGCCTGCAGCTAAAGCATAATTTCCTCCTGAACCAATTCCAATAACATCACCCTCAGGTTCTAAAACATCACCAGTTCCTGAAATGATATAGCTATTATTTTTATCTCCTACAGCCATCAAAGCTTCTAGTCTTCTTAAATATTTATCTGTTCGCCAATCTTTTGCTAATTCAACAGCAGCTCTAGATAAATTTCCTGCATGTTTTTCAAGTTTACCTTCTAGTCTCTCAAATAATGTCAGAGCGTCAGCTGTTGAACCGGCAAAGCCAGCAACCACATCTCTTTTATCAATTTTTCTAACTTTTGAAGCGGTGCTTTTGACAACAGTATTTCCCATACTTACTTGTCCATCACCAGCAACTACTACTTCTTTGTTCTTTCTAACTAACACAATCGTTGTCATACCTAATAAATGGTAACTATTTTTGATACTTCAAGTCTAGATACTAATATTGATATGAAAGGATTATGTATGTATACCTCTAAAAATATATGGCTAGAAAAGGAAAAGTATCTCGAAAAACTAAAGAAACCAGCATTAGTGTTGAAGTCAATATTGATGGTAAAGGTAAATACCAAATTGACACTGGCATAGGTTTCTTGGATCACATGCTTGAGCAATTATCAAAACACTCTTTGATGGACCTAAAAGTCAAAGCTAAAGGAGATACTCATATAGATCTTCATCACACAACAGAAGATACAGGCATTGCTATTGGGGAGGCCTTAAAAAAAGCAGCTAAAAAATTTATAGGTATTAAAAGATATGCACATGCGATGATACCAATGGATGAAACATTATCTCGAGTTGCAGTAGATGTTTCGAATAGACCTTATCTGATATGGAAAGTAAAACTAAAGGTAGAGAAACTTGGAGAGATGGATACTGAATTATTTAAAGAGTGGTTCCAGGCCTTTTCACAATCAGCTGGTATTACTTTACATATTGAAAATATTTATGGTGACAATAGTCATCATATTATTGAATCTTGTTATAAGGGCTTAGCAAGATCTTTAAGAGCTGCACTAGAGATGGATCCTAGAAATAAAAATAGTATTCCATCCACTAAAGGCTCATTATAAGCTTAATGAACGTCACAATTGTTGATTATAATTCGGGCAATATAAGTTCGGTGATAAACTCTTTCAAGGAAGTTGCTGCAGATAAAGTAAACATAGAGGTAACTTCGGATTTAAATAAGATCAAATTAAGCGATAAAGTTGTTTTACCAGGACAGGGCTCATTCAAAAGTTGCGTAGATGCATTAAATAAAATTAATGGTCTTACAGATACTTTAAGTGAATTTGCAATAGATAATAAAAAACCACTTCTTGGAATTTGCGTTGGTTTACAAATGTTTGCTGACATTGGCTATGAAGAAATTGAAACAAGAGGCTTAGGCTGGATTTCAGGCAAGGTTTCGAAAATTGATAATCAAAATGGAAAGTATAAACTTCCTCATATAGGCTGGAACCAAATTAACATTATGAAGGATAGTAAAATTTTTAGAAATATAAAAAATAATTCTCACATGTATTTTGTACATAGCTATGAATTTATTCCAGAAGATAAAAAAGTAATTTCTGCAACAACAAATTATTCATCAAACATTGTTTGTTCAGTTGAAAAAGAAAATATATTTGGAACCCAATTCCACCCTGAAAAGAGTGATAAGATAGGATTAAAAATCATAGATAATTTTATAAATTTATAAATGAAAATATTTCCAGCAATAGATATTAAAGATAAAAAATGTGTGAGATTAGTAAAGGGAGATTTTGAAAATAAAACTGAATATGAAATGTCTCCAGCTGAACAAGCTCAAAAATATAAAGAGCATGGTTTTAAAAATTTACATATTGTTGATTTAGATGGAGCTTTAACTGGTAAAACTATTAATTTAGATATTATTCAAGATATAGTTAGAAAGTTTGACTTTAAAGTCGAGATAGGTGGTGGCATTAGAAATTTTGATAGTATTCAAAAATATATCGATGCTGGGGTTGAGAAAGTAATTTTAGGAAGTGCTGCTATTAAAGATAAAAGTTTTTTAAAAAAAGCATGCGAAAAATTTTCAAATAAAATTGCTCTAGGCTTAGATGCTAAAAATGGGTACTTATCAGTTTCTGGATGGAAAGAAAGCTCTAATCAATTGACTTTAGATTATTTAAAAGAAGTTAACGACTATGGTGCTAGTAGATTAATTTATACTGATATTAATCGGGATGGCATGAAACAAAGCCCAAATTTTGATGAAACAATTAAAGTTGCCAAGATATCAAATTGTCCTGTGATTATATCTGGCGGAGTTTCATCTATAGATGATATAAAAAAAGCAAAGAATTTAAAAAATGTTGAAGGTATTATAGTCGGTAAAGCTATTTATGATGGTGATATTAAATTAGAAGAACTTGTGAAAGAAAATGCTTAAAAATAGAATTATCCCATGCTTAGACGTAAAAAATGGCCGTGTCGTTAAAGGTATTAACTTTGTTGATCTAAAGGATGCTGGAGATCCTGTAGAGCAAGCAAAAATTTACAGTGATGGTGGGGCAGATGAAATTTGTTTTCTCGATATAACAGCATCTAATGAAAATCGAGACATAATTTACGATGTTGTAGAGAAGACTTCAAAAAAATGTTTTGTTCCTTTAACTGTAGGTGGAGGAATAAGAAATGTGGAAGATATCAATAAATTACTTAATTGTGGAGCCGATAAAGTTTCAATAAATACAGCAGCTGTAGAAAATCCAAAAGTTGTTATTGACAGTTCAAAAAAATTTGGATCGCAATGTATTGTAGTCGCAATTGATGCAAAGAAAAATGGAGATAAATGGGAAATATTTACTCATGGAGGAAGGAATAATAGTGGTATTAATGCTTTAGAGTATGCGAAGAAAATGGAAGAAAATGGTGCAGGAGAGTTATTAGTAACATCTATGGATAGAGATGGAACTCAAGTTGGTTACGATATTGATTTAATGTCTAAAATTTCATCTGAAGTAAATATTCCTGTAATTGCATCAGGAGGTGTGGGTAATTTAGATCACTTAGTTGACGGAATTAAATTGGGAAAAGCTAGTGCGGTTCTTGCAGCTTCTATATTTCATTATGGAAAATATTCAGTTAAACAAGCCAAGGATTATTTGGACTCAAAAGGAATACCTGTTAGAATTTAATATGTTAAATTCTTTAGAAAATTTGTTTAATCTTGCTAGAGAAAGAAAAAAAACTCCTGTAGACGGATCTTATACAAACAAATTATTAAGTAATAAATCTTTAAGTAAAGAAAAAGTCTTAGAAGAAATTAGCGAACTTATTGAAGCAGTCGAAAAAAATTCAAATAAAATTCATGAAGCAGCTGATGTTTTTTATCATTTAATAATGTATTTAGAGGCAAATGATATAAAAATTGAAGAGGTAATGAAAGAATTAGATAAAAGAAAAAAATGAGTTATGATGATAATAATATTTTTGCTAAAATTTTAAGAGGAGAAATTCCTTGTAAAAAAATTTATGAAGATGATTTCGTTTTATCATTTCATGATATAAATCCTCAAAAAAAAATTCATGCATTAGTTATACCAAAAGGAAGATTTATTGATTTAGACGATTTTAGTGCAAATGCATCATCAGAAGAAATGGTAGGGTTATTAAAGGGAATTAATACTGTTGCTAAAAAACTAAATATTTCTGCCGATACAGGTAAAGGATATAGGGCTTTAGCAAATATTAGCGAACACGGAGGCCAAGAAGTACCTCATTTACACTTTCATTTATTTGGAGGTGAAATAGTTGGTAAGATGGTTGAGTGAAAGAGTATATTGAAAGAAATTATTTGGAAATAAAGTCTTTAGGTGCTTTAGTTGAAAGCTCGCCTCCTAACACAGAGAGTTTTTTTAAAATTACAAAGGTTAATGATTTTCAAATTAACAAATTTTTTTATAAAAATATTGGCAAAAAACACAGATGGACAGATCGCCTTATTTGGTCAGATAAAGATTGGATTAACTATTCCTCTAACCCTAAAATAGAAACATACGTACTAGAGGTCAAAGAAGATCCCGCAGGTTACTTTGAATTAATTATTCACTCAGATCTTCAAGAAATTGAAATTGCATATTTTGGTTTATTAGAGAATTATCATAAAAAAAAATTAGGGGGCTATTTACTTTCAATTGCGATTAAAAAATCTTTAAAAAAAAGAGGTATTAAAAGAGTTTGGGTTCACACATGCACATTAGATCATGAGAATGCTTTAAAAAATTATTTAGCAAGAGGTATGACGATATATAAAAATGAAACAATTAAAATTTAGTTAAGCGGAGGAAGTTTAAAAATATTTTTTTTTAGTATTTGGTTTTTTTTTAAAGATGTAAGATAAGTTATGTTTAAGTTTTGATAAATATCTAGTGTTTGCCATCCAATTAGATCATAATTCTTTTTATTGAAAAAAATATTTATTTCATTTTTATCTTTAAGAATTGTGAAATTTATAAATTTTTCATCAATTATTCTTTCTTGCAATTTTTTAATTTCATTTATCAAAAAATTTTTATCAAGAATATAATTAAATGGTGTTCCTTTTATCCCGTATCGATAATAAATTCCGTTGTCATTTTTAATTACTATCGATTTTCCATTAGAAACCAAAATTTTATTATTTTTAATATTATACTTACAAAAAATTTTTTTTGGGTATTCAATAACACAATTACCTCTTTCGGTTTTACCATTAATATTTTGTTCAAAATTAAAAGTTAAATTGTTTGTATTTTTTAGATTATTTATAATATTTTCTTTAATTGAACTTAATGCAACATTGTTAATATTGATTACAATAAAAAATAATATAATTCTTTTCATTAAAGAACATCTCTTTTACCAACATGATTTGCTTTACTCACAACGCCTTCATTTTCCATCATATCTATAATTCTAGCTGCTCTATTATAACCAATTTGTAATTTTCTTTGTAGAAAGGATGTAGATGCTTTACCTTCAGATTTTATTATTTCTAAGGCAGTTTGATATAGTTCATCTTTATCTCCACTGTTTTTAGATCCTTCTCCAATTTCTTTTTCGTCAGCAAAATTTAATATTTCATCAACATAGTCTGGTTCTGCTTGAGATCTTAAAAAATTATTGATTTTTTCAATTTCGTTGTCCGATACAAAAGGCGCATGTATTCTCAAAACCTTATTTGCAGATGACATAAATAGCATATCTCCTTTACCAAGAAGTTGTTCAGCTCCTTGTTCGCCTAATATTGTTCTACTGTCTATTTTTGAGCTTACCTGAAATGAAATCCTTGTAGGAAAATTAGCTTTAATTGTGCCCGTAATAACATCAACACTTGGTCTTTGGGTAGCCATTATTATATGAATTCCCGCTGCCCTAGCCATTTGGGATAATTTTTGAATATAATTTTCAATTTCTTTACCAGCCACAAGCATTAAATCTGACATTTCATCAACTACTACAACTATATAAGGCATTGGTAATTTGTGTTTTGAGTTATAACCATCAATGTTTCGAACACCTTCTTTTGTCATCAATCTATATCTACTCTCCATTTCTTTGACTACCCAACCAAGAACTGATGCAGCTTTTTTAGCCTCGGTAATTACCGGACATAATAAATGTGGAATACCTTCGTAAGTAGAGAGTTCTAACATTTTAGGGTCTATTAAAATAAATTTACATTTTTCAGGGCTGTGTCTGAAAAGAAGAGACAAAATAATTGTATTAATACAAACTGATTTCCCTGACCCCGTAGTTCCAGCTATCAACAAGTGAGGCATTGAGGATAAATCACCTACCACAGGCGAACCAGAAATATTTTTTCCTAATGCAATAGGTAATTTAAAATCTTTTTTTCTAAAATCATTATTTTCTAAAATCTCACTTAAATAAACATTTTCTCTAGATGAGTTTGGTAATTCGATACCAACTGTATTACTTCCAGGAATAGTAGCAATTCTAGCAGACTCAGAACTTGTATTTCTTGCTATATCATCAGATAGATTAATAATTTTTGATACTTTTACGCCAGCAGCTGGTTCAAATTCATTTAATGTAACTACTGGTCCATGGCTTATTTTTTTTATATTTCCACTTACACCAAAATCTAATAATATTTTCTCAAGAAATTCAGGATCACTGATTTCTTCCTTATTAGAATTTTCTTTTTCTTTTTTAGTTGGTATTTTTAATAATTCTAAAGTTGGAAGTTGAAATTTAATCTTTTCATTTTCTTTAATTTTGTCAGCTTTAATAAAAGGAAGGTCTTCTTGAATCAAATTCTTTATTTCATCTTGAGGAATATATTCACTTATAATTTCTTTTTTATCTGTATAAGACTTGTTATTATTTATATTGATATAATTTATAATTTTTTTTAAAAAAATCCAAAATTTTTTAGGACTAAAATTGATGCTAATTAAAAATAAACATATAATTAGACTTATTGAAAAATAGAATGAAATTGTAGTTTGTAAATTAATTAAATTACCAAGGAAAGTTTGATTAAGATACTGACCTACAAAACCTCCATTCCCGTTAATATACAAAGTAAAATTATTTTGATAAAAATAATCAAAAAATATAGTTCCAACGAGAGAATAAAGAATTGCATAAAATACATTTTCAATCATTAAGAATAAATCTTTAGTTCTAAAAATATTAATTCCAGTAAAAATAAAAGTTAAAGGTATTAGATAAGAAGAAATACCAATCGATTGAAAAAAAAGATCTGAAACAAAACTTCCTTGGAAACCCAATATATTATGTATTTCAGTATTTTCTGGAAATATAAAATTAGGATCATTTGGAGAATATGAGATTAGTGCCACTAGTAGCAGAAGACCAATTATTGTTACACATGCTCCTATGATTTCAATCACTCGATTAATTGAAAATTGTAGTGCTGAATTAGCTATTTTTTTAATATTCATTTTAATGAATCAAATTTAACACTTTGTATCATCTAATTTTTGTTGTTAAAATTAATTTGTTATGAAAGTTTGTATAATTGGTGATGGACTTGTAAGTCTAACATTAGCTAAAGTGTTAATTCAAAAAGAATTATCAGTTGATATCTTATCAAATAAAAAAAATACCAAATATGATAATTCAAGAACGTTAAGTATTTCAAAATCTAACGTTGATTTTTTTAACAATGAAATAATAGATATTCAAAATATTATATGGGAAATAAATAAAATTAAAATTTTTACAGAAAAGAATATCAATAAAGAAATATTAAAATTTAATAATCATAATAAACAAATTTTTTCAATTATTAAGAATTATCAATTACAAAAATTATTAATCAGAAGCTTGAAAAATAATAAATTTATAAAATTTAAAACTAATTCGGGCAATTTTGATATTTTAAAAAAGAAATATTGTTTAATAATCGATTGTGATCCAAATCATCAAATTACAAGAAAATTTTTTTATAACAAGGTAGAGAAAAATTATAATAGTTATGCATATACTACAGTTATTTATCATAAAAAAATCATTGATAATAAAACCGCATTTCAGAATTTTACTAATAATGGTCCAATTGCTTTTTTACCAATTTCTGAAACCAAAACATCAGTGGTTTATTCTTTTAAAACTAAAAATACTAATCATAATTTTGATCTAAATAATTTGATTAAAAAATATAATCCTATTTATTCAATAAAAAAAATTAATAGTTATAGTTATTTTGAATTAAAGTCTTCTAATGTAAGAAAATATTATAATGAGAATATTTTAGCATTTGGAGATTTACTTCATAAAATACACCCATTAGCTGGACAAGGATTTAATATGTCGTTAAGGGATATTAAATTATTATCAAATTTAATTGATAATAAAATTAATTTAGGTCTTAATTTAGATTCTTCATTATGCCAGGAATTCCAAAAAGTTTCACAGGATAAGAATTATTTATTTTTAACTAGCATTGATTGGATTTATGAATTTTTTAATTTTGAGAGAAGAATTAACTCAGATATATTAAGTAAATCTATTAATGTAATAGGCAATAATAAAATTGTTAATTCTCTTTTTAAAAAATTTGCAGATTATGGTATTAGAATTTAGAATTATTGTAGAGTAGTGTTGTGATACTCATCAAAAATATATGTAGATAAGATTTCTGCTATTTTATTTTTTCTTAAATCTAAACTTACTGCTTCTAATAGAATTTGTTTTTCTTCTAAACTAAATGGAGAAGCCATTGCTAAAGCGTTAATAGTTTCATCTAAACTTTGTTTTTCGAGAGCTTTCCAATTTATTATAAAACCTCTTTTTTCAAACAATGATTTTAAGTCTTTAAAAATTAATTCTAAATCTGAGAATTTTAAATTTTCTTTTTTTTCGACAAGATCATTTAAATAAGTACTGCAATCTATCTCGCATTTTCTATAAAGTTTGTCGGTTTTAACTTCTTTTAAAATTTTAAATCTTATAATTCCTTTCAAATCAATTAAATATCTTTTGTCGTCTGTTTCTCTAAAACTAGTTATTTTACCTAAACACCCAGTTTCATAAAGTTCTGGTGAAATTTCACCTGGATCTTTTGAGTTTTTTGGCTGTATCATTCCAATATATTTATTAGTCTTCATACAGTCATTGATCATGTCAATATAACGAGGTTCAAAAATATTAAGAGGCACCGTAGTTTTTGGGAATATAATAAAGTTACTTAATGGAAATACAGGAATAATATTTGGTAATTCGTCATTTTTCATAAAAAAAATATATCATATTTAATATTGCTTGAATTAAAAAAAATCACTAACTATAGTGTTTTTAGACGCGGGTATAGCTCAGTGGTAGAGCGTCTCGTTGCCAACGAGAAGGTCGAGGGTTCGACCCCCTTTGCCCGCTCCAACCTCAAAATGAAAAAAATAATTTATGATCTTGGCTCTAACAATGGAGATAACATTCGCTATTATCTGATGAAATCAGATCTTGTTATAGCAGTTGAAGCAAATCCAAAACTTTGTAATCAAATAACAAATAAATTTAATAAAGAAATTTCAGAAGGAAGATTAGTTGTTGAAAATTTTATAATTACAACAGATGAAAATAATGTCGATAAAGATTTTTATATTCATAAGAATGCAGATGTTTTAAGTCAGTTTCCAAAACCTAAAATAGAATTTATGAATCATTTTATAAAAACTAGACTTCCATCTAAAAATATTATTGAAATAATAAATAAATATGGGAATCCATATTATATAAAAATAGATATAGAAAATTATGATTATGAAATACTTTCTGAAATTTTTAAAAATAATATCTTTCCAAAATATTTTTCTGTGGAGTGTTATAATGAAAAAATTTTTAAAAAAATAATTAATAATGAAAAATATAATTCATTTAAATTAGTTTGTGGATCAAATGTGCATTTAAAATATAGAAATAGAATATTTTCTTCAACAAATAATGAAAATGAATATTCTTTTCCTGCACATTCTGCTGGCCCTTTTGGAAATGATATAGATGGTAAGTGGTTAAAAAAAAAAAACTTTAAATTTTTATATTCTTTAAGAAATACAACTTGGATAGATATACATTGTTCAAGAGAAGACAAGTCATCAAAATACTATTTGCCGTTAGATTTAGTTTTTTTTTTCAAACTGAAATTTTTTAAAAAATTTTTTGTATTATTTTTACTAATAATAGTTATTATAATGTTTTTTCAGATTAATTTATGAATGAACTCGTTAAAAAAAAATGTGTCCCGTGTGAAGGAGGTTTACCCGCTTTAGATATAAGTGAAATTCACAAATATCAAAAAAAAGTTGATGGATGGGACGTTAAACCTAATGATAAAAAGAATTATTATTTAGAAAAAAGTTTTAAATTTAAAAATTTTAAAGAAAGTCAAGATTTTGTAAATAATGTTGGAAACGTTTCAGAAACAGAGGGACACCATCCTGACATTACTTTTGGATGGGGTTATGTAAAAATTAATATTTCTACGCACGCTGTTGAGGGTTTATCTGAAAATGATTTTATTTTAGCAGCTAAAATTGATGAAATTCTTAATGTCTAAAGTGTCTTGTCTTTGAAAACACTAAAACGGTATTTGTATCATTTGCAAATTTTATAATTTCTTTATCTCTTATTGATCCAGCAGGTTGAACTACAGCTTTAATTCCAGATTGTACCAGTTTTTCAATTCCATCAACAAAGGGAAAAAAAGCATCAGATGCAGCAACAATATTTGAAGATGAAATTTTAAACTTATTCATTTTATCAATTGCTAATTTACAGCTATCCAATCTATTAGGTTGACCAGAACCTATTCCATAGGTCGATTTATTAGACGCTAAAACTATTGCATTAGATTTTACGTACCTACAAACATTAAAAGCAAAAATTAAATCGTCCAATTGAGACTTAGAGGGTTTTTTTTTAGATACTACTTTGAAATCATTTTTTGTAAATCGCTTCTTATCTTCTGATTGTATCAAAATATTTTCACTAGCAGAATTAAACTTTAATTTTTCTGAGAGTGCAAATTCAGAAGAATCGATGAGTCTTAGGTTTTTTTTCTTTTTTAAAATTTTTATGGCATCAAAGTCGAAATTATTTGCAATAATTATTTCAAGAAATAATTTATTTAGTTCTAAGGCTATTTTTTTGTTTATTTTAAAATTACAAGAAACTATTCCACCAAAAGCGCTAGTTGGATCACAAGCAAGAGCAGCTTTAAAAGATTTCATACTATTTTTTAAAGCTGAAACACCACATGGATTTGTATGTTTAACGATTACAACTCCAGTGTTTTTTGGTAAAGATTCAGAAATAGTTAATGCGGCAAATATATCGTTATAATTATTATAGCTTAATTGTTTTCCATGAAATTGTTTTATATTTAAAAATTCACTTTGTGAATAAATTGCACTATCTTGATGGGGATTTTCACCATATCTCAATTTTTCAATTAAGTTTCCATAGATAATTTTTTTTTGTGGAAAATAATTTTTATTTTTTTTGTTAAAATAATTAGAAATAAGTGCATCATAGTAAGCTGTTTCCATAAAAGCTTCTTGAGACATTTTTTCTCTAAAATTTAGAGATGTTGAGCCTTTAAATTTAATAATCTCATCTATAAGTTTGTTATATTGTGAACTTGAAGTTATTACGACTACGTCATCGTAATTTTTAGCTGCAGCCCTTGCCATAGCAGGTCCTCCAATATCTATATTTTCAATTATGTTTTGATGGTTTACTTTACTTTTAAAAACTTTTTCAAAAGGATAAAAATTTACAACCACAAGATCAATGTTTTCAAAATTATTTTTGATTAAATCTTTATAGTGAGATTTATTATTTCTTTTATTCAAAATTCCTGCATGAATTTTGGGATGTAAAGTTTTGACTCTTCCACCTAAAATTTCTGGTGATCCTGTAAACTTAGAAACCTCGGTACACTTAAATTTAAGTTTTTTAATCTCTTTAAATGTTCCACCAGAACTTATTATTTCAATTTTATTTTTTTTTAAAATTTTTAGTAGAGGTTTTAAATTTTTTTTATCAGATACTGAAATTAGAGCTTTTTTAATTTTTTTCATTTAATTTTATTTAATTGCCATACAACATTTTCATCTTGGTTGTTAGTAATTCCAGAAATAAAAATATTTTGGTTTTGAGTATAAGAATTTTTATTACCGAAATATAACCCATTATCAATATCTATATCAAATTTATTACATGTAAATTTCCAACCTTCATCATGTAATTCTATAAGTATTGCTTTGTTATCTTGCGTTTTCATTAATTTAACATTTGGTTCTAAATGAAATCGAATATCAAATTTTATATTCAAATTGATTTTTTTATTTAGAATTTTATCAGTACCAATAAATTTAAACTCGTCAGGGTAAAATTCAATTTCTCTTTCATGAATTGCATTAAATTTTTTATAATATCCATCATGAGATGCATTTATTTTCCAATAACCTTTTTTAAAAATAATATCTTTCTTTAAAATTTTTAAGCCGCGATTTATTAAATAATTTTTTTTGTTTTTTTTGTAATAGCATGAAGAGTTATCATCAATAATTAAAGTACTATGTGTTGCAGTTGATTTTGAAAGTTCAATTAATTTATTGTTTTTGTTTTCATAATATCCACAATTACTAATCAATTTTTTTCCATTTACATTTATTTCAAACGAAAGTGCTCCAGATTGATATTCAGAGGAAAATTTTGTAGAAGGTGATGAGCCCACATCCATTATCAAAGAGAATTTTTTATTATATAAAATCGCGTAGCCACCAAATTCTTTATTTTCATTTTTAAAGTTATAACCAAATCTTTTTAAGTATTGATCAAACTCAGAATTATTAGATATATTGTTTCCATTCATTAAAATATCTGATTTGATATTTTGCCATACAAAAGCATACCCTTGGCCTAAATAATAGATTGTTTCGTTAACTTCTTCGGGGATTTCTATTTGAGCTTCTTTGAACCATTCTCTAACCAATATATAGTATTTTAGATAGAATATTAACTGTTTAATATTTCTTGATTTAGGAAAACCATTATTATCAAAAGATAATTTTGATATCTTTTTAAGTAAGCTTAAACCAAACGTAAGATAATTTTTTTTATCTTTATAACATAGACCAACTAAAATAATAGCTGCACAACCAATTATTTTATCGTCTATTGATTTTGAATTCTTAATTTCATTAATTAAGTGATTTGTCTGTTTCTGAATCATTTCGTTAAATTTATTGAGATCTTCTTTGTTACTTCCTTCAATTGTTAGATTATGATTTGAAAGCCATGCTATTATTCTTTTGGAAGTTAAATCAAATTCCCAGCTCTCTGAATTATATTTAAAGTTTTTTTTAATCCAATCAGATATAATTTTTTGTGTATTTTTTTTTGAAGATTTTAAATCCAAACTAAAAAACCAATAAAAATTGTTTAACTTTTTAAAGTTTTTTATATCTAAATTTTCCTTTTCCCATAAATTTTCTGTAACAATATCGTTTACATTTATTTTTTTTGTTTGATATTTTATTAATGATGAAAGTAAATGAGGGCTTGGTTTATAAACTAAATTTTGATTATTAATTTTTGATATTTTTTTGTCATACAAATTAGAATTTAAATAAATGTTTCTAATTTGTTCAGTAATATTTTTTAAGGGAAGGGTAATGAAATTCAAGAAATTTCTTAAAATCATTTAATCATCAAGATTTTAGTAAATCGATATTTTTTTTAACATCTCCGTTATTGCTTTTGAATATTGTTGTCCCAGATACTAGAATATTAGCACCTGCTTCAATTGCAATTTTTGAATTTTCGAAATTAATTCCACCATCTATTTCAATATCAAAATCTATGTTTTGTTTTTTTTGTATTTTTTTTAATTCTTTTATTTTATCTATAACTTCTGGCATAAATTTTTGACCACCGAAACCAGGATTTACGCTCATAATTAATACTAAATCAATTTTATCCAAATAATCTCTAATAACATCAACTTTAGTCTTAGGATTTAATGAAATTCCAACTTTTTTTTTAAACTCTTTAATTTTAAGAATAGAAGAATTTAAATCCTCTGTTGCCTCAGGATGAATAGTGATTATATCAGCACCTGCATTTGCGTAATTTTCAATATATTTATGTACAGGAGAGATCATTAAATGCACATCAAAAATCATAGAAGTATTTTTTTTTAGTTCCTTAATTACTGGCGGTCCAATAGTTAAATTTGGTACAAAGTGACCATCCATTACATCTACATGTATCATATCGGCGCCACCTTCCTCTAACCTTTTAATTTCATTACCTAGCTGGTTGAAATCAGCGGATAAAATTGATGGTGAAATTTGTATTTTTTTCATTGATAACTAGCAATACTAGTATCAATTTTTAAAATTTAATTGAATTAAAAAATTGATAAATTTGTCTCGATATTTCACTTTCCAGAGGAAAAGATAACATACCCATCACTGAATATCCCAAAACCCAGGGCATTAAATAAAATCTTATCATAAAGAAAAACCAAGCAACGTATAAAGGGACTATAGGGGCGATTATAAATGAGGGTGTTATAGGCTTAAATATTCCAATAATTGGATTTGTAAATTTTACGAAAACTCTCATAAAAAAAAATTGAGAGTCTTCTCTTTGAAAAATATTCATTGCTACTCTCCCAATTAAAGTCCACATGATTACTCCAAGAATATAGTCAATTATGTATATTAAAGGATGAAAGTTAGCTGACATTTTAAATTTATATTGGAAAAATTTTGAAATTAAAAGGGGCGAAATTAATCGCCCCTTAGAAAGATTTTTTTATTGTTTGCCGATGATAGATCTACCTGATGGTACTCTAACTTCGTCAACCATTTTTTGCGTAGCAGCATTTGGTTCTGAAGTTATTAAACTTACAACAACCATAGATACTAAACTAACTGCTGAACCGAAGATACCAAACGTTAATTGTGTAATACCTAAGAATCCACTTCCGCCAGTTCGTACCCAAACTAGATACCAAGCACCAGAAATAAGTCCTAAAGCCATACCAGCTATAGCACCTTGTCTGTTAGCTCTTTTCCACCATACACCAAGTACAAGTGGGAAGAACAATCCTGACATCGCAAAGTCAAAAGCCCAGATTACTGAACCTAAGATACCTTGGATCTCCATTGCCGCAATAGTTGCTCCAGCAAAACCAATTACTACAAGTAATACCCTTGCAACAACTAGCCTTTTTGCAGTTTCTGCTTTTGGATCAATGATTTTATAATAAACATCATGTGAGATCGCATTAGCAATTGCTAGAATCAAACCATCAGCTGTTGACATGGCAGCAGCCATACCTCCAGCAGCAACTAGACCTGAGATTACGTATGGTAATCCAGCTATTTCTGGAGTTGCTAACACAACGGCTTTACCACCCATGAAAAACTCATTCAACTCAAGAGTTCCATTTCCGTTAAAGTCGCTTACAAACATTAAGTTTGCTTGGTTCCAGTTTTGATACCAATCTATTGACTGAACTTCTGCAATTGATTTACCGATAATACCTGTTGGTAAAGATGGATCAATCAATGACAGTTTAGATAGAGTTGCTAACATTGGAGCAGAAGAATAAAGTAGGAATATAAAGAATAAAGACCAACCTACTGATTTTCTAGCCGCTTTTACACTTGGAGTAGTGAAATATCTCATCATTACGTGAGGCAATGAGGCTGTTCCCATCATCATTGCTAGCGCTAATGAAATAAATGCCCAAGGCGATGCGTTTACCGCTGAGTGAGCTTTAGTTATTCCAGCTAATCCTTTAGGTACATTGGCAAGATCTCCAGCTGAGTTTTTCACAAAACCAAACTGTTGTTCTAATTCACCAATTCTAGCTACTTCATCAGCCAACATAAAGTGTGGGAAGAAACCCGCACCCATTTTGTTACTGATCCAGAATACTGGTAATAAGTAAGCTATGATTAGTACTATATATTGTGCAACCTGTGTCCAAGTTACTCCTCTCATACCACCCAACATTGAACATAATAAAATACTTATTAATCCAACATATACAGCGTATTGAAATGGAATATCAAGTGCTACAGATGCAATTGTACCTGTGGCGTTAATTTGAGCAGTCACATAGGTAAATGAAGCAACAGTTAATACTACTACTGCAAGAAACCTAGTTAAATTACCACCGTATCTTGTACCAATAAAATCTGGGACTGTGTAACAGCCAAATTTTCTTAGGTATGGTGCTAATAAAGATGCAACTAATACATATCCACCAGTCCAACCAACAAGTAGTGCCATATAACCGTAACCTTTAAAGTAAATACCACCTGCCATTGCAACGAATGAAGCACCAGACATCCAGTCTGCTGCAGTCGCCATTCCGTTGAATACTGTTGGTACTTGTCTTCCAGCTACGTAATATGCATCTGCTTGAGCTGTTCGTGATAGATAACCAATTATAGCATAGATGGCTACTGTGAAGGCAACGAAACAAATACCAATTGTTTTCGCTGTCATACCCATCTGCTCGGCAATTGACATAATGATTATGAAACCTAAAAATCCACCTGTATAGATTCCATAAACTTTAGGTAAATTGTCTATAAAATTACCTTTTATCATTAGTCATCCCCTCTTTCTGAAAAGCCAAACTCTTCATCAATTTTTTCTTGTCTATTCGCGAACCAGAAAATCAGGATTACGAAAATTCCAAGAGAACCTTGACACGTGAACCAATAAGTTAACGGATAACCAAATGGTCCCGTAACTTCGTTCATTTCAGCCCCAAATAGGAAGATGCCAATTGAGAATACAAACCAAATTGCTAAAGTCATTAATAGCAAGCCTCTGGTTTTTTCCCAGTGTTGTTCTTGTTTTGACATTTATACCTCTCTCTTTTTAGTTATAACTGGCCAAAACCATACCCATAATAAAAGAGATTTAAAGTGTTAAAATTGTTCATATTGGTAGGATTTTTAAGGTATAATATCAAATATAAGCATTTTTATGGGAAAATATAAACTTAGCTGGAAAGACCTGTCTTGGAATGATTTTAAGATTTACTTATTTGCACTTTTTAAGGCTTTTATACCAAAGAAAAGATTAAGGAACTTGGATGATATTGAGGATTTTATACAGTCAAAATCTGCCTGGGTAAGTCAAGTAACTCTTTATGGTTATTTGAAAACAAGAATAGGAACTAGATATGTGCTTCATTTTGAAAATGATGAATTTATGAAATCTGTAAATTTAGCAAAGTGGAATATTTATGCAGAAGCTCTTCAAGATCTTACATTTTATATATTTTCTTATTTAAAAGTGAATTTTGATTACCAAAATATTGATAAAGCAAAAGAAATTTTTGAAAAAATTTTAGATGATGAAACTACTAACAATATGCCATTGAATATAATTAAGGATGCAAAAAATAATTTTAATCAAAGACTTCATGATATTGATTGGGATAATTATTGTAATGATCTTCCATTTAACCCTAGTGCCTTGTCTTTATACAAATGGGCACCTATCGCAGAAGAATTAAAAAAGCTGGATAGAAAAATTGTTTTAAATTCAGTAATACTCAAATGGGATGTAATTAAAAAAGAATTTAAAGAAAGAATTCAGTTTTAAATATTCTTTCTATTATCGACTAAACTTTGAACAACGCTCGGGTCAGCCAAGGTAGTTGTATCACCCAACTGATCTTGTTCATTAGCAGCAATTTTTCTTAAAATCCTTCTCATAATTTTTCCAGACCTAGTCTTTGGTAAGCCTGGGGTAAAATGTATTAAGTCGGGTCGGTATATGGGGCCTAATGTTCTAGCTACATGATTTTTCAGTTCTCGTTCAAGATCTCCATCTTCTTTTTCACTTAAATTCAAAGTTACATATACATATAATCCATTTCCTTTAATATCATGTGGAAAACCTACCACTGCAGCCTCAGCTACTTTAGGATGAGCTACAAATGCACTTTCGATTTCTGCAGTACCTAGGTTGTGTCCTGACACTATGATTACATCATCAACTCTGCCAGTGATCCAATAATATCCATCTTTGTCTCTTCTACATCCATCACCTGTAAAATATTTACCTTCAAATTGTGAAAAATATGTATCAATGAATCTTTGATGATCTCCATAAACTGTTCTCATTTGTCCAGGCCAAGATTGAGAAATACAAAGTCTTCCTTCTCCAGCCCCTTTTATTTCTTTTCCATCTTTATCTAATATAGCAGGCTTAATTCCATAAAAAGGCTTAGTAGCTGAACCAGGTTTTAAAGTTATAGCTCCAGTTTGGGGTGCAATCATTATTCCACCCGTCTCAGTTTGCCACCAAGTATCTACTATTGGACATTTAGAATTTCCTACAGTTCTATAATACCACATCCAAGCCTCAGGGTTTATTGGTTCTCCTACAGTTCCTAATAGTTTTAATGATTTTCTTGAAGTTTTATTCACCGGACCATCACCTTCACGCATCAAAGCTCTTATAGCAGTTGGGGCAGTGTAAAAAGTGTTGACTTTATATTTATCAACAATTTGCCACCATCTAGAGGTATCAGGATAATTAGGGATACCCTCAAACATTATAGTTGTAGCACCATTAGCCAAAGGTCCATAAATTATATAACTGTGTCCTGTAACCCAACCAATATCAGCAGTGCACCAATAAATATCCTTAGGTTTATAATTAAAAATATATTGATGTGTCATTGATGCATAAACCATATAACCACCAGTGGTATGTAAAACACCTTTAGGTTTTCCAGTTGATCCAGAGGTGTAAAGAATAAATAATGGATCTTCAGCATTCATTTCTTCTGGATCACAATACGAAGGTACATCTTTAATTAAATCATGATACCAAACATCTCTACTTTCATTCCAACTAATTTCATTTCCAGTTCTTTTAACAACAATACATTTTTTTACATTCGGGCAAGCTAATAATGCTTCATCTGTTGTTGCTTTCAGAGGAATGGTCTTTCCACCTCTAACTCCTTCATCAGCAGTAATTATATATTCAGACTCGCAATCATTAACTCTGCCTGATATCGAGTCTGCAGAAAATCCTCCAAAAATAATTGAGTGAACCGCGCCAATTCTTGCGCAAGCTAACATTAAAATTGCAAGCTCAGGAATCATTGTTAAGTAAATTGTTACTCGATCCCCTTTTTGAATTCCTAATTTTTTTAACCCATTTGCTGCTTTGGATACTTTTTGGTGTAGATGTTTATATGAAATCTTTTGATTATCTTTTGGATCATCTCCAACCCAAATTATTGCTGTTTTATCTTTTTTATCTTTTAAGTGTCTATCTATACAGTTTACTGATGCATTTAAAGTGCCATCATGAAACCATTTAATTCTAACTTCTTTAGAACTGTATTTAACATCTTTAATTTTTTTATAAGGTTTTATCCAACTAATTCTTTTTCCCTGTTTTTTCCAAAAACCATCATTATTTTTTATTGAGTCATTATAATTTTTTTGATATTGAGATTTATTTGCTAGACTAGCTTTAATCCATTCAGGTCTAGTTTTGATAACTAATTCAGTCGGATCAGTTATTTTGTCAGTCTTCTTTTTAATTTTTTTTCTTTTATTTAATTTTTTCTTGAACGCTCTTTTTTTAGAAGAGTTTTTTTTATTTCTTCTTTTCTTCTTAAATACTTTCTTTTTAGAAGATCTTTTTTTAATTTTCTTCTTCTTTTTTTTTTTAGGCATAATTTTAAAATTTATAGTTAAATCTTACTCATCTTATTTAAAATTTTCCAGCTTTTAGAGTCTATTGGCATTACTGATAACCTACTTTGCCTGATTAAAGATAAATGGCATAATTCCTTGTTTTTTTTAATTTTATCTAGATCAACTGGTTTATCTAGTTTTTTTAAAAATTTAACGTTTACAGCAACAAATCGACCAGTTTTATCTGTTTTATCTAAAAAAGCTTCTTTGATTACCTCCACAATACCAACAATTTTTTTTCCTATATTAGAATGATAAAAGAAACATAAATCTCCTTTTCTCATTAATCTTAAATTGTTAGCAGCCTGATAATTTCTGACGCCATCCCAAGATGCACCTTTAGAACCCGCATCTTTCTGTTGGTCAATTGACCAAACATCCGGTTCTGATTTGAGTAACCAGTACTTCATCTAATTGTTTCTCCAATTTTTACTTACTTTATAGAACATTGAGTTTTCACTTTGCACCATTTTTTTAAAACACGTACCCCACAATGTACCCCACATTTATTTTACAAATTATCGATTACCTTTTGCTCGATTGTGAGTCACACATAACATTTCACAGTTCCTAGCAGTAGTTGGTCCACCTTTAATCCATGCTGATACATGATCTGCTTCCATTTGATTAAATGCCCATATCTTACTTTTATTTGCTTTATGTCCAATAGCACAGTATGGACAATTTGATTTATTTTTAGTTTTTGCTGTTTTTGTCTGTGAAGCGTAAGCTGATCTTTTGGTTGCAGTTTCAAACAAACGAACGTTAAGTAATTTATAATCCTTTAAACCACCTAAAATAAATTCAAATATACCTTTTTTATCTACAACGTATGGATCTGAGTAGAGTTTATTTTTTCTTTCCGATACTTTTTTTGTAATGTATGATTTGCTTCTGTATTTTTCATATAGCCGACCCCATTCTAATCCACACATTTCACTTTCTACGTCTTCAAATATACTAGAAATCCAATTAATCACTTTATTAAAATATTTTTTTAACTCAGTAATATTTTTATCATATCGATGATTGGACATATAATAATCAATATATCCTTTGCTTACCCAATCTAATGCACGTTCTAAAAATGCTTGCCGTTCAACCACACCTTTTACATATGCGCTCCACATTTGAACTTTCGCATTTTTACTATTGCTAAACTCCTCCTTAGCAAGAGTTACAAATGGTCCAGAATAAAAAGCATTAAGTTTTTCTTGTTCAGTTAGTGGTACACCAACAATATTTATTGTTTTAAACCATTCTTTTATTTCTGATTCTGAACCTTCGACTACGTAAATTGTTAATTTTGTATTCAAAATCCTATTTTTTTTGTCCTGTGCCATACCTTCGAATAATTGCATGTTGCCACTATCTTTATCCTTGATAGCAAATTTTTGAGTAATAAATCGTCCAAGACTAGTGATCCGTTGTTGTCCATCCAGAACTTCTAATTTGTCTTTTGATACTTTATTAAAATATATCAGCCCTATAGGATATTCATTGAGAACCGATTCGATTACTGCCATTTCTTTTTTGCCATCTCCTAAAGCATAAATATAATTACGTTGGTATTCTGGTTGAATAGTTAATTTACCTCCTAGACCAAATAATCCTTTTCCTTCAAATTCGTTATATTCAAATCCATCACAAATTTCTTTAACCGTGATATTTATTTTTAAATTAGCTTTCATATTATTTTGTCTTTTTTAATCTTATTAGAATTCGAGCGTATTGTGGTTTACCATTTATATATGTACATTTTGATGCACTTTTTACATTGTTCATCAAATGCTCACGCTCTCCTGTTACATTAGAGTTTCCTAATATTTCAAATTGTTTGGGATTATATTTATCTAGAAATGTAACTGGTACACCCATTATTCCTTTATAATCACTTGGAATTGCGTCAGTAAATGGAACTTCTATTGCATTGTAGTTATCATACTTATCGTATTTTTTTTTGCCTCTAATTTCTTTATGCTTACTAAATTTTAAATTTTCAGCCATTGTCATAAGAGTTAATGGTTGATGACGACGACCATGATCAAGATTAGTAAGCCACAAACAATTATTAGTGGCAACAATTCTATTTCCGTCTTCATCTATTCGAGCTTCTGTACCGTGTAATTCATAAGTTTTAGGTACAATAAAACCGGAAATCCATCTTCCCATTCCGTTACCAATCCATGCTTCATTTTTTCTTATCCTTTGAAATATATCTCTATAAGTAAGACAATTAATATTTCCTATAATCAAAAATTTTTTTTTGTAATTAAAAATTTGATTTACATAGTCACGAAATAAACTAAAAGGTGGATTTGTTACAATAATATCTGCTTGTTTAAACAAATCTAAACATTCTTCACTTCTAAAGTCACCGTCACCATTTAATGGAGTCCACTCATTATTTTTATTTGCTTTTAATTGTAGAGCAACATCTTTCAAATTGAACTCCCCATCACCATCTATATCACCTACCTCATTGATAATAAATTTGTTTGCGGTAACTTTTTTTCTACCTTTTGCTTGTGGTAGTATTTTGTTATTACTAAACAATTCTAATTGTGTATTTGCAACAAATGAAGGTTTAAAACTAGTTGTTAATAGTTTTTTTAAACCAAGTCTTTTAAAATTTAAAACAAAATAACGAAAAAAATTGCTTTCAAAAGGATCGTCACAATTACAATAAATTATTTTTTTTCGGAAAGTATTAGGATTATAATCTAGATATTTTTCAATTTCCTTTTGAATGT
The DNA here is from genome assembly GCA_902517735.1 of uncultured Pelagibacteraceae bacterium. GTDB lineage: Bacteria > Pseudomonadota > Alphaproteobacteria > Pelagibacterales > Pelagibacteraceae > Pelagibacter. The sequence goes on from CABYDK010000004.1 coordinate 40,281, forward strand.
CTACGTATTGTGTATAAAATTCATCTTTTTTTGATCGTCTAGCATTCTTAAGATTTTTAATTGCATGTTGTCTGGAATTTTTTTTGGTCATTACTAATTTAAATTTATCACAAATAAATATTTTACACTATATATCATAGAGTTAGTGATTTTAGTTTGTCTGTTATAAATCTTCGTTGTGCCAGGTAAATAAATCCTCTTCAAAAGGTATATTTCTAAAATTTAATAATGCTTTGTATTTATCAAGCCTCTCCTCTTTTTTTGCTTCCTTTAAAAAACTTAATATTTGATCGTATGTAAGTCCTCTTAATTTATCCTTTTTTACATCAATATATTCTTCATATTCCATCCCACATATTGCTTTACCTTTGTGAGGAACAATGTGCTCTGCATATGTAATACTCTCATGTGTTTCTTTTAAGATATCAAAATAGCAGGCAATCTGATTTTCAGACTTGAAAAGATAATCTCTTCTATAATCGAATAGTTCTTGTTGCATATCTTGGAGTTATTTAAAATTCTGAAACAAACTTTAACAATTATTAATATAATAATTAATAGTGGCAAAAGTTTGAAATCGTACTATGCCACGTACTATACATTTACATATTATAATTAGCTTTAATCAAAATTTTTAATTGTAAAAGTAAGGCAAAGGTTAGTGAGAGTCGGTAGAGTCTTATAGATGTATCACAAGTGTTGGTTTAAGTAACCAATATTGTATTACAGTATTACTCCAGCTCCTTTTAAAAATAAAGCATTCTCATCAAGAGGCCATCTTGGTTTTGCTGGATAATCTAAATTATTAAATTTTTTTATTTTAAATTTTTCTAAACCTACCATTGCAATCATTGCTGCATTATCTCCACATAAATTTATTGGCGGGAATATATGTTTATAATTATTTTCATTACAAATTTTAATAAGCATTGATCTAATTCTTTTATTGGCTGCAACACCTCCAGCGACAACAAATATTTTATTTTTTAGCCTATTGACACTTTCAAATTCATTGAACGCAACTTGAGTCTTTTTTTCAAGAATATCTTCGATTGTTTTTTGAAAAGAAGCAGCAATATCATATCTATCTTGTTGGTTTTTAATATTTTTACTTATTTTCAATATTGCAGTCTTTAATCCTGCAAAAGACAGATTACATCCCCCTTTATTAAAAATAGGTTTTGGTAACTTAAATTTTTTTGGGTCACCCTTCTCAGCCAAGATTTCTATTTGTGGACCACCAGGAAACTTTATTCCTAATAGTTTTGCCGTTTTATCAAAAGCTTCTCCTAACGCATCATCAATTGTAGTCCCTAATCTTCTATATGACCCTAGACCACGAACAGACAAATATTGAGAATGCCCTCCCGAAATTAATAACAACAAGTATGGATAATCTAATTTAGAGTTTAGCTTTGGACTCAATGCATGGCCTTCTAAATGGTTTACCGATATAAATGGAATGTTCATTGCAGCCGCAAATGATTTTCCAAAACTTAAACCAACAGACAAACAAACAACTAATCCTGGCCCAGCTGTAGATGCGACTGCATTAATTTCATTAATTTTGATTCCACTATCATTTATTGCTTTTTTAACAATCCAATCAATTTTTTCTATATGAGACCTCGCAGCCAGTTCAGGTACTACACCTCCAAATTTTTTGTGGATTTCATCCTGGCTAGATATTATGTTAGATAAAACTATTGGAATTCCTTGCTCATTTTCTGTAATTATTGATGCTGCTGTCTCATCACAACTTGATTCTATTCCAAGAATTATAGGTTTTTTGCTCATTCAAATAGTTTCTATTAATAGTACAATCTCTTTACAAGCATGAAAAAAGAAAAAATTATAATCGGTTCGAGAGGTAGTAAATTGGCTTTAATTTACGCTGAAAATGTAAAAAATAAAATTATTAAAAACTCTGAATTAAAAGAAGATGAATTAGAAATTAAAGCGATTGTTACTACGGGTGATCAAGTGCAAAATAAAAGACTATCTGAAATGGGTGGTAAAGGATTATTTTCAAAAAATATTGAGAAAGAGTTAATTGATGAAAATATAGATATCGCTGTTCACGCCCTTAAAGATATGCCAGTTGTAGAGACCAAAGGATTATTAACTAATTTTTTTTTAAAACGTAATGATCCTAGTGAAATTCTAATAAGTAGAGATAATTATAAACTTAAAGATTTAAAATCAAAATCAATAATTGGTACATCATCTTTTAGAAGAGAGTTTCAAATTAAGAAAATAAGAAATGATGTTTTCTGTAAATTGATCAGAGGAAATGTAGATACAAGGCTAAAAAAATTAAAAGATGGTTTATATGATGCAATAATTCTTTCATCAGCAGGAATTAAATCTTTGAAACTAGAAAAAGAAATTACTCAAGTTTTTTTAACTCAAGAAATAATCCCAAGTGCTGGTCAAGGAGTGATTTCTATGCAATGCAGAAGTGATGATAAAGAAATTATTAACTTATTAAAAAAAGTAAATGATCTTAACACTTTTAAATGTGCAATAGCAGAAAGAGATGTTTTAAAAATATTAGAGGGTGACTGTGAAACAGCTATAGGAGTCCATGCTGAATTGAAAGATAATCGAATAACTCTTGAGGCTGAACTGTTTTCTTTAGATGGATCTCAAAGATTTTACGAGAAAAGAATAAAAGACATGAAACATTTTGATAAGATAGGTATAGAAATTGGTAATATTTTAAAAGAGAAATCTAAAGGAAGTTATAAAAAGTAAATGCACATATTATTAACTAGACCGCTGGAAGATAGTTTTGACTTAATTATCCGATTTAAAGATCTGGGACATACAGTATCTCATTTACCTTTGTTGTCTGTAGAAATGGTTCCATATGAGAGAAATCTTACTCAAAATTGTGAAGCAATTATTTTTACAAGTGCAAATGCAATAAAGTTTTTAGATTTAAAAAATATTAATAAAAATATAAAATGTTTTTGTGTTGGTTTAGCAACTGAAAAAAAAGCCAAAAATGTAGGATTTCAAAACATTATATCAGCTGAAGGTAGTGTAAGAAATTTAAAAGAGTTAATATTACAAAATTTTAAATCAAGTGATGGAAATTTAATTTATGTAAGCGGGGAAATTATTTCTTCAGATCTAGATAAACAATTAATAAAGGAGGGGTATTCTATTAAGAGATTAATTAATTATAAAACTAATCATAATAAAAATTTTGAAAAGATTTTTGTAGAAAATTTAAAGCAAAACATGCCAGAAATTGTTTATATTTATTCTCAAAATAGTGCGCTTAGTCTTCTTAATTTTATCAAAAATGAAAGGACAGAAAGCTTATGGATGAATACTAATTTAATGTGTATAGGCGAAAAAACCTCATCAATATTGAATGAAATTAAGTGGAAAAAAATATTTCTTTTTAATCCTGGAGAAGAAGAGTTTTTGTTATATAAAATTTAAGTATGGATTTAATAAATAACTTTTCAGAAATATTCTTATCGGTTTGGAATAAAGGAATCCTGGGAGTAGATATATTTCAAATTTTAATTGGTATTGGAATTTTTTTAATTTTTTTAATTTTTAGAGGATTAATAAGCAAGTTAGTTATTAAGAAATTAGAAATTATTTCAAAAAGAACTACCAATAAATTAGATGACACTTTTGTTCAATCATTAGTAGGTCCAGCAAGATTTTTGCCTATTGTTTTGGGTTTTTTTATTGCTAGTTATTACATGACCTTTTCAATTGAAGGGCGAGAGGTAATTGACACAATAAATAGAACTTTAATAACTATTTTAATTTTTTGGGTTATTCATCAAATTATAGAACCAATATCATATATTTTAAGTGGATTAGATAAATTATTAACGAGAGAGCTTATAGGTTGGATAATTAAATCACTTAAAATTCTAATTTTTATTTTAGGATTAGCAGCAGTTCTTGAATTGTGGGGGATTAAGATAGGACCAATTATTGCTGGACTAGGTTTGTTTGGTGTTGCTGTTGCATTAGGAGCACAAGATTTATTTAAAAATCTGATTTCGGGAATTTTAGTTTTAGTTGAAAAAAGATTTAAAATTGGAGATTGGATTTCCGTTGACGGTATTATTGAGGGTATAGTTGAAAAGATTGGGTTTAGATCAACAACGATAAGAAAATTTGATAAATCTCTTGCAATAATTCCAAATTTTCAATTTGCTGAGAATGCAGTTACAAATGTAAGTGAGACTTCTAATTGGTTAATAAGTTGGATTATCACTCTTCAGTATGACACTACAGTTGAACAATTAAAAAAAATAAGAGATGAAATTGAAAATCATATAAACGAAGGTGATGATTATAACTCGTCTATTGGAGTAGCAGTTAGAGTAGATAAATTTTCAGATAGTTCCATAGATATGTACGTAAGATGTTTTACAAACTCAGGTAGCTGGAATAATTGGCTTGATGTTAAAGAAAGATTAGCTATTGCAATTAAACAAATTGTTGAAAAAAATGGCGCCTCTTTTGCATTCCCTAGCCAATCTATTTATGTTGAAAAAAAATGATTGCTATTTTTTATTTAGCTTTACAGATACTAAAACTTTATTCTTACGTGGTAATTGCCAATGTTATTATTAGTTGGTTAGTTGCTTTTAATGTTTTAAATACACAAAATAGATTTGTTTATTCAATTTTAGAGCTAACATATAGACTAACTGATCCTTTTTTAAGTCGTATAAGACAGTTTCTACCTAATTTAGGATCCTTAGATATATCTCCGATTATTTTACTTTTATTAATTTGGTTTATTGAAATCTGTATGAAAATCTATATTGCTCCATTAATATTTTAAGATTTATGATTTTAATTGATGGAAAAAAAGCAGCAGCTGAATTACGTGAAGAACTAAAACATGAGGTGTCCTCATTAAAGAAAAAATTTAATAAAGTCCCTGGCTTAACTGTAATTTTGATTGGTGACCTTACTCCAAGTCAAATATATGTGAGAAATAAGGAAAAATCCGCAAATGAGGTTGGACTCAAATCAGAAGTTATAAGATATCCGGATACAATTGAGCAAAAAGTTGTATTGGATAAAATTAAAGAACTTAACAAAGATGATAGCGTTTCGGGCATTTTAGTTCAACTACCGTTACCTAAACATATTGATAAACAAAAAGTAATTCAAACAATTGATCCATCAAAGGATGTTGATGGTTTTCATCCCATAAATGTTGGCAACTTATCATCAGGTTATGACAGCTCTATTCCATGCACTCCACTTGGTTGTTATCTATTAATAAAAAAAATTGAACCAAACTTAAATGGAAAAAAAGCTGTAGTAGTTGGTCGATCAAATTTAAATGGAAAACCAATGACTCAATTACTTTTAAAAGAAAATTGTACTGTAACAATTACTCATTCTAAAACTAAAGATTTAAAATCTGAGTGCTTGAAGGCAGATATTATTGTG
>CABYDK010000005.1 GCA_902517735.1 uncultured Pelagibacteraceae bacterium
GTCCAGAAGTCTTTATGTAACGCTATCCTAGACTTTTCAGGTAATTGATTATTTCTATATTTTCCCGAGAGATATCCACATGCGAGTGGTGAATAAGCAAGTAATCCAGCTTTTTCTCTAACAGACATTTCTGCAAGACCAACTTCATAAGTTCTATTAAGAAGATTGTAGGGATTTTGAACTGATAGCATTCTTGGAAGACCTTTATCCTCAGATATTTCTAAAAATTTTGATAAACCCCAAGGTGTTTCATTTGATAATCCAATATATCTTATTTTTCCTTGTTCTATAAATTTCTTCAGATTTTCTAAAATATCTTCAAATTTTGTCCATTCACCATCATCTTCGTGTTCATAACCTAATTTTCCAAAAAAATTTGTGTTTCTTTCTGGCCAGTGAAGTTGATATAAATCTATATAGTCAGTCTTTAATCTTTTTAAACTTCCTTCTAAAGCTTTAGTAATATTTTTTTTACCGAATTGGTTACCACCACCCCTAACATATTCGCGCATTGGTCCACATACTTTAGAAGCAAGAATTATCTTTTTTCTATTTTTAGTTTTTTCAAACCAATTACCTATAATTTCTTCTGTGCTACCAAAAGTTTCTTCTCTTGGAGGAATTGAATAAATTTCTGCTGTATCCCAAAAGTTTACTCCTTCATCTAATGCATAATTCATCTGCTTAAATCCTTCTGCTTCAGTATTTTGTTCACCCCAAGTCATCGTACCGAGACAAATTGTGCTTACATCTAGATCAGTATTTCCTAATTTTTTGTAATTCATTTGGGTTTTTTATGTAATTTTTTTTAACAATCTTTTAAGGTATCTTGAATAATTAGTAAAAGACTATATATATTTCTCTTATTATGGAATCTGATAAAAAAGGAATACTTGCAAGAGCTAAAGCTGCAGCTCAAGAAACTGCAGTAACAGATGAAGGCTTAAGAGCTTACATGCTTAAAGTTTATAATTACATGGCAACTGGTATTTTGCTTACTGGGATAATTGCACTTGTAACATTTAAGATGTCTGTTGTTACGGATGCTTCTGGATCTATTGTGGGACTGACACAAATGGGCAATGCGATTTATTTATCAGGCTTGAAGTGGTTAGTAATGTTAGCCCCATTAGGAATTGTTTTCTATATGAGTTTTGGAATAAATAAGATGAGTGCCTCAAAAGCTCAAACTACTTTTTGGATTTTTGCAGCTCTAATGGGATTATCTTTATCTTCAATATTATTAATTTATACTGGAATGAGCGTAACAAGAGTTTTCTTTATTACATCTGCAACATTTGGTGCAATGAGTATATATGGTTACACTACCAAAAGAGACCTTACTAAATTAGGATCTTTTTTGATGATGGGACTAATTGGAATTATAATTGCTTCAATTGTTAATATTTTTATGAAATCTTCAATGATGTACTTTGTGATTTCAATTTTAGGAGTTTTGATATTTGTAGGTTTGACTGCATACGATACTCAAAAAATTAAAAATATGTACACTGCCTCAGACTCTGGAGAATTAATGGGTAAAAAAGCTGTAATGGGAGCTTTAACTCTTTATTTAGATTTCATTAATTTATTTATAATGCTTTTAAGACTTTTTGGTCAAAGAAGATAATTCTAGTTATTAAGTTTTTTCCAATTTGTATTTTTAAGTAATAAACTCAAATCATCTGAATTTTTCAAAATTTTACCATTTGTGTCAGTAATTAAATATTTAAGATTTTTACTTTTAGGTTTAAAATTTTTACAAATTTTATAAAGTGCATTTTCTGCTGCATTTTTAAATACGCTAAATCCCACCTGTCTGCTTGATATATTTAAACCATAATCTTTCCAAGATCCTTCCGAAACCATTTTAGCATATAAGTCTAAGATTATTTTTAACTCTTCTTTTTCAAAAAAATATTTATTTTCTAATAATTTATTATTGTTATTAATTACTAGCTTTAAGTTATTACTCATTTATTTTGTATTTATTGATTAAGCCAATTTGAAAGCCAGTAAAGATAATTGTAATTGGAAGCATTCCCCAAACCTTAAAATTAACCCAAAATTCCTCTGTTTGAGTTCTCCATATAAATTCATTTAGTAAAGCAAGCCCAAAGAAAAAAAACATCCATCTTTTATTAAGAATTTCCCAACCAACATCTGTCAAAGGTATTGATTTTCCCATAATTTTTTTTAAAATTGGCTCTTTGGTGAAATATTTTCCAAAAAATAAAGCAAGTGCAAACATAATATTAATTATAGTGGGCTTTATGTAAATAAATATTGGATCATTAAAGTAAATAGTTAATCCACCAAAAAATGTTATTAAGACACCACTCAATAAAGGCATTGGAGGTATTTTTTTTTCTAAAATCCAAACAATAATTAGTGATATTAATGTCGCAATTATTAGAGGGGGAATTGCTATGGAAATATCTTTATTATTCCTATAATAGTATAAAAAAAATACAGCAAGGGGTCCAAAATCTGTGAGAAATTTTAAAAAAGATTTATTCACTTAAAAGATATTAACATAATTAGCCTCTCCATAAAAACTTTATATTTTCTTATTGATTTTATATTTTAAATATCCATATTAAAAGTATGCCAATACAAAAAGCTAAATTCTCAATTGGGGATATCGTTAAGCACAAGCATTTTGAATTCAGGGGTGTAATTCACGATGTTGATTTTGAATTTAATAATTCAGAAGAGTGGTATCAATCGATTCCAAAAAATGTAAGACCTAGAAAAGATCAGCCGTTTTATCATTTATTAGCAGAAAATGAAGAAATTACATATGAGGCATACGTTTCTGAACAAAATCTTTTAATGGATGACTCTGATGAACCAATTAAACATCCTTTAATTGAGGAGATTTTTTCGGGAAAAAAAGGTTCGACTTATTTTAAGCCTTCAAATTGAATAATTCATTATTTAAACACATTTAGCTCAAATCTTAGACATAGACTTAAATTAAAAATAATCATTATCTGATCAGGAGTGTTAAATTTACCCTCAAACATTATCTCCCTCTACATTCTTGATCAGATATATTTTTCATATTAAAATCTTCTGAAATTATTTATGTTAAAATTTTTAGAACCAAATAAAATTTTTTTAATTACATCGAAAGCTCCAAAATATGTAATGGCTTTATTTATTGTGGTGCTTTCTTTAGGCTTAATTGAATCTTTAATCTTATCTCCTGAGGACTATAAACAAAGTCATTCGGTTAGAATAATGTATGTACATGTCCCCGCAGCATGGATTTCGCTAGGAATTTTTTCTTCGATTACTATTTTATCTTTAAGTGGTTTCATTTTCAAAAATAAACATTTTTTTCTTATAGCAAAAAGTTTAGCCCCCTCAGGATTAGTCTTTAATATAATAGCTTTAGTAACAGGCTCAATATGGGGCAAACCTACCTGGGGAACTTGGTGGGCTTGGGATGCACGAATTACATCTATGTTAATTTTGGTTTTATTTTATTTAATGTATTTATTAGCTTGGAGAATTTATAATGATAAAGAACAAGTTTTTAAAATAACAACTATAATTACTATTTTTGGAATTATTAATGTTCCAATAATTAAATATTCTGTTGATTGGTGGAATACTTTACATCAACCAGCATCTATTAACATATTATCTAAATCTACAATTCATTCCTCTATGTTATTTCCATTAATGATAATGACTGCGGCATTTGCTCTATTTTCTTTGCTGATTTTTTTAATGAAATATAATACAGAACTGATAAAAATTAAAAACAAAGGGTTAGATAGATTATGATCAATGAAATTTTGCAAATGAACGGATATGGATTTTATGTTTGGTCTGCTTTTTCATTTACACTTGTTAGTTTTTCAGCTTTATACATAGTTATAAAAATTCAATATGTTAAAGAGAGAAATAAATTTGTATCTAAATTTGGAGCCCTAGACTCAAAAAAAGCAGAAGTTGCGAGATCTCAAATTATCAATAAAGAAATTTTATCTAGCAGTCAGAGCATTTAACTTTTGGCCATGTATGGACGAAAAGTTAAATTAAGATTTTTTTTTGTAGTTTTATTATCTTTATCTTTAATTTTATCAGTTTATTTAGTTTTAAAATCTTTAGAAGAAAATGTAGTTTATTTTAAATCTCCATCTGATGTTAAACAAATAGGTGAGTTAAAAAATAAAAAAATTAGAATTGGAGGAATGGTTAAAAAAAATTCTATAGAGATAATAAATAATCAAGTTAAATTTATAATAACAGATTTTAAAAATGAAATTAATGTTACTTATTCGGGTGTTATACCCAATCTTTTTTCAGAAGGTAAGGGAGTGGTTGCAGAAGGACATTTAAGAGATAGAAGTTTTTTTGAAGCATCTAAAATTTTAGCTAAACACGATGAAAATTATATGCCCCCAGAAGTTAAAGAAGCTATCGGAGAAAATAAATGATCTACAGTTCTTTAGGATACTATTCATTATTTCTTGGATTAATTACATCTGTACCAATATTTTTTTTTTCAATAAAAAATTTTAATAATAAAGCAGTATTAGACTATAAGATAATAACTTTCTCTTTTATTCAGTTATTCTTAGTTTTTATAAGTTTCTTGGGACTAGTTTTTTCTTTCGTTTATTCAGATTTCAGTAATGAGACAGTTTTTAACAATTCACATACAACCAAACCATTATTTTATAAAATTTCTGGAACCTGGGGTAACCATGAGGGTAGTTTATTATTATGGTTAATGGTTTTAACTTTATTTATTTTCTTATTTTTAATTAAATCTAAAGAACTTTTAAAGAAATATAGAATATTAACTGTTTTATTTCAGCAAATAATAATTATTGGTTTTTTTATTTTTTTATTAAAATCATCCAATCCATTTAATTATATATTTCCTGCACCTAGTGAAGGAATGGGACTAAATCCGATTTTACAAGATCCCGCTTTAGCTATTCATCCACCAATTCTATATTTGGGTTATGTTGGTTCCTCTGTAATCTTTTCTAGCGTTCTTGCTGCAACTACTTTGAATTATATTTCAAAAATTTGGGCTATTCATATTAAAAGTTGGATTTTGATTTCATGGATATTTTTGACTTTAGGAATTTTATTAGGTTCTATCTGGGCATACTACGAACTTGGATGGGGTGGCTTTTGGTTCTGGGATCCTGTTGAAAATGTTTCTTTAATGCCATGGTTGGCTTTAACAACCTTATTACATTGTATTTTAATTTTAGAAAAAAGATCTTTACTTGGTTCTTGGGTAATAATTTTATCGATAGCAACATTTACTCTTAGTATGTGTGGAACTTTTTTAGTTCGTTCTGGAATTTTAAATTCTGTTCATACCTTTGCTAATGACCCAGAGCGGGGTTTATACATACTAACTTTTTTATCTATATTGGTTTTTATTTCCTTATTTATATTTTTTGTTTTTTATAAATCAGATGATCAAAATCCAAATTCATTTTTCTTATTTGGAAAAGAAACATCAATTTTAATTAATAATTGGTTTATGATGTATTTTTTATCAGTTGTTCTAATTGGAACTGTATACCCAATATTTTTAGAAGTTATTTCTTCCCAAAAAATTTCTGTTGGCCCTCCTTTTTATCATAAACTTATAATTCCTTTTTTAATTCCATTTTTAATATTTATGGCAATTGGTCCCCAATTGAAGTGGATTAAAGCAGGATTGGAAAAAAGATTTCAATTACTCATCTTATTTATTATTTCTATGTTGATATCTTTTCTTATTGTAAAAAATCTAGAAATAAATTTTTTAGTTAATACAATTTTAATAGGAAGCGCTTTTTATCTTTTCTTAATAACTATTAGAGATTTTTTTTTAAAAAAATTTAAAAATATTCAACAGAATTTAGCACATTTTGGATTTAGTATATTAATTTTAAGCATTTTATTTAATAATATTTTTTCAAGAGAATTAATCACAAATTTAAAAGTTGGTGAAAGTTTTAAGAATGATAGATTTCAGATTATTTTTAATGATTTAAAAAAATCAGAAGAAAAAAATTATATATCTTTTAGAGGAAATTTTACTATAAGAGAAAATGGTATTGAAGATGAACTCAAACCTGAACTAAGAGTTTATAATCAGCCAAATATAATTACTAGCGAGGCAGATATCGTAACCACACTGTTTACTGATAAATTTATTACAATGAATACAGTTCAAAATGAGGAATATTTTAATATCAGGTATCAATTAAAACCTTTTATGCTTTGGATTTGGATTTCGGTATTATTAATTTCTATAGGAGGTTTAATAAGTTTATTCAAAAAAAAAGGTTATGACAAATAAAATAATTTATTTTTTATTTGTTATTTTTTTTCTTTTTATTTTTATAATCTTTTATAAAGGATTAAATAATTCAAACTTATATACTCCTAATACTGAAATAAAAAGTATTCCAAAATTAACATATGAAAGTCTTTTAAAAAAAAGCTCCCTGAATTCAAAAGATATTTTTAACAAAAATAGATTTTATTTATTGAATATTTGGGCCTCATGGTGTGTACCGTGTAGAGATGAGCATCCATTTTTAATAAGCCTAAATAAAAATGAAAATATAAAAATTATAGGATTAAATTATAAAGATAATATAAATAATGCTAAAAATTTTTTGAATGAATTAGGTAATCCATATTCAACAATACTTTTAGATACAGACGGAACAAAAGCAATAGAATGGGGAGCCTATGGAGTACCCGAAACTTTTTTAATTTATGAAAATAAAATTATAAAAAGATATATTGGTCCACTAAACTCAGAATTATTAGATGAAATAAAAATCTATATAAAATGAAATTTTTTAAATTTATTTTAGTTATTTTAATATTTTTTACTTTTAGTTTATTAAAAGCTGATGAAATAAAACTAGAAAATAAAATTACTAAAAATTTAAGATGTTTAATTTGTCAAGGTCAGTCTGTTTACGATTCTGACTCTGAATTTGCTATTAGTTTAAAATTAGTCGTGAAAAATAAAATTAATGAAGGTTATTCTGAAGATCAGATTTATAAATTTTTAACTAAAAAGTATGGGGATTGGATTTTGTATGATCCTCAATTCAATAAAAACACATATTTCCTATGGTTTCTGCCTCTATTGATCTTCGTATTTGGAGGTGCAATAATCATGAAAAAATTTATAAATATTAAAAAATAATCTGTTACTAATAGTTATGCGTTTAAAAAAATTAGTTTTGTTTTCATTTATTTTATTCTCTGTAACGAATTCTATACTTGCAGAAGAAATTAATAGTAATGGGACTCAGATAAATTTTTTTGCTGGTAACTTTGACTTCAGTGATGATAAACAAAGTGCATATTTAGTTGGATTTCAGCATCAAGATGAAAATTTAAATAGAGACACATTTTTAGGAAATGTTTCTCCTATCACTGGTGGCTTTATAACAGAAAATTCTGCAGCCTATATTTATACTGGAATTGAATGGAATGTGAATATGGGTCAAAATATGTCTTTTACTCCTAGTTTTGCACCAGGACTCTATCATGAAGGTGATGGTAAAGATTTAGGACATGTTTTAGAATTTAAATCTGAAGTACAATTATCTTATGCAACCTCTGATAAATCAAGTTTTGGAGTTTCATACAATCATGTATCTAACGCTAGTTTAGGAGATAAAAATCCTGGGGCAAATAGTTATATGTTTAATTTTATAAAAAACTTTTAAAAAAACATCCTATGATAATGAGATTAAAAGATTGTCACAATTTTGGTGATTTTAGAAAACTTGCTAAACTGAAGCTTCCATCACCTATTTTTCATTACATTGATGGAGCAGCTGATGATGAGATTACATATGCTCGAAATACAAGTGCTTTTGATGATGTTGACTTAGTTCCAAATGTTTTAAGAGGTGTTGAGAATGTTGATTTATCCACGACAATTTTTGGTAAAAAATTAGATTTACCCTTTTATCTTTCACCGACAGCATTACAAAGACTTTTTCATTATGATGGTGAAAGAGCTGTTGGAAAAGCAGCAAAAAAATTCAATACAATGTTTGGTGTTTCAGCTTTAGCAACGGTAAGTGTTGAAGAAATTTCTTCCATGATAGATACACCAAAAATGTTCCAGTTTTATTTTCATAAAGATAGAGGTTTAAATGACTCTTGTTTGGAGCGAGCTAAAGCTGCTAAATTTGATGTAATGGCTTTAACAGTGGATACTATTACTGGAGGAAATCGCGAAAGAGATTTAAGAACTGGATTTACTTCTCCACCTAAATTAACTTTATCAAGCTTATTTAGTTTTGCGACTAAACCAATGTGGGGAATAAATTATTTAACAAAAGGTAAATTTGAATTACCTCACCTTCAAGATTTTGTAAAAGAGGGCACGAGCACAAACTCTTCGATAGGAAATTATTTTTCAACGATGTTAGATCAATCTATGAATTGGAAAGATGCAGAAAAACTTTGTTCTCAATGGGGTGGTCATTTTGCTTTAAAAGGCGTTATGAGTGTTGAAGACGCGAAAAGAGCTGTTGACATTGGCTGTACTGGTATAATGGTTTCAAATCATGGTGGAAGGCAATTAGATGGATCAAGAGCTCCGTTTGATCAATTAGCAGAGATCGTTGACGCGGTAGGCGATAAACTAGACGTAATATGCGAAGGTGGAATTCATAGAGGAACTCACATGTTAAAAGCCTTATCATTAGGTGCAAAAGCGTGTTCTGGTGGAAGATTATATCTTTATGCTTTAGCTGCGGGGGGTCAAGCAGGTGTAGAGAGAGCTATAGAAAAATATAAAGCAGAATTAGTAAGAGATATGAAGTTGATGGGATGTACTAAAATAAGTGATTTAAACAGAACTAATCTAAGATTTAGAAGATAGTGAGTTTAAAAAATTGTCATAATTTTGAGGACTTTAGAAAACTTGCAAAAAAAAAATTACCCGCACCAATTTTTCATTATATTGATGGTGGTGCAGATGATGAATCTACTCTTAGAAGAAATACAGATTCATTTAATGACTGTGACTTAGTTCCCAACATTCTTGCGAGTGTGGGAAAACCTGATTTATCAACTACTTTGTTTGGAAGAAAAATAGATATGCCTATTTTTCTTTCTCCTGCCGCTATGCAAAGACTTTATCATCCAGACGGAGATAAAGCTTCAGCTAGAGCTGCTGAAAAATTTAATACTTTTTATAGCATGTCATCTATGGGAAATAATACTATTGAGGAAGTATCAAATATCTCTAGTGGACCAAAGTTATTTCAACTATACGTGCATAAAGATCGATCAATTTCAGACGATTTAATAGACAGATCTAAAAGATCTGGTTTTGATGCTATGTGTTTAACGGTAGATACATTAGTTGCTGGAAATAGAGAAAAAGATCACAGGACAGGATTTACTACTCCTCCAAAACTTACACTTGAAAGTTTGATAAGTTTTGCAATGCGCCCCAGATGGGTTTTTAGTTATTTAACAGGCAAAAGATTTGAATTATCAAATGTTAAAAAAAAAACAGACAAAGGGACCAATATTTCCAAATCGGTAATAGAATATATTAATGAACAATATGATCCTGCTATGGGTTGGAAGGATGCAGAATATTGTGCGAAAAAATGGAACGGACCCTTTGCTTTAAAAGGCGTGATGTCAGTAGATGATGCAAAGAAAGCAATTGATATAGGTTGCACTGCAATTATGATATCAAACCATGGAGGTCGACAACTTGATGGATCAAGATCACCTTTTGATCAAGTTAAAGCAATTTCAGATGCAGTGGGTGATAAGCTGGAAATTATTTTAGACGGAGGAGTGCAAAGAGGAACTCATGTATTAAAAGCTATAGCTGCTGGAGCTAAAGCCTGTAGCTTTGGGAAAATGTTTTTGTTCTCTTTAGCCGCAGGTGGTCAAAAAGGAGTTGAGCATTTATTACAAAATATGCACGATGAGATTAATAGAAATATGGTTTTAATGGGATGTAAAAACTTAAAAGAGTTGAATAGTTCAAAATTAATTTATAGAAACAATAAATAAATTTAACAGGAGAATGAATAATGGAATTGGCTAAAAATTTAAACAGACTTGGAACGGAGTCAGCGTTTTCAGTATTAGCTGAGGCAAAAAAATTAGAAGCTCAGGGTAAGCCAATGATACATTTGGGTTTAGGTCAACCAGACTTTAAAACACCAAAACATGTTGTTGAGGCAGCAAAAAAAGCACTAGATGATGGCCATCATGGATATGTTTTATCTAATGGAATTTTAGAATGTAGACAGGCTGTAACTAGAAAAATTAAAAAACTCTATAATCAAGAAATAGATCCGGAGAGAATTTTAATTATGCCAGGTGGAAAACCAACTATGCATTATGCTATTCAGTGTTTTGGTGAACCAGGAGCAGAAATAATTCACCCAACACCCGCATTTCCTATTTATGAATCTATGATCAATTATACTGGCTCAACACCAGTTCCTTACGATTTAACAAAAGATAAAGATTTAAGGTTTAGTGCTGATAGCATTTTATCTTTAATAACTGACAAAACTAGATTATTAATTTTAATAAACCCAAATAACCCTACAGGAAGTTTTGTTGAAAAATCTGAGATAGATAAACTTGCAGAAGGTTTAAAAAATCACCCACATGTAACTATTTTGAGTGATGAAATTTATAGTAGACAAATTTTTGACAATAAAGAGATGCCAACATTTTTTAATTATCCGGAACTAAGAGATAGGTTAATAGTTCTAGAAGGTTGGAGTAAAGCTTACTCTATGACAGGTTGGAGATTAGGTTGGAGTTTTTGGCCAGAACATTTAGTTCCGCATGTTAACAAACTTTTAATTAATAGTGTTTCATGTGTTAATGCAGCAGCACAATATGCTGGAATAGCAGCTTTAGATGGTCCAGACGATTCAATTCATGAAATGATGGAAAAATTTACAGCTAGAAGAAATTTAATACATCAAGGTCTAAATGACTTACCAGGTGTAGAATGCAGTTTACCAGGAGGAGCTTTTTATGCTTTCCCAAAAGTCGTTGGAACAGGAATGAATGGAGCTGAATTTTGTAAAAAAGCGATGCATGAGGCAGGTGTAGCAATAGTTCCAGGAACCGCTTTTGGCCAAACATGTAATGACTATGTAAGATTTAGTTTTGCTGCTTCAAGGGATAATATTTCCCAAGCTTTAGAAAACATAAAGAAAATGCTAACTAAATAAGCTGTATTTTTGTTTGAATTTTTACTAATATTCTTTCAATGAATGATCAAGTACAAACTGAGCTTAAAAAAATTTTTAATGGAAGATTTTCAACTTCAGAGTCAACAAGAGCAAATTATGCAAGAGGAGAGGATACATATGATCCTATCTTATCTAAAGCAGTAGTTTTCCCAGAGACTAACGAAGAAGTTTCAAAAATATTAAGATTATGTAATGAGCATAAAGTTCCAGTTGTTCCTTTTGGAACAGGAACATCTTTAGAGGGAAATGTTGTTGGAAATGAAAAAGGAATTACAATTTGTTTAGAGAAAATGAACAAAGTTTTGAGTGTCAATGTCGAAGATTTTGATTGTAGAGTTCAAGCATGTGTAACCAAAGAACAGTTGAATGAACACTTAAGAGAAGATGGAGTTTTTTTCCCAATCGATCCTGGTGCAAATGCTGCAATTGGAGGAATGGCCTCAACGTCAGCTTCAGGGACTATGGCAGTTAAGTATGGAACTATGAAGACTGTAATAACCGGTCTTACTGTAGTTCTGCCTAATGGAGATATTATAAAAACAGGTAGTAGAACAAAAAAAACATCAGCAGGTTATAATTTAACTAATCTTTTTATTGGCTCAGAAGGTACTTTAGGCGTAATTACTGAAATTCAATTAAGGTTATCACCAATACCAGAAAGCATAATGGCTGCAGTGTGTCATTTTCCAACTCTAGAAAGTGCAGTTCGAACTGCTCAACAAGTTATTCAATACGGAGTTCCAATTGCGAGGATTGAGATGCTTAATAAAGATCAAATGGGTATTAGTATAAATTATTCCAAGCTAAAAGATATTGAGGCAGTTCCAACATTGTTTTTTGAATTCCATGGATCAGAATTATCTAATAAAGAGAATATTAAAATCGTAGAGGAAATATCGAAAGATAATAATGGTAGCTCTTTCAAATGGGCTAAAGACCTAGCAGAAAGAAATAAACTTTGGAAGGCTAGATGGGATGTATATTATTCTGTAAAAGCTTTAATTAATAATGGAAGAGTTTACTCAACAGATGTATGCCTTCCTATTTCAAATGTAACCGAGTGTGTAAATTTTGCAGAGGAAAAAGCTAAAAAATTTGGTCTTAGAGCTCCGATGGTAGGTCATTTGGGAGATGGAAATTTTCACGTGCTTTTACCTTTTGATCCTGCAGATAAAGAAATGTATAGAAAAATTAAAGAATTTAATGATTTATTAATTAGAAAAGCGTTAGAATTAAATGGAACAATTACAGGTGAACACGGCGTAGGACTTCATAAAAAAGAATATCTACTAGAGGAACACGCTGATAATATTCCAATAATGAAATTAATAAAAAGAAGTATAGATCAAAACAATATAATGAATCCTGGTAAGATATTCGATCTTAACTAATAATCTAAATAATTTTTTTATGAAAAAAATTTTGATTACAAGAAAACTAATTAAAGATAGTGAAGATAAAGCCTCAAAAACTTTTAACCCTATATTTAATAATAATGATGAATTATATTCACAATCAAAAGTAATAGAAATGAGTCAAGGTTGTGATGGTATTTTGTCATCACTTACTGACAAAATGGATATAGAAACTATTAATAAGTTGCCAGACACTATAAAAATTATTTCAAATTTTGCTGTTGGATTTGGAAATATTGATTTAGGTGCAGCAAAAAAAAGGGGCATAACTGTAACTAATACTCCAGAAGTTTTATCAGATGCTACTGCAGAAATTGGAGTACTTTTAATATTAGGTGCTTGTAGAAGAGCTTCTGAAGGAATAGAATCTGCAAGAGAAGGTGGATGGAAATGGTCTGCAGACTATTTAATCGGAAAACAATTAACAGGAACGAGATTAGGTATATTGGGTATGGGAAGAATAGGTCAAAAGATTGCAAAAATAGCTAAATCTTTAGGAATGATAATTCATTACCATAATCGATCAAAATTAAATGAAGATAAAGAGGATGGAGCAATTTATCATGATAACATAAAAAGCCTTTTCTCAGTGTCTGACGTATTATCTATTTGCTGTCCTGCAACTAAAGAAACAGAAAATATGATTAATAAAGAAACAGTCGAGTATTTTCCAAAAGGAGCAGTAATAACTAACGTAGCTAGAGGAGATATAGTTGACGATGAGGCATTAATTGATGCTTTAAATAGGAGAAAAATTTATGCTGTTGGATTAGATGTTTATAAAAATGAACCTAATTTAAATCCAGGATATCTTAAAATAAAATCAGCTTTTATTTTACCTCACTTAGGAAGTGCTACTAAGGATACAAGAATTGCAATGGCTAACTTGGCGATAGATAATATTGGAGAATTTTTCAAAACTGGAAACTGTGTTAATAAAGTGAATTAATTCTACCTAAGATTGTATATATTTAAACTTCTGCGACATCTACGCCCTTTTTTACAAAGACTCTAAAGAAAATCTGTGTTTAAATTATTCCAGTTAATTAACTATTAGAGGAGAAATAATGACTAAAGAAAACAAATCATTAAAGACTCAAACGTCATCAAGACGTAAGTTCTTTAAAACTGCTGCTAAAGCTGGAGCTGTTGCTGCAGCTACAGTTGCAATGCCAAACATTGCAAGAGCAGACGGTCATGTAACATTAAAGATGCAAGCAGCTTGGCCATCAGGCGCTAACATCTTTTTTGAAATGGCTGGTGACTACTGTAACATGGTTAAAGAAATGTCTGGAGGTTCACTTAAGATTGACCTTCAACCAGTAGGTTCAGTTGTAAAAACTTCAGAAATCGGAGCTGCTGTAAGTGATGGTAACCTTGATATGGGTCACTGGGTGACAGCATATTGGTATGGTAAAAATCCTGCGGCTTCACTTTTTGGAACTGGTCCTTCATACGGAATGTCATCTCAAGAAGTTATGGGATGGATGGAGTATGGTGGAGGAAGAAAATTATATGATGAAGCAGTAGCTTCAGTTGGATTCGATTATATTGGATTCTTTCATATGCCAATGCCAGCACAACCTTTTGGTTGGTTCAAAAAGAACGTAACGAAAGTATCTGATGTTAAAGGTATGAAGTATAGAACTGTTGGTTTAGCGACTAACGTTTTAACTGCTATGGGGATGGTCGTAAGACAATTACCAGGTGGTGAAATCCAACCAGCAATGAAAACTGGTCTGATTGATGCTGCAGAGTTTAACAATCCTACATCAGACTCACAGTTTGGAATGCAAGATGTATCTAAACACTATCACTTAGGTAGTTTCCACCAGTCTCAAGAAATGTTTGAGATACCGGTGAACAAAAAAAGATACAATAGCCTTTCACCTGCTCATCAAGCTATCTTGAAAAATGCTGCATATGCTGCAAACTCAGATAACTACTTCAAAGCTTTAGTTAGATATTCTCAAGATCTAGCAAAATTGATGAATGAGCATAAGGTAAATGTTTACCAAACATCTGATGCAATTTTAGCTGAACAGCTAAAAGGCTGGGATAAAATTGTTGGTGATTTCTCTAAGAAAGATCCTTTCTTTAAGAAAATTATCGCATCTCAAAAAGCATACGCTAAGAGAACAATGAAGTATCTGTTGATGAATCAACCGAACTACAAATTAGCTTATGAAAATGAGTTTGGTCCAATCGCAAAAGTTAAAATTTAATTAACTTTAAATTGATTTAGAAAAAGGGGGGTTTAAAAACCCCCTTTTTTTTTACCAAATTTTACTATAATTATGAATTATTATGGAATCCTACATTAGATTTGCTGATACATTAAGTACTTCAATGGGTAAGGCTTTTTCTTGGTGTATTGTTATTTTAATGGGAGGAACAGTATATGAAGTAGTTATGGCTTATGCATTTAATGCTCCTACATTATGGAATTTTGATTTTAGTATGCAAATGTACGGAGCGATATTAATGATGTCAGGGGCATATTGTTTAGCAACAGAAGCTCATGTAAGGGGTGATGTAATTTATAGATTATTTAGTCAAAAAACACAGGCATGGATAGATTTAGTGCTTTATTTCATTTTCTTTTTTCCAGGCGTTATAGCTTTAGCTTTTTATGGTTACGAGTATGCAGCACAGGCTTGGAAAATTAAAGAGACTAGCTGGAGCAGTCCAGCTCAAATCCAAATTTATATGGTTAAATCTATGATCCCTGCAGCAGGGGTTATGCTAATTATTCAGGGAGTAAGCGAAGTATTCAGATCAATAATTTGTATAAAGACTGGTATTTGGCCTTCGAGAATGGTTGTTGCAGAGGAAACAGATAAAATTTTAATGAGAACTTCACAAGCAGAGGATAAGAACAATGTTATTTAGTCTTACGAATCCTGAAGTAGCAATTCTAATGATGGGTGTGTTTTTATTTGCGGTATTATTAGGCTTCCCTATAGCATTTACTTTAATGGCTATGGGAATTGGTTTTGGCTATTATGCTTATTACGATCCAGTTTTAATGGATCACCTTTTTGATAATAGAATATTTTCTTTATTTGTAAAAAACACTTACACAGTCATGGATAATAACGTGCTCACAGCTGTGCCACTTTTTTTATTTATGGGATATTTGGTTGAGAGAGCAGGAATAGTAGCTAAATTATTTTTTGCAATAAGATTAGCAGCTCATAGATTGCCAGCGTCAATGGCAGTAGCTGCTCTTATAACATGTACTTTATTTTCCACTGCAACAGGAATTATTGGAGCAGTGGTAACATTAATGGGTTTATTAGCTTGGCCAGCAATGGTTAAAGCAGGATATGATAAAAAATTTGCATCAGGAATAATTTGTAGTGGTGGTTGTTTGGGAATTTTAATTCCACCAAGTATTATGTTGATTGTTTATTCTGTGATTGCTCAACTATCTCCTTTAAGATTATTTGCTGCAGCAATTTTTCCAGGATTAATGTTGGCTGGATTATATATTGCATATGCAGTGACAAGAGCCTGGTTAAATCCATCTATAGCACCAAGACCACCAGCTGAAGATATTCCACCAAGAGCAGAAATTTTGAAAGAAGTTTTAGTTTCTTTTGTGCCCTTATTTGGCTTGATAATGTTAGTGCTTGGAACAATTTTAGCCGGAATTGCTACACCTGCAGAAGCTGCAGCAGCAGGAGCTTTTGGAGCATTAATCTTATCTTGGTTTTATAAAACTCTTAAATGGCAAAATTTTAAAGAGTCTGTTTTTTTAACAGCAAAGACAACTGCAATGATTATGTGGTTGTTTATTGGATCATGGACTTTTTCTTCAGTCTTTTCTTATTTAGGAGGTCATGAAGTATTTGAGCATTTCTTTACATCAATAAATATAACGACATGGCAATTTTTAATAATAACTCAAATTATAATTTTTCTATTAGGGTGGCCTTTAGAATGGACTGAAATTTTAATTATATTCGTGCCGATATTTTTACCGTTATTAGAAATATTCAACGTGAATCCATATTTTTTTGCAATGTTAATTGCTTTAAACTTACAGACCTCTTTTTTGACACCGCCTATGGCTATGTCTGCTTATTATCTTAAAGGAGTACAAAAAACTAATGTTGAGTTACTTGAAATATTTAAAGGCATTATGCCGTTTTTGGGTATAGTTATTTTTGGAATGTTTTTAATGTATATGTTCCCTGGAATTGCCTTGTGGCTTCCAGAAGTGTTATTTGCAGACTAATAAAAAATGATTGATATATTTTCGTTAAGCGTTGAGGAGATGGTCTCAAAAATTAAAGAGGGAAATCTAGCTTCAGTTGAAGTTTGTGAAAAATACATTGAAAGAATAAATAAATTTGAAAAAGATATTAAAGCTTGGGCCTATTTTGATAAAAAAGTTTTATTAGAGAAAGCTGCTGATGCAGATGAGCATAGGAAATCTGGAAAACCTGTTGGTCCATTACATGGAATTCCTATTGCTATTAAAGATATAATCGGAACTGTAGATATGCCAACTGAATGTGGAACACCAATTAGAAAAGGTAAATCATATTCTCAAAACGCTGAAATAGTTGAACTTTTACATTCTGCTGGTGCTATTGTAATGGGTAAAACTACTACGTCAGAATTAGCATATCTTGGTCCACCGAAAACTACTAATCCTCATGATTATTCACGAACACCAGGTGGTTCATCTAGTGGTTCAGCAGCTTCAGTTGCATCTCTTATGGCACCACTTTCAATCGGGTCACAAACAGGTGGATCAGTTATTAGACCTGCTTCTTATTGTGGTGTTGTAGGATATAAGCCAACCTATGGTCTAATTTCAAGAAATGGTGTTTTAAGAACTTCTTATGCGTTGGATCATATGGGAATTTTTGGAAGAACTGTTGAAGATGTAGCATTATTAGCAAAGGTTTTAATTAAAAAAGATCACCATGATACAGCAACTATTTATTATTCAGCTGAAAATATTTTAGAAGAAACAAAAAAAGGTCCAGCATATGAACCTAAGTTTATTTTTTATAAGTCAGATTATTGGAAGATAATTGATAAAAAATCACGAGAGTCTTTTGAATATTTTATTAAATCATTTAAAAATATTGAGGTATTTGACACTCCATCATATTTTAAGGATATTCATAAATATCATCAAATTATTCATGAAACCGATTTGGCTAATAATTTTGCTGTATATTTCAAAAAATATAAGAATAAATTATCAAAATATATGCAAACTGCTATTGCCAAAGGCAATAAACATTCAGCAAAAGAATATGCTGAGGCAATTGATTTTAAAAAAAGAAGTTATGAGTCTTATCAAGAAGTCTTTGAGGACTACCATGGTGTGTTATCCCCCTCAAGTCCTGGTGTAGCACCTAAAGGCTTGAAGAGCACTGGAACAGCAGAATTTAATAAAGTGTGGTCTTATTTAGGAACACCTTGTATTTCTCTTCCATTACTCGAGGGTGAAAATAATTTACCATTAGGAGTTCAGCTAATAGGCGATCGTTATGATGACCATAGATTTTTAGGGGTTGCTAATTGGTTAGAAAAGGAATGTAATAATTAAAATGCAAAAGTTTACAACATTTTTAGGCTCTTTACTTGCTATCGCTTTTTTAGTGGGTCTAGCGACTACCTTAACTAGATCACCAATGATAGGTTTTTTTGATGTATTGCCTGTTTATATTTTGATGGGTATCGCAATCTTTATGATGGTTTATGAAGCCTTCTTCGATAAAAAATAAATAATTTAAAAGTAAATCATTGAGTTCTAAAACTAATAACCTTTTTGCACTTTCACTTTTATTTATCCAACCTATTTTTATGGCATCAAATTTAGTTGTAGCTCGAGGCGGTGTTGAATATGTTCCACCGATTTCTTTAGCATTTTGGAGATGGACATTAGTTTTTTTGATTCTCTTACCTTTTACTTATGTATCATTAAAAAAAAATTATAAAACTATGAAAAAGGAATATAAAAAACTTTTTTTTTTAGGGGCAACAGGCTGTGGTATTTGTGGAGCTTTTCCTTTTTTAGCAGGCCAAACTACTACTGTTACTAATATGGGAATTATATATACATCATCACCAATATTTATAATTTTGATTTCTAGTATTTTTTTTAATGAAAAAATCAATATTATAAAAGTTGTCGGGCTTATATCTTGTTTAATTGGAGTTTTTGCAATTATTATTAAAGGTGATCTTAATTTATTGATAAATCTTAATTTTACTATAGGTGATCTTTGGATGTTAGCTGCTGCTATAGGATGGGCACTATACTCAATTTATTTATTTTATTGGAAAACAAAACTTGAAATTTTTCAAAGATTTACATTAATTGCTTTTTTTGGAGCAGTTAGTTTGCTACCTTTTTACATTGGTGAGGAAATTTTTTTTGAAAAAACTATTTTTAGCGAAGAATTTTTTATGTGGGTGATTTTTGCAGCAATTTCTCCAGGAATAATTGCATTTACACTTTACACATTAGCTCAAAAAAAACTGGG
Organism: uncultured Pelagibacteraceae bacterium; assembly: GCA_902517735.1. Taxonomy (GTDB): domain Bacteria; phylum Pseudomonadota; class Alphaproteobacteria; order Pelagibacterales; family Pelagibacteraceae; genus Pelagibacter. The sequence goes on from CABYDK010000005.1 coordinate 19,192, forward strand.
TGCATCTTTAACTGGGTTTACTTTATATATTTTTACAATTTATGGTGCAATCTATGGTTATTTCTTATTTGAAGAAAAATTAGAAAATTATCATTTGATCGGAACAATTTTGGTATTTATTGGCGTATACTTAGCAAAGAAAAAAAATGTTAAAAAAACTTAGGAAGAATTTATTGCAATTAGTTTTAATTATCTTCCTCTTGTATTTATCTGTTTTAGTATTTTTATACTTCTATCAACGAAGCTTACTTTATCATCCAAATGAAAATAATTATTCAGGTGATAAAATTTCAGTAGATATTAAAAAAGTTAAAATAAAAACTTCAGATAATATTGAATTACTTGGCTGGTATCATGAAAAAAATCTTAAGGAATATAAAACTCTCATTTATTTTCATGGTAATGCTGGGTCTCTAGAAAATAGAATTCACAAACTTAACCATTTTCAAGATATGAATATTAATTTTTTAATCATAGCTTGGAGAGGTTTTAGTGGAAATAATGGAAAACCTTCTGAACAGGGGCTTTATGAAGATGGCAAAAGTGCAATTAATTGGCTAGCTAAAAAAGGGGTAGATGAAAAAAATTTAATTTTGTATGGAGAGTCTCTAGGAACTGGTGTAGCCACTCATTTAGCTCAAAACAAGAATTATGCAGGTATAATTTTAGAAACACCATTTACTTCAATGGTAGACGCTGCAAAGACATTTTATCCTTACATTCCAGTTAATTTATTACTTAAAGATAAATTTGAAAATTATAAAAAAATTAAAAATATAAATTCACCAATTTTAGTGATGCATGGAGAAATAGATCAAATAGTTCCATTCTTCATGGGTAAAAAAATTTATGAGATAGCAAATGAGCCTAAATATTCGTACTTTACCAATTACGACAATCATATGATGGAATATGATGAAAAGTTGGTTTTAGCACTTAAATCATTTCTGAAAAGTTTAAATTAAGCCATATTCTAACCAAATAAAATTCAATATTATTCTATAATTTTTTCAATGTGAGTAGAATATTTTTATTAATCATTTTCCTTTTTTCACTAGGAAAAAGTGCCATTGCAAAAGAAAATCAATTTTTAGCTGATGATTTATTTCATATAGATCAAATGAATTCTCATGATAAAAATTTTGCTTTATATTTTAAGGGTAGAGAAAAATCAATTTTAGCTAGAGGAGAAACTGAAAATTATATTAATGACTACCCAAAAGATCTTTATATTTATGATTATAAAACAAAAATCTCATCTCCATTAATTTCATACGAGTGGTTTCCATCCCATGCAAAATTTTATCTAGAAGAATACGACTTTCCAGTATTTCCAGATGATTTTGCTTATTATCTTTTAAAAGATAATAAAACTTTAGTAATGATTAGTGCAGTGAAAAGCCTCAATGCTAATTTTAAATTTGATATCGTTGAAAAAAAATTAGAACTGTACTCAACTAATGGTAAATTTGATTTTATCATATCTTCTTTTGCTAAAAACTGTGGCCATTTCGAATTTAAAGATAATTATAAATGTAGTTTCTACAAACCACTAATATCAAGTAATTTAATTAACTAGTTTGTGTAAAAGCCTTGGCAAATTTTTCAGCTTCAAATATTTGAAGATCATCTTCTTTTTCACCCAAACCTAAAGCAATAATTGGAAGTTTATACTTTTTTGCTAATGCAAGGAGAATACCACCTTTTGCAGTACCATCTAACTTAGTCATGATGATACCTGTTATTGGAATAATTTTATTAAACTCCTCTACTTGATTAATTATATTTTGACCAGAGGTTGCATCTAAAACTAAAATAACATCGTGTGGTGCATCAGGGTCTATTTTTTTTGTCACATTAGCAATTTTTTTATATTCTTCCATTAAATTTTTTTTATTTTGTAGTCTTCCAGCTGTATCAATTAAGACTTGATCAAAATTATTATTAATAGCCTCTTCAATGGCTTTATACGCAACTGAGGCTGGATCAGATCCTTGCAATGATTTTATTATTTGAACATCTATTTTAATAGCCCAATTTTCTAATTGTTCGATTGCTGCAGCTCGAAAAGTATCTGAAGCCGCAAACATAACTTTATTTCCATTAGTTTTTAAAATTTTACCAATTTTACCAATACTTGTTGTTTTACCAACACCATTAACACCAGAAATTAAAGTTGCATTAAGCTTTTCTTTTTTCATAAAAAAAGAACTATTCTCCAAGGGCTTCATTAATGAAACAATATATTCTTTTAAAATCAAATTTATTTCTGCTGTTAAATCTTTATTTGGATCTACTTTTTTATTTGAAATTATTTCTTTTATTTCAGATGCAGCTTCAATCCCAACATCTGATTGGATTAAAAATTCCTCAATTTTGTCTAAATTTTCGTCATCTATTTCTTTTTTTATAACTATTTCTTTTAAACCTGATGAAAATGCAGAAGCACTTTTTTGAAAACCTTTTTTAAATTTATCGAATATTCCCATTATAATTTTATTGAAATTTTCTCTATATCTGAAACAGGACCTTTCATATGAATTGAATTCTTCTCATCTATAAAAATTGACAATTTTCCAGTTTCAAATTCTATATCTATATTATTACCAGTAAGTTCGTTTAACTTACCTGCAAATGCTGTTGCACATGCTGCAGTCCCACATGCTTTGGTCAATCCAGCACCTCTTTCCCAGACTTTAATTTTGATTAAATCTTTATTTATTACTTTAGCAATTGTGACATTACACTTTTCTGGAAACATATTACTATTTTCAATTTGTGGACCAATTTTTGCAATATCAAAATTTTGAATATCATTTACAAAAAAAATAACATGTGGGTTTCCAACATTAATAGCTGTGCCACCAAAATGTTCTTTGTTATCTAGGTCGTTAATTTTGATATTCAAATTTTTTGTATTTAGTTCACTAGAAAGAGGAATTTCATTCCATTTAATTTTTGCATTTCCAATTTCAGTTGTAACTAAATTGTTTTCTAATATTTCAGATTTTAAATTTCCAGATAGAGTACTTAAAATTATAGTTTTGCTATTTTTTTCTTTAGATATTAAATCTGCAACGCATCTTGTACCATTACCACATGCACCAGATTCTCCACCATCAGAGTTATAAAACTTTAAACTAGCATCAGTATTATTATCATTTTCAATTAATATTAATTGATCACATCCAATAAAATTTCTGTCACAAATTTTAACTATTTGTTCTCTTGATAATTCTGTAATTTCTTGTCTATTATCAATGATTACAAAATCATTACCTAATCCATCCATTTTAAAAGCCTTGATGTCCATATATAGTTATTTAACTTATTTATTGACTTTTTGAACCTCTATTATATTTTGTGGCAGTTTCCGCAAAAACGTTAAATTTGCGGTGTCTTTGGAAACAAAGAGATCGACACTAGTCAGCGAGGGTTCGCCCACTAGTGCGATTACTGCTGTGAGTAATAAATATGTTCGAAAATTTAACAAATAAATTTGAAGAAATTTTTTCTTCTATAAAAAAAGCTCCTTCACTTGATGAAAAACAAGTTGATGAAGGCTTGAGAAACATTAGACAAGCCCTTCTTGAAGCAGATGTCTCTTTAGACGTTGCCAAAGAATTTATTGAAAAAGTTAAGCCAAAAGCTTTAGGACAAGAAATAATTAGATCAACATCTCCTGGAGATATGGTGGTTAAGATCGTTTACGATGAATTAGTTAATTTACTAGGTGAAAAAAATAACGATATTAATCTGAATGCAGTTCCACCGGTGCCAATGATGCTAGTTGGATTACAAGGTTCTGGTAAAACAACTACAACCGCTAAACTTGCCAGGTATTTAGAAAATATAAAAAAGAAGAAAGTCATGATGGTCAGCTTAGATATTTATAGGCCAGCCGCTCAAGAACAACTTAAATCTTTAGGGGAGCAAAATAATATTTTAACTCTTCCTATAATTGAAGGCCAACAACCAACTGATATTTGTCAAAGAGCAATTAGTGCAGCCAATTTAAATGGAGCTGACATTATATTATTTGATACTGCGGGTAGAACGCAGATTGACTTACAAATGATGAGTGAAATCAAACAAATTGAAAGTACAATAAATCCTGCAGAAACATTTTTGGTTGCAGATTCACTTACAGGACAAGTTGCAGCATCTGTTGCAAAAGAATTCAAAAATACTGTAAATCTCTCAGGAATAATTTTAACTAGAGCAGATGGTGATGCTAGAGGTGGAGCAGCTGTGAGTATGAAATTTGTTTCCCAAGTTCCAATTAAATTTTTAGGGATAGGTGAAAAAATTGAAAATCTCGAAACATTTCACCCAGATAGAATTGCAAATAGAATTTTGGGAATGGGAGATATTGTATCTCTTGTTGAAAAAGCAGCTCAAGATTTAGGTGAAGAAAATATTAAAAAAGCTGAAGAAAATTTAAAAAAAGGACAATTCTCAATGCAAGATTACTTAACTCAATTGCGACAAATGAAAAAAATGGGTGGAATAGAGGGCGTAATGTCTTTTATGCCAGGTGTATCTAAAGTTAAATCACAAATGGATGCAGCAGGTATAGACGAGAATGTTATTACAAAAAATGAAGCTATAATTTTATCTATGACAAAAAAAGAGAGAGAGAATCCAAAAATAATAGATGGTTCTAGAAAAAAAAGAATTGCTAATGGCTCTGGAACTGATCCGGCCACTATCAATAAATTGTTAAAGCAATTTAAAATGATGTCTGAAATGATGAAAAAGATGTCAAAAGGCAATCTGAAAGGTATGTCAGATAAAGGGATACCTCCAGAATTATTTAATCAATTAAAATAAATAAAGGAGAATGAATGTTAAAGTTAAGGTTATCAAGAGGAGGAACTAAAAAAAGACCCGTTTATAAGGTAGTGGTAGCAGATAGTCGTTTTGCAAGAGATGGACGATTTATAGAAAAAGTTGGTTTTTATAATCCATTATTACCAAAAGAAAAAAAAGAAAGAATTGGTTTAGAATTAGAGAGAATTAAATACTGGTTAGATCAAGGTGCTCAACCAACAACAAGAGTAGCAAGAATTTTAGGTGAAAATAAATTAATGCCTATGCCAGTAAATGGTAATAATCCTCAAAAAGCAATTCCAAAAAAAGAGAGAAAAAAAGAAGTTTCTAAGGAAGAAAATAAAGAGGAAGCTCCTAAAAAAGATGCAGCTCCTAAAGCAGAAGCTCCGAAAGCAGAAGCTCCTAAAAAAGATGCAGCTCCGAAAGCAGAAGCTCCTAAAAAAGAGGAAGGAAAATAGTTTTATTATTTGTTATGTGGAAATCTCAAATTTTTACACTTTATCCAGAGGTATTTCCTGGACCATTAAATAAAGGTCTTTATGGTAAAGCATTGGGAAAAAAATTATGGAGCTTAAAAGTCAACAATATAAGAGATGCAGCAACTGATAAACATAAAACGGTAGATGATACTCCTTATGGAGGAGGGACAGGAATGGTATTGAAAGCTGATATTTTAGCAAATGCTTTAGATAATAACAAAGTTAAAGGTGAAAGAATTTTTTATTTATCTCCTAGGGGAAAAAAGTTCGATCAAAAATTTGCATTAGAACTATCTAAAGAAAAATCTATATCTTTAATTTGCGGTCATTTTGAAGGCGTTGATGAGAGAATCTTATCTACTAGAAATATTGAAGAAATAAGTATTGGCGACTTTGTGTTGTCAGGTGGAGAAACAGCCGCTTTTGTTATTTTAGATAGTATTCTTAGATTATTACCTGGAGTGCTTGGAAATGAAAAGTCAATTAATGATGAAAGTTTCCAAAATGGATTATTGGAATACCCTCAGTATACTAAACCCCAGATTTGGGAGAAAAAATCAGTGCCAGAGGTACTTTTATCAGGAGATCACAACAAAATTAAAGACTGGCGTTTATCACAATCAGAGGCTATAACACGCGACCGAAGGCCAGATTTATGGCAAAAATATAAGAATAATTAATTGATCAATAATAAAATGAAAACGATAGAAGAAATAAATCAATATAATGTAAAAAAAATTTTATCTGAAAAAAAAATTCCTTATTTCTATCCTGGGGATGTAATTAAAGTTGGTGTAAGGATTACAGAAGGTAAAAAAGATAGAATCCAGTATTTTGAAGGAGTATGTATTGCAAAAAAAAGCAGAGATTTGAACTCATCATTTACAGTAAGAAAAATTTCTTTTGGTGAAGGTGTAGAAAGAACATTTCCTTTATATGGAACAGTAATTGACTCAATTAAAGTTATCAGATCAGGAAAAGTAAGAAGAGCAAAACTTTATTATTTAAGAGATAGAACTGGTAAATCTGCAAGAATAGCAGAGAAAATAAGAAAAAAAATTGGTATCGACATTGATGTTAAGCCAGAAACAGTAAATGAGGAAAACTTAGCGCCAGTTAAACAAGAAACAGAAATTGAGTCTAAAACAGAAGGTCCTACAACTCTTAAAGTTAAAGAAACTGATACTGCTCAAAAAGAGACACTTATTGCTGAAACTAAAGTAGAAAAAAAGCTTGATAACCCAACAGAAAAAAAATAATTTTTTTTTCAATGCCCAATACTCTTTACGATAAAATATGGAATGACCACTTGGTTGATCAACAAGATGATGGTACAGCCTTGCTATTTGTTGACAGACATTTAGTTCATGAAGTAACTAGTCCCCAAGCTTTTGAAGGATTAAGAAATTCTAATCGAAAAGTAAGACATCCAAAATTAACACTTGCAGTTGCAGATCACAATGTTCCAACAACTGATAGATCAAAAGGTATCTCAGATCAGGAGTCTAAAATACAAGTTGATACCTTAGAGTCTAACTGTAAAGAATTTGGTATTCAATTATTCGGGATGGGAGATAAAAGACAGGGTATAGTACATATAATTGGACCAGAACAAGGTTTTACTCAACCTGGAACGGTAATTGTTTGTGGTGATAGCCATACAGCAACACATGGCGCATTTGGTTCTTTAGCATTTGGAATTGGAACTTCAGAGGTAGAACATGTATTAGCAACCCAAACTTTAGTTCAAAAAAAAGCTAAAAATTTTAGAGTAAATGTCGATGGTAAACTTCCATTAGGGGTTACCTCTAAAGATGTAATTCTTCAAATAATTGGAAAAATTGGTACTGCAGGTGGAACAGGCTGTGTAATAGAATACGCAGGTGATTTAATTAGGTCTTTAAGTGTTGAACAAAGAATGACCATATGCAACATGACTATTGAGGGAGGCGCTAGAGCAGGATTAATAGCACCTGATGAAAAAATATTTAAATATTTAGAAAACAAACCAATGTCTCCAAAAGGAGAAGCTTGGAATAAAGCTAAGGAATATTGGAAAAATTTAAGAACAGATGAAGGTGCTAAATTTGATAAAGAAATAAATCTTAAGGCAGAAGAAATTTTGCCAATGATTACATGGGGAACATCTCCTCAAGATGTAATTACAATAGATGGTAAGGTTCCAAATCCCCTTAACGAAAAAGATGTAGATAGAAAAAATTCATTAGAGAGGTCTTTAAATTATATGGGCCTAAAACCTAACATGGCAGCAAAAGATATTAAGATAGATAAAGTGTTTATAGGAAGTTGTACTAATGGAAGAATTGAGGATTTAAGAGAAGCTGCAAAAATTTTAAAAAATAAAAAAATAGCCTCCCATGTTCATGCGATGGTTGTTCCTGGTTCAGGTTTAGTAAAAGAACAAGCTGAGCAAGAAGGATTAGACAAAATCTTTCTTAGTTCAGGATTTGAATGGAGAGAGCCAGGATGTTCTATGTGTTTAGCTATGAATGCGGACAAATTGAAACCCCAAGAAAGATGTGCATCTACATCAAATAGAAATTTTGAGGGTAGACAAGGAAGAGGTGGGAGAACTCATTTAGTAAGTCCAGGTATGGCAGCTGCCGCAGCTATTTCTGGAAATCTTGATGATGTTAGAAAGTATCAAAATTAAGATGCAAAAATTTAACAAATTAAAAAGTATCCCTGCTTATTTGCCAATTGTTAATATTGATACAGATATGATAATTCCAAAACAATTTTTAAAAACTATTAAAAGAACTGGCCTAGGCAAAAACTTATTTTTTGAGATGAGATATGATGATAATGGAAGTGAAATTAATGATTTTATTTTAAATCAAAATCCATTTAATAAGTCAAAAATTTTAATAGCAGGAAAAAATTTTGGTTGTGGTTCTTCAAGAGAACATGCTCCATGGGCATTACTAGATTTTGGAATTACTTGTGTGATAAGCTCAAGTTTTGCTGATATCTTTTACAACAATTGTTTTAAAAATGGAATTTTACCCATCATTCTTAATGATGAAAAAATTAAAGAACTGTCAGAATATGCTAAAAGAAAAGAAGAAATTTCAATAGATCTTAAAGAAGAAAAAATTATTTATGGTAATAGTGAAGTTAATTTCAAAATAGACTCATTTAAAAAAAAATGTTTAATAGAGGGATTAGATGATATTGCTTTATCTTTAAAAAAATCCGATAAGATTCAAACTTTTGAAAATAATTTAAAAGCTAGTAAGCCCTGGATTTTTAATGATTAAAGTTAAGAAAAGAAAAATTCTATTGTTACCAGGTGATGGAATTGGACCTGAAGTTATCGGTGAAGTAAAAAAAATAATCTATTGGTTTAATGATAAAAAATCTCTCGATTTTGAAATAGATGAAGATCTTGCAGGGGGTTGTTCTTTTGACAAACATGGTACTCCCATAACAGATGAAGTATTTTATAAAGCACTAGAAAGCGAATTAGTAATGCTAGGAGCAGTTGGCGGACCAAAATGGGATAATGTTGAGTTTTCAAAAAAACCTGAAAGAGCATTATTAAAACTTAGAAAAGAATTAAAACTATTTGCAAATCTTAGACCCGCAATATGTTTTAAACAATTAGTTGATGCTTCTACCTTAAAACCAGAAATTGTTTCAGGTCTAGATATAATGATAGTAAGAGAACTTACAGGTGGAATATATTTTGGTGAGCCAAGAGGAATTAAACCAATTGAGAATGGTGAAAGAAAAGGAATTAACACTCATACTTATACGAGCAGCGAAATAATAAGAGTAGCGAAAGTTGCTTTTGATTTAGCAAAAAAAAGATCAAATAAAGTTACGTCTTGTGAAAAATCTAATGTAATGGAGGCAGGACAACTTTGGAGAGAAGAAGTTCAATCTTTACATGAAAAAGAGTATAAGGATGTAGAATTGAATCATATGCTTGCCGACAATTGTACAATGCAATTGTTAAGAAATCCGAAACAATTTGATGTGATTGTTACAGATAATTTATTTGGAGATATGTTGTCTGATCAGGCCTCCATGTTAACTGGATCTCTAGGACTTTTACCCTCTGCATCTTTAGGTGCAAAAAATAAAGATGGTACAATGAGAGCAATGTATGAACCCATTCATGGTTCAGCACCAGATATTGCAGGTAAAGGCCTTGCAAATCCAATTGCTACAATTTTAAGTTTTGCTATGGCACTTAGATATTCACTTGATTTAGATAAAGAAGCAGATTTATTAGAAAAGGCTGTTCAAAACGTTCTTAATGATGGCTTAAGGACAAAAGATATCATGTCAGAAGGCAATAAAGAAGTTTCAACAACTCAAATGGGTGATGCGATTATTTCAAAATTGCAATAGTTAATTAATTCATTTAAACTAATTTAATGCCAATCTATAATGCACCTGTAGAAGATATGATGTTTCTCTTTGAAAAATTAAGAGATAATAAAAATTATAATGAAATCGATAAATACAAAGAAGTTACACCAGAACTTGTAAAAGATATTTTAGAGGAAGCAGCTAAAATAAATCAAAATTTGATATTACCACTTGCAAAGGCTGGAGATGAAAATCCAGCAGTTTTAGAAAATGGTGTTGTTAGAACTCCACCTGGATATAAAGAAGCTTATCAAAAATACATTGAAGATGGATGGACATCTTTATCGTGTGATCCAAAATACGGAGGTCAAGGTATGCCTAAAACTGTAAGTGCTTTTTTCGATGAAATGCTTTCATCGGCAAGTTTATCTTTTAAACTTTATAGTGAATTAAGCATAGGTGCTTACAATTGTATAAATCATCATGCTACTGATGAAATTAAAAATAAATATTTACCAAAAATAGTTGAAGGTAAATGGAGTGGTACTATGTGTTTGACTGAACCAGTATGTGGTACAGATTTAGGGTTATTAAAAACAAAAGCAAAAAAACAATCAGATGGTACTTATAAAATTTCTGGACAAAAAATTTTTATTACATCAGGAGACCACGATCTAACTGAAAATATTATTCATTTAGTTTTAGCTAGAGCAAACGACTCTCCAACTGGCACTAAGGGTATAAGTTTATTCTTAGTCCCAAAGTTTGTAGTTAAAGAAGATGGCACGGTTGGACCAAGAAACGGAATATCAACTGGATCAATCGAGACTAAAATGGGAATAAAAGGATCAGCCACATGTGTTTTAAACTTTGACGATGCTACTGGTTATATGATTGGAGCTAAAGAAAAAGGATTAAACGCTATGTTTACAATGATGAATCTGGAAAGAATTATTGTTGGTATACAAGGATTAGGTATCTCAGAAATAGCATATCAAAACTCACTTCAATATGCAAAAGAGAGAAAGCAAGGAAAAACAAATAATTCAAAATCTAAAAATGGAGCAGATTGTATTATTGAACATGCTGATATAAGAAGATCTCTTTTAAATATGAAATCAATAATAGAGGGTGAAAGAGCATTATGTTTTTGGTTATCTCAACAAACTGAAGTTAGTTTATATCATCCTAGTGATAAAATTCGACAAGGAGCAGCTGATTATGTTTCTTTAATGACTCCTGTAGTTAAATCGTTGTTTACTGATTTAGCTATGGAAATCACTAGTGATGCTATGCAAATTCATGGAGGTTATGGATATACTAAAGATCAGGGTATTGAGCAGCTATATAGAGATAATCGAATTACCCCAATATACGAAGGTACAAATTCGGTACAAGCTGCAGATTTAGTTTTTAGAAAATTATCAAATAAAAATGGTGCTATTATTGATAAATTTTTGGACCAAATCAAATCTGAATGTAAATCAGATAGTGAGAAAATTAAACCATTCATAAATGATTTTAATAGTTATTTAGATACTTTGAAAAAATTTAGTGATTGGATAATTGATAAGTCAAAATCAGAAAAAGATGACGTAAGTGCTGCAGCAAATGATTATCTTAGAACTTTAGGTTATGTCTCAATTGGATATGCATGGATAAAAGTTTTAGAAGTAAGTTTTAATAATTATGATGAAAATAAAATTTTTTATAAAGATAAGATAAATACTGCTAGATTCTATTTTGACAAGGTATTACCAAGAGCTGAACAACATTATAAATCAGCAGTCTCTGGTAGCTCAAATATAATGAATTTTAAATTTAATTAAGATGAGCCATTACGATACTAACCTAGATAAAAATAGCGCAAATTTTGTTCCATTAACCCCCTTAACCTTCTTAAAAAGAGCCCAAGAAATTTATCCAAATTATGAAGCAGTAATTTATGAGGACCGTAAATATTCATGGAGTGAGGTTTATAAGCGTACAGTAAAGTTTGCGAGTGCACTTAATAAAATTGGAATTGGAAAAGGAGATACTGTCTCGTTTTTAGCTTTTAATACCCCTGAAATTTTTGAGGGACATTATTCAGTTCCTATGACTGGTGCAGTCTTAAATACAATTAATATAAGATTAGATGCAAAAACAATTGCTTATATTTTAAATCACAGTGAAGCCAAGGTTTTAGTTGTAGATAGACAACTTCATTTAGAGGTAAAAAAAGCCTTGAATATTTTAAAGAGAAAAATTTTTATAATTGATATTAATGACAAATATGCTGATCAATCAAAGTGTGAAAAAATTGGTGAGATGGATTATGAAAGTTTTTTAAATACTGGAGATGAAAATTACCATTGGAAAATGCCCGATGATGAATGGCAAGCAATTTCATTAAGTTATACATCAGGAACAACTGGAAATCCAAAGGGGGTTGTATATCATCATCGAGGATCATATTTAATGTCCACAGGAAGTGCAGTTGCCTGGAATATGCCAAACAGATTAAATTTTTTAACTATAGTGCCGATGTTTCATTGTAATGGCTGGGGCTATCCTTGGACAGTTCCTATGTTAAATGGAAGAACTATTTGCTTAAGAAATATAGATATTAAAAAAATTTTTGAATTAATTGAAAAACACGATGTTACTCACTTTGGTGGAGCGCCTATAGTTTTAAATATGATAACAGGAGCTCCTGATAGTGATAAAAAAAGATTAAAAAATAAGGTTTATGTTTTAACTGCTGGTGCTCCTCCACCAAGTATTATATTTAAAAAAATGAATGAACTTGGTTTTGAAGTTATGCATGTCTATGGTTTAACTGAGACTTACGGGCATGTTACTCAATGTGCATGGAATGATGCTTGGAATGAATTTGATGAGGAAAAACAAAATGAAATTAAAGCAAGACAAGGTGTTAGATATCCTAATACCGAAGGTATAACAGTCATGAATCCAGAGACAATGACAGCAGTTCCTAAAGACGGAAAAACAATTGGTGAAATAATGATCAAAGGAAATATAGTTATGAAAGGTTATTTTAAAGATAAAGAGGCAACAAACAAAGCTATGGATGGAGGATGGTTTCATTCTGGTGATTTAGCTGTTACGCATCCTGATGGGTATGTTAAAATCCAGGATAGGTCTAAAGATATTATTATTTCAGGTGGAGAAAACATATCCTCTATAGAAATAGAAAATACACTAGCAAAACATCCTTCTGTTTCTATTGCTGCTGTGGTTGCTAAACCAGACGAAAAATGGGGTGAAGTACCTTGTGCATTTATTGAAATGGTTAAGGATAAACCTGTAACAGAGAAAGAATTAATCAGTTTTTGCAAAGAAACTCTTGCTGGATTTAAAGTACCAAAAAAAGTTTTCTTTTGTGAATTACCCAAAACTTCAACAGGTAAAATTCAAAAATTTGAGTTGAGAAAAAAATTTTAGGTAAATAATTGATAATCCAATTAGAAAATAAAAGTATACATGTATCTGATGCTGGCCAAGGTATAGATAATAATAAACAAACCATTGTATTTTTGCATGGAAGTGGTCTTTCACATATTATTTGGTCCTTAACGGAACAATTTTTTTCAAACAAAGATTTTAATGTATTATCAGTAGATCTGCCTGGACATGGTAATTCAGATGGTCCTTGTTTGGACAGCATCGAAAAAATTGCTGATTGGTTGGAAGAAGTATTTAAAAAATTAGAATTAAAGAATTTAACTTTGGTGGGTCATTCTCAAGGGTGCCTTGAAATTCTTGAATATGCTTACAAATATAAAAGTAGATTAGAAAAATTAGTTTTTATTGGAGGATCAGATAAGATGGCTGTCCATCCTGACTTGATAAGGCTTGCACAAAATGGCGATTCAGATGCAGTTAAATTGATGATGAAATGGGGCTATGAAGGTTCAAAAAAATTTATTGGTGGGAATCCAGTTGAAAAAATAATTCAATCACCAAGAGATATAAGTGAAATATTAGCAGTTGATTTGAATGCCTGTAATAGTTACTTAAATGGTTCTAAAGCCGCTAAAGCAATTAACTTTCCGTCATTATTAATTTTCGGGGAATTAGATAAAATGGTTAATTTGGAAGCAGGAAAAAAATTTTCAAATTTGTTAAGGAATTCAGAAGCTCACATCATTGATGAATGTGGTCACATGATAATGATTGAAAAAGCATTTGAAATGAGAGAAAAGGTCTTAGAATTTTTAAAAAAATGAAAAATTTTCCAATTGTTAAGTCAAGAAGATTAAGAAGCACTCCTTACACTGATAGGATAGAGGCTCATGGCGTGAGTAGTTATACTGTTTATAATCATATGCTTCTTCCAGCTACATTTAAATCTCTTGAGTCAGATTATCATCATTTAAAAAAGTTTGTACAAGTTTGGGATGTTGCAGCAGAAAGACAAGTTGAGATTAAAGGTAAAGACTCAGCAAAATTGGTTCAACTGATGACTTGCAGAGATTTATCTAAATCAAAAGTAGGAAGATGTTATTATGCACCATTAATAGATCAAGATGGTTTATTAGTTAATGATCCTATAATAAATAAACTAGCAGAAGATAAATGGTGGTTATCAATAGCTGATGCAGATGTAATTTTTTTTGCAAAAGGACTTGCTGCAGGAAAAAAATTGGAGGTTGAAATTCATGAACCGAATGTAAACATCCTTGCAGTACAAGGACCATTATCAGATGATTTGATGTCTAAATTATTTGGTGAAGAAATAAGAGACTTAAAATTTTTTAATTTTAAATACTATAATTTTAAAGGAAAAAAATATTTTATCGCTAGATCTGGCTGGTCAAAACAAGGTGGTTTTGAAATTTATGTAGAGGATAATTTAGCTGGCCAAGATTTATATGATTATCTATTTGAATATGGAGCAGAATTTAATGTTAAAGCAGGGTGTCCAAATTTAATCGAGAGAATCGAGTCAGCTCTATTATCTTATGGGAATGATTTTGATAATAGAGATAATCCTTTTGAAGCAAATTTTGATAAATTTATTAATTTAGATAGCGAAGTTAATTATTTAGGAAAAGAAAATCTAAAAAAAATTAAGAATGTCGGAATAAATAAAAGATTAATGGGTGTTAAAATAGATCACAATAAAATTGATATGTATTGTGAAAAGACATTACTAGATGATGATAATAATATTGTAGGATACGTTAGATCAGCCACTTATTCCCCGTCTTTTAAAAAAATTATAGGCATCGCTATGATCAATAAACCTTATTGGGATAAAAAAACTCAATTTAAGATAGATATTAATGAAAAAATATTTGTAGGAACAATTTGCGAATTACCTTTCATCTAGTATAAAATTACATCATGAATATTGCAATTGTAGGGGCAACAGGAAATGTCGGAAGAAAAACTTTAGAGGTTCTTGAAAAAAAAGATCTTTATATAGATGATTTATATTTGGTTGCTTCAGCCAGAAGTGAAGGAAATAAAGTTAGATTTAAAGGAAAAGAAATTGAAGTTTTAGATTTAAAAAAATTTGATTTTTCAAAAGTAAAAATTGCTTTCTTTGCAGCTGGAAGCAAAATTTCTGAAAATTTTGCAGAAAAAGCAGCTTCAAAATGTTTAGTAATTGATAATTCTAGTTTTTTTAGAATGGACCCAGAAGTACCTCTTATAGTACCTCAAGTAAACTCTGAAGAATTAAAAGATATTAAAAAAAATATCATTGCAAATCCTAATTGTTCGACAGCTCAACTAGTAATTACCTTAAAACCATTACATGATTTATTTACTATTAAAAGAGCAGTCGTTTCAACATACCAATCAGTTTCCGGAGGTGGAAAATTACCTATGGATGAATTAACAGAACAAACTAAATTATTTTTAGAAGGTAAAGCTATTAAATCAAAAAATTTTACAAAACAAATAGCTTTTAATGCAATTCCGCACATAGACGAATTTTCAAGTGATGGTTACACAAAAGAAGAATTAAAAATGATCAATGAAACTAAAAAAATTTTAGATGATAAAATCGATTTAACAGCTACATGTGTGAGATTACCGATATTTGTTTCTCATTCAGAGTCTGTTAATTTGGAATTTGAAAAACCTTTCACTATTGAAAAAGTTAGAGAGGCTTTAGATAAATTTGAGGGTTGTAAAGTTATTGATAAGAGAATTGATGGCGGATATTCAACTCCACTAGAAGCAGAGGGGAAAGATGAGACATTTATATCGAGGATAAGAGAGGACAAAACAATATTAAATGGATTAAATCTGTGGATTGTTTCAGATAATCTTTTAAGAGGTGCTGCATTGAATGCAGTAGAAATAGCTGAAACTTTAATTAAAAATAATTTTTATGGAAAATAAAGAACCCTTATCTCCACATATCCAAATTTATAAATGGCATATTTCATCTTTAGTGTCTATTTCACATAGAATCACGGGTATCATTAATATTATTGCTATTACTTTAATTTGTTTATGGATCTGTATAATTTCTTTAAGTGAAAATAATTACGACGCCATGAATTTATTTTTAAGATCTTTTTTAGGAAAATTTATTATTTTAGGCTTTACATGGTCTTTTTCTTTTCAAATTTTAAGTGAACTTAGACATTTGATAATGGATCTTGGATATGGATTTCAAATTAAAACATCAAGAATAACTGGTTTGATAGTTATTTTTGGATCAATAATTTTAACTGTTGTTTTATACTTACTAGGAAAAAGTTATATTTAAGATGATTAATGCTACAAAAAAATGGATTTTTCTTAAAATAAGTAGTGCGATATTAATTCCACTAATGTTATGGTTTATTATTAATTTTATCAAAATTTATGATAAAGAGTATATTAATGTTGTAGACTTTTTTGCTAATTCGTTTTCAAAATTTCTATTTATTATCTTTATTATTAATGCATATTTCTTTTCAGCATTAAGCATAACTGAGATTTTTGAAGATTATATAAAGAATAATAAAATCAAAAATGTCGCAAATAAACTTTTATACGCTTCAGCTGTGGTAATTCCATTAATTACAATTATATTGATACCTAACTTATGAATTCTTATAAAATAATTGATCATGAATATGACGTTGTAGTCTTAGGAGCTGGAGGTTCAGGTTTAAGAGCAGCAGTGGGCCTTAGTGAAGCTGGATTAAAGACAGCTTGTATTTCAAAAGTATTTCCAACTAGGAGCCACACTTCAGCTGCTCAAGGTGGAATCTCGGCAGCTTTGGGAAATATGGGAGAAGATGATTGGCGATGGCATATGTATGATACAGTTAAAGGAGCTGATTGGCTCGGCGATCAAGATAGTATTGAATACTTATGTAAAGAAGCCCCAAAAGCTGTAATTGAATTAGAAAAATATGGAGTTCCATTTAGTAGAACTGAAGATGGTAAAATATATCAAAGACCATTTGGAGGTATGACTAAAAATTATGGTAATGGAATTGTACAAAGAACTTGTGCTGCAGCTGATAGAACAGGCCATGCAATTTTACATACACTCTATGGTCAGGCTTTAAAACATAATACCGAATTTTTTATTGAATATTTTGCTTTAGATTTATTAATGAAAAATGGTGAATGTAAAGGATTGATAGCATGGAATTTAAATGATGGAACAATTCACAGATTCAGAGCACATTCTGTAATCATTGCGACTGGAGGCTATGGTAAAGTTTATTACTCAGCTACCTCAGCTCATACTTGTACAGGAGATGGAAACGCAATGGTATTAAGAGCGGGATTACCTCTACAGGATATGGAGTTTGTTCAATTTCACCCAACTGGAATTTATGGTCATGGAACTTTAATTACAGAGGGTGCAAGAGGAGAAGGTGGTTATTTAACGAATTCAAAAGGTGAACGATTTATGGAGAGATATGCACCTAAAGCAAAAGATTTAGCTTCAAGAGATGTGGTTAGTCGATCTATGTCATTAGAAATTAATGAAGGCAGAGGTGTTGGAAAAGATGGAGATCATGTTCACTTAAACCTAAGTCATTTAGATAAAGAAATTATCGAAAGCAGATTACCAGGAATAACAGATGCAGCAAGATTATTTGCAAATGTGGATATTACAAAAGAACCAATCCCTGTAGTGCCTACCGTTCATTATAATATGGGAGGAATTCCAACTAATTATAAAGCTGAAGTTCTAACAACAAATGGATCTGATAAAACTGTTCCAGGTTTAATGGCAATAGGAGAAGCAGCATGTGTATCTGTGCATGGAGCCAATAGATTAGGCTCAAATTCGTTAATCGATCTAGTCGTTTTTGGCAGGGCTGCAGCAAAAAGAGCAGCTGAATTAGTTAAACCAGGGACCCCTCATGAAGAAATAGGAGAGTCGGAAACACAAAAATGTTTAGATAGATTTGATAAATTAAGAAATGCTAGTGGTGAAAATAGCACTGCAGAATTAAGATTATCGATGCAAAAAACTATGCAATCAAAATGTGCAGTTTTTAGAACAGAAGAAACTTTAAAGGAAGGTGTTGCAGAAATAAAGAAAACTTACGATGGGATAGATTCCATTTCAGTTAAAGATAAATCATTGGTGTTTAATACAGATTTAGTTGAAACATTAGAGTTTGATAATCTTATAAGACAAGCAGTCGTAACAGTCGACTCTGCATACAATAGAAAAGAGAGTAGAGGTGCTCATGCAAGAGAGGATTATCCTAAACGTGATGACGAAAAATTTATGCAACATACATTATCTTGGTCAGATGGAAAAAATACTAAGATTACATATAGACCTGTTCATAAATCCACACTTACAAATGAAGTACAATATTTTCCACCTCAGGAAAGAGTATATTAATGGTAAAGTTGAATTTACCTGAAAATTCTAAAGTTAAAAGAGGTAATTATTTTAGAGACAAGACAGGATCTAATAATATTAGGAAGGTTAATGTTTATAGATGGAATCCATCAACAAAAGAAAATCCCAGGATAGACACATACGAAGTTGATATGAACAATTGTCCATCTAAAGTTTTGGATATTTTAAATAAGATTAAAAATGAAATAGATCCAACACTAGCTTATAGGCGTTCATGTGCTCATGGTGTTTGTGGATCGTGCGCAATGAATATAGGTGGAAAAAATGGATTAGCATGTACTACACCTCACTCTGAAATAGATGGTGATATAGATATTTATCCATTACCGCATCTTAAAGTTAAAAGAGATTTGATAGGTGACTTAGATGGTTTGTATAAACAATATCAATCTATTGAACCTTGGTTGAAATCAAATTCTAAAACAGAAACTACTGAAATTTATCAATCAAAAGAAGATAGAGCTAAACTTGATGGAGCCTATGAATGTATAATGTGTGCATGTTGTTCAACATCTTGCCCAAGTTATTGGTGGAATGGCGATAAATATTTAGGACCTGCGGTTTTACTTCAAGCTTATAGGTGGATTGTAGATAGCAGGGATGATGAAAGAAAAGCTAGATTGAAGAAAGTAGCTGATGAATTAAAACTTTATCGATGTCACACTATTTTAAATTGTACCAGTGCGTGCCCTAAAGGATTGAATCCAGCAAAAGCAATTGCTGAAATTAAAAAGATGTTGGCGACTGCTAACTTTTAAATAATACTTTTTTTAAATTATTTGCAGAAGTTAACATAGTGGATAAAATTTTTTTTAAATCATTTATATCTTTTCTACTTTTTGCAGTATGAGTTGATAAACAAAAACATAATTCATTTTTAGAATTAAAAATTGGAACTGACAAACCAACCATCCCATTAAACCATTCTTCATCATCATAAGCATAACCTTGATTTTTAATTCTTTTTAATTCTTTTTTAAACTGTGAAATATCTGTTATCGTATTTTTAGCAGTTTTAGGTGTCTTGATATTTTTAAATATTTGTATCACATTTTCCTCATTTATTGAGGATAGATATAATTTTCCTGATGCAGAAGCATGTAAAGGAAGATGATCTCCTGCTTCTAAATTTAATTGCATTGGCCAATGGAATTCTATTCTATCAAAATAAATAAGTTTAGTTCCAATGGGTACAGAAAGACTAACCGTTTCTTTAATATCATTAGTTAATTTTCTTAAGTATGATCTTCTCAAAGTAAAGTTTGGTTCATAAGGTAAACTTTTAAGAATTAAATTTCTTATTTTTGGTCCTGGTAAATATTTTTTTGAACTACTAGCTACTAAGTATTTTTCTTCACATAAAGTTTCAATATGTCGATAAATTGTGGGTAGAGGGATCTTTAATTTATGAGAAATTTTTTTTGCAGTGAAGTTGTCAGGGTCAATTATAATTTCTTCAAGTATATTTAATATCCTCCTTGGAGATGTTCTGCTGTTTATATCAGTCATTTTAAGTTGGATTTTAAAATAAAAACCCTAAGACAAAACTGGAATTGTGAATTCAGGTCCTGCATTATCCTCTACCCATGTTACAGTTGCAGTTTTAAGCTTTGTATAAAATCTTACACCTTCAGGGCCGTGCATTGAGTGGTCTCCAAATAAGGATCGTTTCCAACCACCAAAACTATGATATGCAACAGGTACAGGAATAGGTACGTTTACTCCTATCATTCCAATTTTAGCATTTTCAGTGAAATGTTTTGCAATATTTCCACTTTTTGTAAAAACTGCAGCTCCATTCCCAAGTTCGTGGTCATTGACTAGATTTAGAGCCTCCTCATAAGTTTCAGTAGTCATCATACTCAATACAGGTCCAAAGATTTCTTCTTTATAAATTCTCATCTCAGGCTTAACTTCATCAAAGATTGTTGGTCCTACAAAATAACCATTTTCATATCCTTGTTTTTTAAAATTTCTTCCATCACTCAACAATTTTGCACCTTCTTTCTCACCAGTATCTATGTACCCTAAAACTTTTTCAAAATGAGCTTTATTATTTAGTGGACCAAAATCACTTTTTTCATCTGTATAAGGACCAACATTTAGTTTAGCAGTTTCTTCTAATAGTTTTGTTTTTATTTTCTCTTTTGTTTTTTTACCTACGCAGACTGCTACTGAAATAGCCATACATCTCTCTCCTGCTGATCCAAAAGCAGATCCTATTATTGCATCAGTTGTTTTATTTATGTCTGCATCAGGCATTATAACCATATGATTTTTTGCACCCCCTAGTGCTTGTACTCTTTTATTATTTTTTGTACCTGTGTGATAAACATATTCAGCAATCGGGGTAGAGCCAACGAAACTAATTGCTTGAACTGTTTTATTTTCAAGCAATGTATCTACAGCCTCTTTATCACCATTTACAACATTTAAAACTCCAGCAGGCAGACCCGCTTCTATTGCTATTTCAGCTAGTCTCATTGGACAGCTTGGATCTTTTTCTGAAGGTTTTAAAACAAATGTATTTCCGCAAGCTATTGAAACTGGATACATCCACATAGGAACCATAGCTGGAAAATTAAATGGTGTAATTCCAGCGCAAACCCCAAGAGGCTGTCTTAGCGTGTGAGAGTCAACATTTGTTCCAACACTTGTTGAATGATCACCCTTTAAAGAATCAGTAATACCAGTTGCATATTCAACTACTTCTATTCCTCTTTGGATAGAACCCTTTGCATCAGCAATAGTTTTTCCATGTTGTTCAGAAACCATTACGGCCAGTTCATCCATATTTTTTATAAGAAGATCTTTATATTTTGATAAAATTCTAGCTCTATTAATTGGAGTGGTTTTAGACCAAGTTATAAATGCTTTGGATGAACTTTCTATAGCTTTTTCTACAGTAGCTTTACTTCCTAATTCAACTTCTGCGATTTGTTCACCAATTGCTGGGTTAAATATTGGACCTTTTCTAGATTTGCTATCACTATAAATCTTTCCGTCAATAAAATGGCTAATAGTTTTCATTAAATTTTATTTTATAAATAAAACTATAACAGGTTTTTTTTGATTGCAATATGTATTCCTTAAATGAGAAAAATATTATCAATTAAAGATTATATGCTGTTGACTCCTTAATTTACATAAGCTTAGATTGAGATATTAATATAAAGGAGGATATAACTTGATCAAAAGAGACAATGTTCGAGTTTGTGTGCCAAGGTATATGCAGATTGGCAAAGGTAGTCTAAATCAGCTTCCAGAAATTTTAGATATAATTGGTTCTGTAAAATCTCCTTTAATTGTCACTGATAAGCAAATGGTAAAGTTTGGTTACGTAAAAAGGCTTCAGGAAATACTTTCAAAAGCTGGATTTAAATCAAGTGTTTTTGAGGACACAATACCTGATCCTACTGATGTAGTTGTTCTAAATGGTATTGAAATTTTAAAAAAAAATAAAAATGATGCTGTAATAGGATTTGGTGGAGGAAGTCCAATAGATACTGCTAAAGCAATAGCTGTACTTTCTCAATATAGTAAGAACATTCAAGATTATAAACCTCCATCTACATTTGATAAAAAAGGACTTCCAATAATTGCCATTCCAACCACAGCTGGTACCGGCTCTGAAGTTACTCACCATGCCGTGATTATTGATACAAAAAGTAATAATCTTGAAAAAATTTCTTGCAGAGGAGAAGGATTTGTTCCTATTGTTTCAATTGTAGATTACGAATTGACACTTTCAAAGCCTAGAAGACTAACTATAGATAGTGCTATTGATACATTAACACACGGTATTGAAGCTTATGTAAGTAAAAAAGCTACCATGTTTTCTGATAGAATGGCATTAGATACGATAAGACTTGTTCAAGAAAACATCTATGCAGTTGATAAAGATCCAAAAAATTTAAAAGCTAGAGAAGGTCTTATGCTAGCAGCAACATTGGGAGGTTTGGCCTTTTCAAATGCTTCAATTTGCTTAGTTCACGGAATGAGTAGACCGCTAGGTAGTAATTTTAAGGTTCCTCATGGTTTAAGCAATGCAATGTTGTTACCTACTATAACTGAATTTTCAATTGATTATGCAAAAAGTAGATATGCAGATTGTAGTAGAGCAGGAAATTTTGCATTATCAAGCGATGATGATGATATTGCCTGTGAAAAATTAATAAAAGGGCTTTATAAAATAAATAATGATTTTGATGTTCCATCTATGAAAATGTTTGGAATTGATGAAAAAAATTTTGAGGAAGAGTTAGAAAATATGGCAACTGATGCCGAAGTTTCAGGTGCGCCTAACCTCAATCCGAGAGTGCCTACTGTAAATGAGATGGTTGATCTTTACGGGAAAGCATGGAGAGCATTCTAAAATGAGTTGGGAATGTTCTTTGAATTTTAAAACGACTCAAAACAGAGAGGGGAAAATGAAAAAACTAATAAAAACATCTGTTAGTTTTTTTGCTGTATTTGCTTTAATGATAACTTTTTCATTACAGCAAGTTACTGCAGCAGAAAAAATTAGATGGAAAGTACAATCTACTTTTAATACTGGTTGGCCTGCATTAGGAGATCCTGTTGCGCGTTTATCAGACACATTAGACAAAGCGACTGATGGTAGAATTAAATTAAAGGTTTACGAGCCTGGAAAAATACTTCCACCATTAGAAATCTCACCTTCAATAAGTAAAGGTGACCTGCCAGCAGCTTATAATTATATGGCATATGACCAAGGAAGAATTCCAGCAGCAGTATTATTTGCAGCTGTACCATTTGGTATGGAACCATGGGAATATGCAGCTTGGTGGTTTGAAGGAGAAGGCGCTAAGTTAGCTAATGAAATATACAACAAACAAAATATTCAAGTTTTGTTGTGTAGTACAATTGGACCTGAAACAGCTGGTTGGTATAGAAATCCTATAACTAGCCTAGCAGATCTTAAAGGTTTAAAAATTCGTTTCTCGGGTTTAGGAGGAATGGTTTTAAATGAAATAGGAGCTTCAGCTACTTTAATGGCTGGTGGAGAAATTTTTGCTGCTTTAGAAAAAGGAACTTTAGATGCAACAGAATATTCTATGCCTGCTATTGATGAGGTTTTAGGTTTTCATAAAATCACTAAGTTCAACCTATTTCCAGGTTGGCACCAAGTATCAACTTCAACTCATTTCATGATCAATTTAGATTTATGGAAAAAAATGGGTGCAGCTGACCAAGCTTTATTCGAAATGGCTTGTACAGCAGCAGCTATGAGAGCAATTACAACTGGTGAATTTTTACAAGGTAAGCAAATTCAAAGCTTCCCAGGTAAAGGTGTAACAGCTGCTAGATTGCCTGATAGTGTATTGAGAGAACTACAAAAAGTAAGTGCTAGAGTAATGAAAGAAGAATCTGCTAAAGATGCTGACTTTGCTAAAGTATGGGCTTCTCAACAAGCATTCATGAAAGAGTACGATGTTTGGCAAAAATGGGGATATTTACCTCGAAACTTTTAGTATTTAATACTAGAAAAGTTGATTATAATAATAAAAGCGGCCGGTTTAACCGGCTGCTTTTGTTTTTAAAGAAAAGAATTTATGTCTAATGATTTTACACCTGTTGAAGGATCTCTCGATAAAAAACTACAACTT
>CABYDK010000006.1 GCA_902517735.1 uncultured Pelagibacteraceae bacterium
TTTAATGATTTTGCAAAGAAGAAGGGTAAAAAAAATAAATAACTAACAGGTACTGCAACTAGTATGCTCTTAGTAAAAAGAATTGTCTTTTCCACATCATTGTGCTCATAATAAGAAAAAGCTATAGCTATTAGCGATACTAGGGGTAAAGCAATAATAAAACCTGCAAGTTTTGGATTTTGTCCTGAAAGCCAGCTAGCAAAAGCTATTATTATTGCAGCTAGTACAATCTTTAAAGAAAAAAATATCATTAATGATTAAACTTTATTTAGGTGTGCACTTTTTGCATGAACCAAAAAACTCAAGATTGTATTTACTATATTTCATACCATCTTTGTCTTTGAAATTAGTTAAGTATTTGGAGAGACCTGTGCTACTAATTTCCGTTACTTTTTCACAAATCTCACAGATTGAAAACGCAGTAGCTTTAGCTACCTGACAGCTTGAATTGTGACACGCAATAAAAGCATTTCTACTTTCAATTTTATGAATTTTTCCTATTTCAACTAATTTATCTAGTGCCCGATAAACTTGTAATGGGGCATTGATACCTTTTTTTTGAACGCTAAAAAGTATTGAATAAGCTTTCATTGGTTCAGGAGATTTATCAATTAAATCAAAAATAATTTGCTGATTTTTTGTAAGAGTATGTTCTTTATGCATTTTACTCATCCTACTGATTCTCCATTAGTTTTTCAATTTAATCGTTTGTTTTATTTTAAATAATGAAATCACAAATAAAAATAAAGCAGCAGCTATAATTGAAGGTCCAGAGGGAGTATTAAATTCTAATGAAGAAAATAATCCTATTATAACTGATAATAATCCTCCAATGATTGAATAAATTATCATTTTTTGTGGGCTGTCTGAAATATTTCGTGCCATTGCTGCTGGTATGATTAACATTCCAGTAATCAACAATAATCCAACCATTTTGATTGATATAGCAATTATGGCTGCCATTAATATTGTGAAAATAGCTTTTGCTCTATCAGGATTTAAACCTTCTGCTTCAGCTAATTCGTAATTAACTGTTGATGCAAATAATCCTTTCCATATTAATTTTAACACTAATAAAATTAATGCTCCACCAATCCATATAATATATAAATCATCGACTGTTACAGCCAGGATATCTCCAAATAATAATCCCATCACATCAAACCTAATAAATGTTAAAAAACCAATAACAACAAGTCCAACCGCTAGTGAAGAGTGTGCTAAAAGACCAAGCAAAGCATCACCTGGTAGATTGGTTCTATTTTGGAGTTGAACTAAAATTAATGCTATTAAAGATGAAATTATAAATACAGATAAAGCAATATTAAATTCTAATGAATATGCAATAGTCACACCCAGTAAAGCTGAGTGAGCTAGTGTATCACCAAAATAAGATAATCTTCTCCAAACTACAAAACAACCAAGAGGTCCTGTAACAAACGCAACACCAAGTCCTGCAACAAGTGCTCTTATAAAAAAATCATCAAACATTTAATTTTTCTTTATTTTACCTTCGATAGTATGGACATGATCATGTTTATGTTCATATCTTGTAAGTATTTGAGAAGCTTGTTCACCAAATAAAGCTTTGTATTCAGTGTTCTTTGCTACATCAATAGGTGTTCCAGAACAACATACATGACCATTTAAACAAACAACATGATCAGTAGCACTCATTACTGTATGTAGATCATGGGAGATTAACAAAATTCCACAATTCAATTCATCAGATATTTTCTTTATCAATTCATACAAAGCTATTTCTCCTGTAAAATCTACACCTTGAACTGGTTCATCTAGTACTAATAACTCTGGTTTTTTAGAAATAGCCCTTGCTAATAAAACCCTTTGAAATTCACCACCAGATAAGTTCCCTAAACTTTTATCTTTTAAATGTATAACGCCAGTTAAAGATAAAGCTTCATCAATAGTCTTTTCATCTAAATTTTCAGTTAATATCATGAAATCGTAAACACGAAGAGGCAATGTCCAGTCTATAGAAATTTTTTGAGGTACATAACCAATTTTATTTGTATATTTTTCAACTGAACCATCAATTTTTTTTAAAATACCTAAAGCAATTTTGGCAGTTGTACTTTTACCAGATCCATTTGGTCCAATAAGAGTTACTATTTTTCCTTTTTCAACACTTAAAGATACACCCTGAACTAGCCATTTATCATTATGACGATATCCAGCATTATTCATTTTTACCAAAACGTTATTATTAGAGCTCATTTTATTACTTGACTTATATTAATGTTATATTATTACACAATGTTATATTATAACAACTGCAAAATATTTAAATTATGAATAATCTAAAAAAAATACCAGTAATCTTATCGATTTTATCATTATTGACTTCTTTTTCATCAGCTAATGCTGAAACGAAAGTTGTAGCATCAATTAAACCAATACACTCATTAGCAAGCTATTTAATGGACGGGGTTGGAAAACCAGATTTAATAGTTGATGGATATGCATCACCACACGGATTTGCCTTGAAACCTTCACATGCAAAAATGTTACAAGAAGCTGACTTAATTTTTTGGGTTGGTGAAGATTTAGAAAATTTTTTAGAAAAACCATTAGGTTCAATAGCTAAAAAAGCCGAAAAGATTGAATTATTAGAAATAAAAGGATTAACGAAATTAAAATTCAGAGAAAGAAATATATTTGATGAACATGATGATCATGGACACGATGATCATGCTAAAAAAGAAGATGATCACGACCACGATAAAGAAGGCCATAAAGAGGATGACCATGATGATCACGACCACGATAAAGAAGGTCATAAAGAGGACGACCATGATGATCACGGTCATGAAGGACACGCTCACGGCGAGTACGACCCACATATTTGGTTAGATCCAATGAATGCAAAAGTAATTTTAAGTGAAATGGCAGAACATTTGATTGAGAATGATCAAAAAAATGAAGCTAAATATAAAGAAAACTTAAAAAAAGCACATAAAGACTTAGATAAACTTACTAAAAAAGTAAAATCTGAATTAAATAAAGATTTTAAATCAATTGTTTTTCATGATGCTTATCAATACTTTGAAGAAAGATTTGGTATTAAT
Organism: uncultured Pelagibacteraceae bacterium; assembly: GCA_902517735.1. Classification (GTDB taxonomy): domain Bacteria; phylum Pseudomonadota; class Alphaproteobacteria; order Pelagibacterales; family Pelagibacteraceae; genus Pelagibacter. The sequence continues at coordinate 3,090 of CABYDK010000006.1, forward strand.
ATTTTAGGTGCATTTACAGTAAATACAGACGTAATGCCTGGTGCTGAACAATTAGCTGAAATCAGAGAAGTAATTGAGCATGACAATGTAAGCTGTATATTTTCAGAGCCACAATTTAATCCTGATATTATAAAAGCTGTAGCAAAAGATACTAATGTTGCAACGGGAGTTATAGATCCACTAGGAGCTACACTTGATCCAGGTAAAGATCTTTATTTTGACTTAATTGGCAATATGTCTAAATCGTTTAAAGGTTGTTAATTAGAAATTGATCTTTAGTCATAAATAATATCTAATAATGGGATGAGTACGGTTTCCCTTACACTAGATGAGATTTTTGATTTAGCTAAAAAGACTTTATTAGCTAATGGATGCGATGATGAAACAGCGTCAATCCTTTCTGATTTAATTACAAATGCAGAGCGAGATGGATCCTTATCCCATGGTTTATTTAGATTACCAGCATATGTAAGTGGTTTAAAAAGTGGAAAAATTAATGGTAAAGGAAAACCAGAAGTTAAAAAGATTTCACCATCAGTAATTAAAGTTCAAGGTAATAATTGTTTAGCTCCGGTCGTTTTAAACAAAGGTTTGCCAGAATTAACTAAGGCTGCAAAAGAAAATGGTGTAGCAGTACTGGCTATAAATAATTCACATCATATGGCTGCGATGTGGCCTGAGACAGAAAAATTAGCAGAAAAAGGTTTAGTTGCCTTCGCTTGCACATCTTATAAGCCTGCTGTGGCTCCTGCGGGTGCTATTAAACCTTTGTTTGGAACAAATCCAATTTCATTTGCATGGCCAAGACCTGGAAAAACTCCTGTTGTTTATGATATGGCAACAGCATCTATGGCAATGGGCGAAGTTCAAGTTGCTAAAAGAGAAGGGTACAAGGTACCTCTTGGAACAGGATTGACTAAAGATGGCAAAGAAACTACAGACCCAGGTGCTATAGCTGATGGTGGTGTATTACTTCCTTTTGGTGGTTATAAAGGTTCAGCAATTGCTATGATGGTTGAATTAATGGCTGGTGCATTAGTTGGTGATAATTTTAGTTTTGAAACAGCGGCTAAAGATAATAATGATGGTGGTCCACCAAGTGGAGGTGAATTTATTCTTGCTATCTCCCCAGATAAAACTGCAGGAACCGATTGGCAAAAACACGCAGATGAATTTTTTGATAAAATGAAATCAATGGGTGAAGTAAGATTACCTGGGGAAAGACGACACAAAAATAGACTTGATAAAGGTCCACGTAATATTAACGAGGAATTAGTTAATAAAATAAAATCTTTAAGTTAATTTAATTTCAATTGGAGTGTGGTCAGAAGGTTTTTCTCTTCCTCTAGGATCTTTATTAATATTTATAGACTTAATTTGATCAATTAAAGAGTTTGAAGCTAGAAAATGATCTATTCTCATTCCACTATTTTTTTGCCAAGCTCCTCTCATATAATCCCAATAGGTATAACCTTCTTTAGTTTCATTAAAATGTCTGTAAACATCACCAAATCCTAAATTGAGCATTTCTCTAAATTTTTTTCTTATCTCTAGTCTATAAAGAGCATCATCTTCAAAATTTTTTACATTATAAACATCTTCAGCAGCTGGTATTACGTTAAAATCACCTGCAAGAATTATATTAGAATTTTTTTTAGATAATGTTTTTAGTTGCTTGATTAATTGATCCATCCAATTTTTTTTATAATCATACTTTTCAGTATCAACTGGATTGCCATTTGGGGTATATACATTTATTAATTGAATATTTTTCTCCTTATACCTTACCTCAGCAGAAATAATTCTTGATTGCTTTAATTTATCTTTAATTAAATCTGTTCTAATATTTTTAAGTTTTACTTTTGAAATAATTGCAACTCCATTATAACTTTTTTGACCAAAAACATGACTTTCATAATCCATTGAAGAAAAATCATCATAAGGAAAATTTACATCCTCAGTTTTAATTTCCTGCATCATTAAAATATCTGGCTTGTACTTTAAAAGATAACTTTTGATATTTTCAATTCGAGCACGTACTGAATTTACATTCCATGATGAAATGAGCATTAAAGAGAAAAGGAAACACCACAACCACAAGAAGATTTTGTTTGTGGATTAGTAATTTTAAATTGTTCACCTATTAATTCTGAAACATAGTCAACTTCCGAACCTTTTAAAAGATCAGCAGAAGCTTTATCAATTAGTATATTTTCAAAGCTAAGATCATCCTCATCTTTTGCCTCATCAAATGTAAATTCATATTGAAAACCTGAACACCCACCACCTTTAATAGCGATTCTAAAAAAAGAACCCTTATTCTTTTTAGACAACAGGGTATTGATCTGTTTTAGTGCTTTATCAGTAAATTTAATTTCTTTTATCATTATTGATCACTGGTATTACTAATATAATACTTAATATTTTATTTTAAAGGATGAAAAAATACTCAAAGATTGGATTATTTAAAAGTAAAGGTAGAATTTTTAAAGAATCTTTGTCAAAATACAGAACTCCTTTTCAAAGAGACAGAGATCGTATTATCCATAGTGCTTCATTCAGAAGACTTAAGCATAAAACTCAAGTATTTGTTAATACCGAAGGTGATCATTATCGAACAAGAATAACTCATTCCATGGAAGTTGCTCAAATTGCAAGGTCTATTGCTAGATATCTTAACCTTAATGAGGATTTAGCTGAAACTTTGAGTTTAGCCCATGATTTAGGTCATACACCATTTGGCCATGCCGGAGAAGATTCTTTAAATGAATGTATGGAAGATTATGGAGGATTTGATCATAACTTACAAACTTTGAGAATCATTATGTTTTTAGAAAATAAATATTTAAAATTTAGTGGGTTAAATCTTTCTATTGAAACTTTAGAGGGACTATTAAAACATAATGGACCAGTAGATAACCTTAATTTAGTTGATGATTTAATAGGTATTAAAAATTTTAAAGGTATGATCAATTTTAATACTTATCCATCAATAGAAGCACAAATTTCAGCAATTTCTGATGATATAGCTTATAATAATCATGATATTCAAGATGGAATAAATGCAAACTTATTTAAATTAGAAGAATTGGTTGAAATTGATTTTTTCAAAGATATTCACAAAAAATATAAAAAACAAATCAATAAACAAAATTATAAAGTGGCAACTTATCAGATTGTAAGAGACTCTATAGACCAAATGATAAAAGATTTAATAAATAATACAAAAAATAATTTAAGATTAAACAATATTAAAAAATTCAAAGACATTAATAAAACTAGTTTTCTAATGGTCAATTTTTCTGATAAAATTAAGAATTCTGAAAATGAAATAAGAAGTTTTTTAAGGTCAAAAATGTACAATAATAAAAATGTTTTAGCAAAAAATAATAAAGGTAAATTGATTATAAAAAAATTATTTAATAAAATAAAACGAAATCCAAAAAAATTTATATCAAATCAACAACTATCTAAAGGTAAATATAGAGCAATTTCGGACTTTATATCAGGCATGACAGATAGATATGCAATTAATCTTTCTAATAAAAACTAATGAATATTTTTGATAAATATTTAGATAAAATTAAAAAAATTTTGTTAGATTTGTCTAAAAATGGAGATTTAATTTTGCCAGATAAATTAGATGGAATTACCACTGAGATACCTCCTGTAAAATTTAATAGTGATATATCAACAAATGTTGCAATGGTTTTGTCAAAAGCAAATAATAAACCTCCAATAGATTTAGCAGTTACTTTAGTTGAAGCAATAAAAAAAGATGATAATTTGATTGATGACATATCAATAATTAAACCAGGTTTTATCAATATCAAGTTTAAACCAATTTTTTGGACAAATTTTATAGAAGAAATAATTAAGAATTCTAAAACTTTCGGAGTTAATCTAAAAGAAAAAAAAAATAATTATTTAGTTGAATTTGTTTCAGCTAATCCAACAGGACCTTTGCACGTAGGTCACTGTAGAGGTGCAATTCTAGGTGATGTTATCACTAATGTTTTATTATTTAATAAACATAAAGTTACAAAAGAATATTATGTCAATGATTATGGCAACCAAATTATAAATTTTACGAAGTCTGTTTATTATAGAATTAGAGAGATTATTTATAAAGAGCCTTTTCCTAAAGATAATGATGATTTATATCCTGGTGATTATTTAATAGATTTTGCTCAAAATATAATAGATTCAAATAAAAAAATTGATTTTAATGATTATGAAAAAATATCTGAAGAATTGACAACTTTATCTATAGAAGAAGCACTAAAGTTAATCAAAAGTAACCTTAATATTTTGGGAATTAATCATGATAATTTTATAAGTGAAAAAAAATTAGTTAAAAATCAAGAGGTAGAAAAAGTTATTGATTATCTTCAAAAAAAGGCATTCGTTTATAAAGGAACAATCAAAGCACCCGAAGGTGAAAACAATGAAAAGTGGGTTGAAAGAGAACAATTACTTTTTAAATCAACAGATTTTGGTGATGATAAAGATAGAGCGCTACAAAAATCTGATGGTGCATGGACTTACTTTGCTAGTGATGTTGCTTATCATAAAAATAAATTAGATAGAAAATTTGATTATTTAATTAATATATTAGGAGCTGATCATGCAGGTTATATTAAAAGGATTTCTTCTTCTGTAGATGCCTTGTCAGGAGAAAAAAATAAATTAATTTGTAAAGTTAGTCAGCTTGTTAAACTTATTAAAGAAAACAAACCTTTTAAAATGTCTAAAAGAAAAGGAGACTATATTACTGTTGATGACCTTATCAAAGAAGTTGGGAAGGATGCTACTAGATTTATAATGCTTAATAGAAGTAGTGATGTTGAATTAGATTTCGATTTTGACTCGGTTAAAGAAAAATCTAAAGATAATCCACTTTATTACGTTCAATATTGTTACGCAAGAATTTCTTCAGTATTTAGACATCTCAATAAAGATTTAAATTTAGATATTAAACTAGATAATTATAAATTTGAATATTCAAATGATGAAATTAAAATTTTAAAGAAAATTTCAGAATGGCCAAAATGTATTGATAGTGCAAGTAGTAAACTTGAACCTCATCGTATACCAGTTTATCTGTATGAATTAGCCTCAGAATTTCACTCATATTGGAATTTAGGAAAACAACAACCCGAAAAAAGATTTATTAACGATCAAAAAAGTATTTCACCAAATAAACTAATTTTTTTAAAAGCAATCTCTAACGTTATCAAATCTGGAATGGATATTGTTGGAGTTGACACACCAGATAAAATGTAATGATCAGGGAGGTAAAATATTTATTTTTTGCAATTATAATCATTCTTTTTATTTTTTTTGTAAGTAAATATTATTTTTCTGACTCTCATAAAAAAAAATCTTATAGATCTCTTTCAAATATTGATAAGAAAATAAATTTATATTCTAAAAATTTACCAGTTTTAACAAGTGATACGAAAAATATTATTGAATATGTAAAAAAAACAAATTCAAAAAAAAAGAAGAAATATTTATTTTGGGAGCTTATTGATAAAAATGATTAATAGAAGATCATTTATAACTGGCATAAAAGGTAACAAACTTACACGTGAGGAAATCAAATTTTTGAAGAAATATAAACCATGGGGCATAATTTTATTTTCTAGAAATTTAAAAAATATTAAACAAATCCAAAATTTAACAAAAAAAATTAAAAAAATTTTTAATGATAGGAATTATCCCATAATGATTGATCAAGAAGGAGGAAGAGTAAATAGATTAGATAATCTTATTTCATTTGATCATTTAACCTCAGAGTATTTTGGCAATTTATTCATGAAAAATAAAAAAGAATTTGACTTAATTTATAAACTTTTTATTGATAAAACTAGCTTTCTACTTACAAATTTAGGAATAAATATCAATACAGTTCCTGTATTAGATTTAAGATATAAGGGGAGTTCTAACATCATAGGAAACCGATCTTATTCAAAAGACCCAAAAATAGTTTCTAAAATAGGTGATATATGTATAAAAAATTATAGAAAAAATTCAATTGGTACTGTTATAAAACATATACCAGGTCATGGATTAGCAAAAGTTGATAGTCATCATTTTACTCCAATCATTAATAAAAACTTAAATTTTTTAATGAAAAGAGATTTTAAAGTTTTTAAATCTAAAAATTCTTTATTTGCAATGACCGCTCATGTTATTTTTAGTAAAATTGATAAAGAGAATACAGTTACTCACTCAAAAAAAATTATTAAAATTATTAGAAATAAAATTAAATTTAGAAATCTACTAATTTCAGATGATTTATCTATGAAAAGTTTAAAATACTCTCTTAAACAAAATACTATAAAAGCTTTTAAGGCAGGTTGTAATTTGGCTTTACATTGTAATGGAAATATAAAAGAAATGCATATAGTAGCTAATAATTCACCTAAAGTGAATTCATTTATATCAAAAAAAACATCAGAATTTTATAAAAATTTGAGTTAATATTAATCGATGATCGAATCTAATTATTCATTATTTGAAGTCAATATCGAAAACTATAATGGCTCGCTTGAAGTTCTTTTAGATTTAGCCAAATCTCAGAAAGTCAATCTTGAGGAAATATCTATAACAAAATTAGCTGATCAATTTTATGATTATATATCTAAGAAAAATCTCAATTTAGAAATTGCTTCTGAATATCTTTTAATGGCTACTTGGTTAGCCTATTTGAAATCAAAATTATTATTACCTGGTACTCCAGAGGAAGAATTTAAAGTGTTAGAAGTAGCAGAAAAGTTAAAACTTCAATTGAAAAAACTAGAATTGATCCGTTTATTATCTGATCAAATGTTAAAAAGAAAAAGACTTGGAAGAGAAATTAGAACTAGAGGAATGAAAGGAAATATAAGATCAATTTATAGCTCTGAGTACAAGCTCAATTTATTTGATCTTCTTAAAGCTTATTCTTCAATAATAATGACAAAAGACTTTCAAAAAATGAATATACCAAAATTACCAGTTTTTACTGCTGAGGATGGTATTAAAACAATAGAAAATTTTTTTGGAAAATTAATGGATTGGAAGAATATAGATGATTTAATTCCAAATAATTTTAAAACTTCTAAAAAATATAAAAAAACTGGAAAAGCTGGAATTTTTGCTGGTTCTTTAGAACTTGTTAAAGAGGGAAATTTAAGAATTAAACAAGATAAATTATTTGATGATGTCTTTATTAAAGAAAACTAATGAATAAAAAAAAATTAGAAAAAAAAAATAATATAGTTAATTTCCCTTCAAAGTTATCTTCTATTGAAAAAGAAATAGAAGCAGTGATATTTGCTGCTGCAGAGCCTCTAGATATTGATACTATTGAAACTAAACTTTCAAAAAAAGTTAATATTGAAAAACATTTAGAAAAATTACAAAGAGAATATTTAAATCGAGGTATTAATTTGGTTTGTATTTCAAAAAAATGGTCTTTTAGAACATCTCCAAATTTATCAAATTTAATGACACAAGAAAAAACAATTGAAAAAAAATTATCTAGAGCTGCTGTAGAAACTCTTTCAATCATTGTATATCACCAACCAGTCACAAGAGCAGAAATAGAAGAAATAAGAGGAGTAGCATTCGGTACTAATACATTAGATATTTTAATGGAGCTAAATTGGGTTAAACCTGGTGGTCGTAAAGATGTTCCTGGAAAGCCCATACAATATGTTACAACAGATGATTTTCTGAGTCATTTTAACCTTCAAAAATTGTCGGATTTACCTACAGTTGATGAACTTGGAGCTGCAGGTTTAATTGATTCATCAAGTGTAGATAGTTCAATTTTTGGCACTGGTAAATTCTATAAAGAGAAACAAGATGAAAAAAAAGAGGATATTTATTCAAATATCGATGAAATGTTAAATAGCACTCTTGATGATAATGATAAAAAATAAAAAGTCACTTTCAAAATATTTATAAACAGGTTATAAACTTTTATTATGAGCATAGGAATTTGGCAAATAGCAATAGTTGTAATATTGGTAGTTTTACTTTTTGGAAGAGGTAAAATTTCTAGTTTAATGGGCGATGTTGCTAAAGGAATTAAAAGTTTTAAAAAAGGTATGGCATCTGATGCAACAGATGAGTCAGAACCTAAAAATATTTCCGAAAATAATCAAGATACAAAAAATAAAGAATAAATCACATGCCTACTATTGGTTGGTTTGAGATTTTAATAGTGGTTGGTCTAGCAATAATTATACTAGGTCCAAAAGATTTTCCAATTATGTTAAAAAAAATTGGTTCTTGGATCGGTACCGCAAAAAAATATATTAATAATATACAAGATGAAGTTTCAAATATTGACTTAGAAGATAATAAGATACAAAAAAAAGAAGATAATAAAGAAGAAAACAAAGATGCATAATGATGATCAAGAAAGTGGTTTTATAAGTCACTTAGCAGAATTAAGAAAAAGATTAATTAATAGTTTTATTTTTCTTATAATCTTTTTTATTGGTTGCTATATTTTTGCAGAACATCTTTATGGTTTTTTAGTTGAGCCATTCGCACAAGCTGTAAAAGATGATGGAACAAATAGAAGGTTGATATTTACAGCTCTTCAGGAAACTTTCTTAACATATTTAAAAGTATCTTTTTTTGCAGCGTTTTTTGTTACTTGTCCATTTATTTTGATGCAGGTGTGGAAATTTATTGCACCAGGACTTTATAAGCATGAAAAAACTGCAATTCTTCCATATTTAGTTTTAACGCCAATACTTTTTTTCTTAGGTGGAATGCTTGTCTATTATTTAATTATGCCATTAGCTATAAAATTTTTTTTGTCATTTGAAAGTTCTGGTTTATCTACCAATCTACCGATTCAATTAGAAGCTAAAGTAAATGAGTATCTTTCATTAGTAATGAAATTGATATTTGCATTTGGTATCAGTTTTCAATTACCTGTCGTTCTAAGTTTATTGGCTAGAATAGGAGTGGTTGACTCAAAATTTTTAAAATCAAGAAGGAAATATGTTGTAGTCATAATTTTTGCAACTGCTGCTTTACTTACACCTCCCGATCCAATTACTCAAATAGGTTTAGCAATACCGTTATTAATTCTATATGAATTATCAATATTTTCTGTAACATTTATTGAAAATAAAAATTTAGAAAAAAACGATGCATAATCTAAAGGAAATTAGAAAAGACTTTAAAGATTTTAAAAATAAACTTCAATATCGTAAAGTTGATATAGATATAGAGAATTTAAAAAGATTAGATGAGGTAAATCGAGAGCTTATTCAAAAAAAAGAACATTTAGAAAAAGAAAAAAAAGATATCTCTAAATCAAAAGATGAGAGTTTATTTAAAAAATCAAAAGAAATTTCAAATGATCTAGATAAAATTCTCGATGATCAAAAGAAAATAAAAAAAGAACTAGATGATATATTATCAAGTATACCAAATATTCCCCACAGAGATGTACCAAATGGAAAAGATGAAAATGATAATATAGAGATTTCTAAATCAGGTAAAATTCCTAAATTTAACTTTAAACCAAAAACTCATTATGAACTGGGTGAAAAACTTAAAATGCTAGATTTTGATTTGGCTACAAAAACCACTGGTTCAAGATTTGTTTTTGTAAAAGATAAATTAGCTTTATTGGAAAGAGCTTTATCAAATTTTATGATTGATAAACACATTGGAAATAATGGATATCAAGAAATTTCTCCACCTTTAATTGCATCTGAAAATACTATGTTTGGAACAGGACAACTACCTAAATTTGAAAATGATCAATTTGAAATTAAATTTGAAGAAGGATCTGATAGAAAGTTTTTAATACCTACAGCTGAGGTGATTTTAACAAATATTGTTAAAGATAAAATTCTAAATTTAAATGATTTGCCCATGAGATATGTAGCATCCACTCCTTGTTTTAGAAAAGAGGCAGGTAGTTATGGAAAAGATACTAAGGGTATGATCCGACAACATCAATTTTATAAAGTAGAATTAGTAAGTATTGTGGAAAAAGATAAATGCTCTGAGGAACTTGAGAGAATGACTAATTGTGCTACAGGTATTTTAGATGATTTGAATTTACCCTATCGTAAAGTAATTCTATGTAGCGGTGATATGGGTTTTAGTGCTGAAAAAACATATGATATTGAAGTGTGGATACCATCAGAAGATAGATATAGAGAAATATCATCTTGTTCATCATGTTCTACTTTTCAAGCGGTTAGAATGAAAACTAGGTATAAAAATCAAAACAAAGAGTCTGTAAATGTTGGTACTTTAAATGGTAGTGGTTTAGCAATAGGAAGAACCTTAATTGCGATAATGGAAAACTACCAGCAAAAAGATGGATCTATTATTATTCCAGAAAAATTGAGACCTTACATGAATAATTTTGAAAAAATTTCATTGAATTAAAGTTGTTTTAATTTCTTAAGTAGTATAAAAAATTTGCTAAAATAAAGGAGTTTTATGGAAGGTTCAGGAATAGGACAGTTTATACCGTTAATTTTAATTTTTGTTATTTTTTACTTTTTCTTGATAAGACCGCAGCAAAAAAAAGTAAAAGAGCATAAGGCTATGGTCGAAGGACTAAAAAAAGGTGATAAAGTTGTAACTTCAGGTGGTATTACAGGAATTATAACAAGAGTTGTTGATAATGATAAAATAGAAGTTGAAATTGCTGACAATGTCACTGTTGAAGTTATAAGAGGTACAGGTATTCAAAGTTTAATGAATACGCAAGAAGTAAAAAAATAAATTCGTTTAGATAAGGTGTTATATTTTTCAAAATTAAGAATTATTTTAATTATATCAATATCCTTATTTTTTATTTTAATTTCATTTAATAATTTATTTAGTTCAGATAAAAGATATATTGATAAAAAGATTAATCTTGGGTTAGATTTACAAGGTGGATCATATCTTTTGTTAGAAATCGATAACTCTCCAGTTATAGAGCAGAAACTTCAAAATACAGCAACGTTATTTCGAACTTTTTTTAAAGATAAAAATATAAGAATTGGTAACTTAAAAATAACGAACAAAAAAATCTTATTCAGTGTTGAAAGTCAATTTAAACAAAATGTTATTGAAGAATTTAACAATGAAAATAGTGAAATTAATCCTTATTATCCAAGATTTAAATCACATCAATTTGATATCAAAGACTTAGGTGATACTTTAGAATTAAGTTTTTCACAACAGGGTCTAGTTAAACTGAAAACTTCATCACAAGATCAAGCATTAGAAATTGTTAGAAGAAGAATAGATGAAATAGGAACTAATGAACCTAATATTTTAAAAAGAGGCAATGATCGTGTATTAGTAGAGTTGCCTGGACTAGATAATCCAGAGCGAATAAAGTCTTTATTAGGTAAAACTGCAAATTTAACTTTCAGATTTGTATCAAATGACAATCAAGATTCTTTTGGAGTAGAAAAATTAAAATATGAAAATAATATAGATGAAGATTTTGTAAGTAAAAGAATAATATTAAGTGGAGATAACTTGTTAGATGCCCAGCCTAGAATGAATAATCAAACAAATGAAACAGTTGTATCTTTTACCTTAGATCGTGTAGGAGCCAAAAGATTCGGTAAGGCTACTTCCACAAATATAGGTAGACAATTAGCAATTATTTTAGATGGAAAAATAATAAGTGCACCGGTAATTAGAGACACTATTGCAAGTGGCAATGGACAAATCAGTGGTGGATTTACTTTTCAATCTGCTACTGATTTAGCTTTGTTATTAAGATCTGGAGCATTACCAGCACCTTTAAACATTATAGAAGAAAGAACAGTTGGCCCTGATTTAGGACAAGACTCAATTAATGCAGGCATGATTGCTTTGATTATTGGATTTTCATTAGTGATTATTTTTATATTTGTGAAATATAAAATTTTCGGTTTGATCACAAATATTACTTTAATAATTAATCTTTTGATATTATTAGGAATTTTAACATTGTTTGAGGCTACTCTCACTTTGCCGGGTATAGCAGGTATTATATTAACTGTTGGCATGGCAGTTGATGCTAATGTGTTGATATTTGAAAGAATAAAAGAAGAATTAAAAAATGAAAAAAATAATATTATTGCCTTTGATAGTGGTTATACTAAATCTAGGACAGCTATATTGGATGCAAATATAACAACTTTACTGGCAGCTATAATACTTTTTTTTATGGGATCAGGTCCTATTAAAGGATTTTCTGTTACATTAGGGGTAGGTATTTTTACAACATTATTTTCAGTTTATTTTATAGCAAGATTATTAACTTCAATTTACGTTTCTAAAAATAAAAATAAAGAGGTTTCAATTTAATGATTAAGTTTAATAAATTTTATACTCAATTTAATATTCTGTCATCTGTAATGATAGTAATTTCACTATTATTACTTGTGTTTAAAGGATTAAATTTTGGAATTGACTTTAAAGGTGGAACTTTAATTGAACTTAGAACTTTAGATAAAAAAATAAATATTTCTAATTTAAGAGATAACCTTAAACAAATGAATCTTGGAGATGTTTCAGTTAAAAAATTTGGAAATGATAAAGATTATTTAATTAAATTTGAAACTAGAAATGAAGACAATAGTGTTATTGAAGAGATTAAATCTAATTTAGATAAATCTTTTGGAAATAATTTTGATTTTAGAAGAGTTGAAAAAGTCGGTCCTAAAGTTAGTGCGGAACTATTAAAGTCTGGAGTTATTGCCATTAGTGTATCTTTAGCAATAATGCTCATATACATTTGGATTAGATTTGAGTGGCAATTTAGCTTAGGTGCTATAATTGCACTATTTCATGATGTTATTATTACTTTAGGTTTATTTTCTCTTTTAAACTTAGAGATTAACCTTTCGATTATTGCAGCAGTTTTAACAATTGTAGGATACTCAATGAACGACACTGTAGTTATATTTGATAGAGTTAGAGAAAATTTAAGGAAATACTCCGATATTAAGATATTTGAACTTACAAATATTTCAATTAATGAAACTTTATCAAGAACTTTGATTACTTCTATAACAACTCTTTTAGCATTACTATCAATTTTCTTTTTTGGCGGAGAAATTCTTAAGGGTTTTTCCTTAGCAATGATTTTCGGTGTAATATTTGGTACTTATTCATCTATATATATAGCTAATACAGTTTTAGTCAGGCTAAATGTTTCTCAAAAGACAGTAATTAAGGAAGATGAAAAAATTTAGTAAAGATTTTGAGCTGCCACCATTGACAACAACATTGGTAAAGATAATAAAGTATTTGTTCTAGAGAACAGCATAGCTGTTTTAGCAGATTTGGCTTTAAGATCAGCATCACACTCTACTATTCCTAACGCTCTTTTTTGGTTTGGCCAAATCACAAACCAGACATTAAATGCCATAATGATTCCTAACCACATACCAATTCCAATTGCAGTATGTTTGGGTATTCCTGATCCAATACTTAGTGTCATAGCATCATGTAAATATCCATTTAAAGCTGCTAAAATTAGACCAGATAATATTGTAAAGAATGCTGCCCATCTAAAATAAAATAGTGCAGCAGGCGCAATTACTTTACCTATCGCAGGTTTTTGTTCGTCTGGAATTTTAGCCATGTTAGGGATTTGAACAAAATTAAAATACCAAAGTAGACCTATCCACATTATACCAACTAAAACATGAGTGTAACGTGCTATCCAGCTCCAAAATAATCTGTCAAAAGCAAAACCATCATTTTGATAAAATAATCCAAGAAAGATAAGAATAGCTAAAATTACAGAGGCATGAATTGTTTTTGAAAGTGAAGACAACAAATTAGTCATAAATTAAATATACATTAAATCATATAATTTTTTAAATCAATTTAAAAGTGGTTTTAAAAATTTTCCTGTGTAACTATCTTTTACTTTGCATATTTCCTCTGGTTTTCCTTCAGCAATAATTTTTCCACCCTTTACACCGCCCTCAGGCCCCATATCGACAATATAATCAGCAGTTTTTATAACATCTAAGTTGTGTTCTATTACGACAACAGTATTACCTAATGCGACAAAAGTGTGAAGTATTTCTAGAAGTTTTTTTATATCATGTTGATGTAAGCCAGTAGTAGGTTCATCTAAAATATACATAGTTCTTCCTGTAGATCTTTTAGATAATTCTTTTGCTAGTTTAATTCTTTGTGCTTCACCACCTGAAAGTGTAGTAGCCTGTTGACCAATTTTGATATATCCTAAACCTACTTTTTTAAGAGTTAATAACTTTGATCTAATATTAGATATATTCTCAAAATATTCACATCCTTCATCTACAGTCATATTCAAAACATCAGCAATACTTTTTTCTTTGAATTTAATTTCTAACGTTTCTCTATTATATCGAGTTCCTTTACATTCATCACATTGAATATAAACATCAGGTAAAAAATGCATTTCATAGGTAATAACTCCATCACCCTCACATGCTTCACACCTTCCACCCTTAACGTTAAATGAAAATCTTCCTGGTTTATAACCTCGTGATTTAGACTCAGGAAGTGCTGTAAACCAATCTCTAATTGGACCGAAGGCGCCAGTATATGTAGCAGGATTTGATCTGGGAGTCCTTCCAATAGGTGTTTGATCTATATCAATAATTTTATCAATCATTTCAGTACCTTTAAATCCTTTAAAAGGTTTAGGTATTTTTCTTGATTTATTATTATTAAGTGTAAGATTTAATGCATTGTAAAGTGTTTGAAGAACCAAAGTAGATTTTCCGCTACCAGAAACTCCTGTAACACAAGTGAGACTTCCAAGTGGTATCTTTAGATTTACGTTATCTAGATTATTTCCTGTAGCACCAGTGATTTCTAAGAATCTACCATTCTTGGCCAATCGACGTTTGTTGGGAGTATTTATTTTAAGTTTGTTTGATAAATACTTACCAGTAATACTGATATTACTTTCACAAATTTCTTTAATATTTCCTTGAGCAATGATCTCACCACCATTGTTTCCTGCTTCAGGACCTAAATCAATGATATGATCAGCATTTTCCATCGTTTCCGTATCATGTTCTACAACTATTACAGTATTCCCTAAATCTCGTAATCTTTTTAATGCATTTATTAATTTTATGTTATCTTTTTGATGAAGTCCTATAGAAGGTTCATCCAAAACATATAAAACCCCTGTGAGGCCAGATCCTATCTGAGAGGCAAGCCTTATTCTTTGAGCCTCCCCGCCGGATAAGGTTCCAGACTCTCTTGAAAGTGTTAAATAATCAAGACCAACATTTAGTAAAAAGTTTAATCTTTCATTAATTTCTTTTAAGATATGTTCTGCAATTTTAATTTGTTTTTTATCAAGTTTATTATTTAAATTTTTAAACCATTCTGCGGCATCTAAAATAGATTTTTCAGTAACTTCACTTATATGTAGATCATCTATTTTAACACATAAGGCCTCATCTTTTAATCTGTAACCTTTACATCTTTCACATTTGGTATCAGATTGATACTGAGCAATTTCCTCTCTTTTCCAATCACTATCAGTTTCTAAATATCTTCTCTCTAAGTTGTTGATTACTCCTTCAAAGGTTTTTTTATGAGAGTATTTTTCATAGCCATCATCATAAGTAAATTTTATCTCTTCATCATCTGAACCATACAAAATAATATCCTTGATTTTTTTCGATAACTTGTTCCACTTTTCATTAATAGAAAATCCATAATGTTTAGCTAAAGATGATAACGTTTGAGCATAATATAATGTAGTAGTTTTAGCCCAGGGTTCTATTGCTCCATCAACTATACTTTTTTTTTCATTAGGAATTACAAGATTTGGATCAACATTTAATTTTACACCAATTCCTTCGCATTCTTCACAAGCACCAAATGGACTATTAAAAGAAAATAACCTCGGCTCTATTTCTTCAATTGTAAATCCACTTTCAGGACATGCAAATTTAGTTGAAAAAATCAATTTTTCAATTTTTCTAAATTTTTTTGGTAATGTTTCATCTTCATATTCAATAAAGATCAACCCATTAGCAAGATTTACAGCAGTTTCAATACTTTCAGCTAGTCTATTACCCAATGAAGAGTTAAGTACAATTCTATCTACTAAAATTGAGATATCATGTTTTATTTTTTTGTTAAGTTCTGGGACTTTATCAATATCATATAAAGTTTCATCAACTTTAATCTTACGAAAACCTCTTTTTTTATAATTTAAAATTTCCTTTCTATATTCACCTTTCCTACCTCTAACAACAGGAGCATAAATATAAATTGTAATCTTTTTTGGTAAATTCTTAATCTTGTCAACAATTTGAGAAATTGTTTGTGATGAAATTGGTTTACCTGTGAAAGGAGAGTAGGGAATACCAGCTCTTGCGTATAATACTCTCATATAATCATATATTTCCGTTACAGTAGCAACTGTTGACCTAGGGTTTTTTGATGTATTTTTTTGTTCTATTGATATCGCCGGGCTCAGACCCTCTATAAGATCAACGTTTGGTTTCTTCATTTTATCCAAAAATTGCCTAGCATAAGCAGACAAACTTTCTACATATCTTCTTTGACCTTCTGCATAAACTGTATCAAATGCTAAAGAGGATTTTCCTGAGCCAGATAAGCCTGTAATAACAATAAATTTGTCCTTTGGAATTTCGAGAGAAATATTTTTTAAATTATGCTCTTTGGCGCCTTTAATAACTATCTTTTTGATCATAAAATTCTGTCGTTATAGATTAATATAATTAATATTCAGAGCAAATTGTGATATAAATATATTTTAATTAACATTCAAATTATAAATATTATGGCTGGAAGTTTAAATAAAGTTCTTTTAATTGGTCGTTTAGGCGCAGACCCAGAGATTAAACAAATGACAAATGGTAAAAATGTTGCAAGATTAAGTCTTGCAACAAGTCAATCTTGGAAAGATAAAAATACTGGAGAAAAAAAGGAAAAAACAGAATGGCACCGTATAGTTGTATTTAATGAAGGTCTAGTAAATGTTGTACAGCAATATCTTAAAAAAGGTGCTCAAGTTTATGTCGAAGGACAAATAACAACAAGAAAATGGAAAGATGAACAATCTGGACAAGATAAGTATTCAACTGAAATAGTCATTCAAGGTTATAACTCTTCACTTACAATGTTAGGTGGTGGAAATTCTAGTGGTGGAATACAATACGATAACAATCAATCAGCTTCAAATGTTACGGATGATACATCTCAAGTAGCAAAAGATATGGATGATGAAATTCCATTTTAAATTTTATGGAAAAAACTGAAGTCCCTAAAGAAAAAAATATAAAACTCATTTCAATGCATGATGAAATGAGCTCCTCATATTTATCTTATGCTATGAGTGTTATAGTAAGTAGAGCACTTCCAGATGTAAGAGATGGTTTGAAACCAGTGCATAGAAGAATATTGTTTGCTATGTATAAAGGTGGATATGATTGGTCAAAACAATTCAGAAAATCTGCAAGAATAGTTGGAGATGTAATAGGTAAATATCACCCACATGGAGATCAATCTGTATACGATGCCTTAGTTAGAATGGTTCAAGATTTCTCCATGAGCTTACCCTTAGTTGAAGGTCAAGGAAATTTTGGATCTATAGATGGAGATCCAGCAGCTGCAATGAGATATACTGAAACTAGATTGTCAAAAGTATCTCAATTTCTGATAGACGATATTGAAAAAGGAACTATAGAATTTAAAAGCAATTATGACGAAACTGAAAAGGAACCAACTGTTTTACCAGCACAATACCCAAATTTATTAGTTAATGGAGCAGGGGGAATAGCTGTAGGTATGGCCACTAGCATACCTCCCCATAATTTAGGAGAGATTATTGATGGAACTTTAGCCTTAATAGACAATAAAGATATTAAAGTTAAAGAACTAATGAAACATATACCTGGTCCAGATTTTCCAACTGGAGGTGTTATAATTGGTAAAGATGTAATAAAACAAGGTTACAACAATGGAAGAGGATCGTTTAAAATTCGCGGGGAAATAAATAACGAAACACAAAAAAATGGTAGGGACAGACTTGTAATAAATTCTATTCCTTATCAAGTTAATAAATCTGTTTTAAATGAAAGAATAGCCCAATTAGTAAGAGAAAAGAAGATAGAAGGAATTAAAGATATTCGTGATGAATCTAATAGAGAGGGAATTAGAGTCTCAATTGATTTACGTAATGGAGTTGAGCCAGAAACAATTAAAAGACAACTTTACAAAAATACTCAGATAGAAAGTTCTTTCGGTTTTAATACTCTTGCAATTGTAGAAGGTAAACCAAAGACTTGTAATCTTAAAGAATTTTTAGAAAATTTTATTAGTTTTAGACAAGATGTAGTAGTTAAAAAAACAAAATTTGATTTACAAAAAGCAGAAGAAAGAGCTCATATATTAATTGGACTATCCATTTCTGTAGAGAATTTAGATAAGATAATTAAAATTATAAGAAATTCAAAAACACCTGAACAAGCAAAAAAATCTATCTTAGATACAAAATGGAAAATTAATAAATCAAAAAAATTAATTTCTCTTGTTGAAAACAAAAAGTCAAACAACATGTATAACCTATCTGAACCACAAGTTATAGCAATACTTGAATTAAGATTACAAAAATTAACTGCACTTGGTATAAATGAAATTGAGGTAGAGATAAAAAAATTAGCTGAACTAATTACAAAGTATAAAAAAATCATATCGTCTAAAAAAGAATTATTAAAAGTAATCAGTTCAGAACTTAAAATTATAAAAGAAAAATTTGCTGTTCCTAGAAGAACAAAAATAATTGATGCTGTATTAAACTATGATATTGAAGAAACTATACAAAAAGAATCTGTTTTGATTACAGTAACTTTACAGGGCTATATAAAAAGAGGTTCGTTAAACAGCGTAAAAACTCAAAAAAGAGGAGGAAAAGGTAAAACTGGAATAACAACTAGAAATGAAGACTCAGTAATCCAAACATTATCTGTAAATACTCATACTTCTGTTCTTTTCTTTTCTACTGAAGGATTAGTTTATAGAGTTAAAGCATGGAAAATTCCTGAAGGTTCAGCATCCTCTAAAGGAAAATCTTTATTTAATATATTACCGCTTAAAAATCATCAATCTATCAGTTCAATTATGCCTTTTCCTGACAGTGAGGAAAATCTTAGCAATTACCAAATTATTTTTGCTACAAGTAAGGGTAAAGTGAGAAAAAACAGTCTTGAAGATTTTTCTTCAATAAATTCATCTGGTAAAATTGCTATGAAATTAGATAATAATGATAAAATTGTCGGTGTTAAAATATGCAAAGATGATCAAGACGTAATTCTTAGTACAAAATTTGGAAAATGTATTAGATTTGAGTCAAAAAAACTCCGAATATTTAAAGGTAGATCTTCAAAAGGAATTAAAGGGATAGAATTAGCTCCAAACGATGAAATTGTTTCATTATCAATTATTAATAATGATAAAATTAAAAATAATGGAAAAAAATCTAAAGACGAAAAATCTGAACTTAAAGCAGGAGAAAAATTTATTCTATCAATAACTGAAAATGGTTTTGGTAAAAAAACTTCACACTATGATTACAGGGTAACAAATAGAGGTGGAAAGGGAATTATAGGTATTATAAATTCTCCAAGAAATGGAAATATTTCATCTTCATTTCCAGTATATGAGGGTGATGAAATTATGATTTCTACAAACAAAGGAAGAGTTATAAGAGTAGCTGTAAAAGAGATAAGGACTGCAGGAAGAAACACACAAGGTGTTAGAATTATTAAATTATCTGGTGATGAAAAAGTGGTTTCTGCTATAAAAATTGAAGATAATTTAATTTGATGACCAAAGTAGCGATATATCCAGGTACATTTGATCCGATAACATTCGGTCATATAGATGTTATAAAAAAATCTTTAAAACTTTTTGAAAAAATTGTTGTCGCAGTCTCAGATGGAGAAAATAAAGAATATTTATTCGAAGTAAATGAAAGAATTGAAATAGTTAAAAAAGCGTTATTTTCTGATTTAAAGCTAAATAGAAATAAAATAACTGTGATATCTTTTACTTCATTAACGACTGATTTATGTAAAAAATATAAATCAAGTATAATCCTAAGAGGTTTAAGAGCTGTTTCAGATTTTGAATATGAGTTTCAATTAGCCGGGATGAATAGAAAACTTAATAATAATATAGAAACTATTTTTTTAATGTCTGATGTAGAAAATCAAATCATTTCTTCAAAGTTTGTAAAAGAAATTGTAAAATTAGGAGGTAATATAAATAAATTTACTACAAAAAGTACAATTAAGTCCTTAAAAAAGAAATATGAATAATTTTTTTTTGAAAATAATAATTATCTTATTATTTACCATTAACCAATCAATATCAGAGGAGAATATGATGATTTTAAAATTAAAAGATGGAAATGTAAAAATAGAACTATTTGAAGATGTGGCGCCTAATCATGTTAAGAGAATAAAAGAACTTGCTGATAGTGGAAAATATGACAACGTCGTATTTCACAGAGTTATAGATGGTTTTATGGCTCAAACAGGTGATGTAAAATTTGGCAATTCAAGTTCTAATGATTTTGATCTTAGAAAAGCAGGAATGGGCGGTTCGGAATTATCTGATCTCAAACAAGAATTCAGTAATCTTCCTCATGATAGAGGTACATTATCTATGGCTAGATCTTCCGATCCAGATAGTGCTAATAGTCAATTTTTTATATGTTTTAAACCAGCTCCATTCTTAGATAAACAATATACAGTTTTTGGTAAAGTTATAGAAGGGATGGAATTTGTTGACAAAATTAAAAGAGGTGATGAAAATAATAATGGTGCTGTTTTAGAGCCAGATAAAATTATAAGCTTTAAATCTTTATAATATATAAATGGCATTGAAAAATTTTGCCTTTAAAATTTTAAATAAAAATAAATTTGCTAGAAATGGTTTGATAGAAACTCATAGAGGTTCTATACACACACCTGCTTTTATGCCAGTAGGTACTCAAGCAACTGTTAAAGCTTGTACTATTGATGATATAAAAAAAACCGGTTCAGAGATTATTTTATCAAATACATATCACTTGATGATAAGGCCTGGTGTTGACCGTATTCAAAATGCTGGTGGGTTACATAAATTTATGAATTGTGATTTACCCATACTAACTGACTCTGGTGGATTTCAAGTTATGTCGCTTTCAAAATTAAATAAAATTGATAGAGAAAAAGGCGCAATTTTCAATTCTCATGTAGATGGTAAAAAATTTTATCTTAGTCCTGAGAAAAGCATTCAAATACAACTTGGATTAAACTCAGATATTTTAATGATAATGGATGAGTGCCCAAAAAAAACAAATGATTATGGAATTATTCAAAAATCTATGGAACTATCTTTATATTGGGCAGAAAGATCCAAAAAAGAATTTGGTAAAAATCCACACAAAGCATTATTTGGTATAGTTCAAGGAGGTCTTTTTAAAGATCTAAGAGCTAAATCCTTAAAAGAACTAATAAAAATAGGTTTTGATGGATATGCCTTAGGAGGTCTTGCAGTTGGTGAAAGTCAGCAAGAGATGTTTCAGGTCTTAGATAATTTAAAAGAGGACCTTCCTTTCGAAAAACCACATTACCTTATGGGTGTTGGAACACCCTCAGATATATTAGGTGCTGTTAAAAGAGGTATAGATATGTTTGATTGTGTTTTACCAACACGATCAGGGAGAACAGGATTAGCATATACTTGGAATGGTAAAATAAATATTAAAAATTATAAGTATCAAAATGATAATTCTCCTTTAGATGACAAGTGTGACAATTTAAATTTGAATAGATATTCTAAAAACTATTTGAATCACTTGTTTAATACTAATGAAATTTTAGGATCTATGTTATTAACGCTTCATAATATCAATTTTTATCAAGAATTAATGACCGCCATTCGAAAAAATATTTACAATGGCACATTTGACGAATTTCATGATAAATACATAGATAAGTTGTAAATGTATATATTATTAAAAAAAATTCGTATTTGAATTATTTAAATAATTCTGTATACACAATTTTCATTCTATAAGAAAATGTGGGCCGTTAGCTCAGTTGGTAGAGCAATTCCCTTTTAAGGAATGGGTCGTTGGTTCGAGTCCAACACGGCTCACCATTAAATACTAAACTTTAATTGGTGGATAATCTAAAATTATTTCATTTGTCCACTCATTAATTTTTTTAATCCGATTATCTGCTGATGGGTGGGTACTCATAAATTCCGGTGGAGCTTTACCTTTGTTAAATTCTTTCATTCTTTCCCAAATCTTAACGGTTTCCCTTATATCATATCCAGATAAAGATGAAAAAATCATCCCTAAATAATCTGCTTCACTCTCTTGTTTTCTGTTAAATGGATTCATAATTCCAAGTTGAGATAATAAACCTACAGTATTCATACCAGTTGTTCTATTTACTTGAGATAATTTACCCCCACTAGCAATATCAATTATTTGTGTACTAATATTTATTAATGTTCCTCTGCTAGCTCTTTCTACAGAGTGTTTAGCTACGGCATGAGCTATTTCATGACCCATTATTGCTGCTAGACCATTGGTGTTTTTTGTAACATCAAGTATACCAGTGTAAACAGCAATTTTTCCTCCAGGCATACACCAAGCATTCCTAACTTTTTTATTATCTATTAATATATATTCCCAGTCAAAATTTACAGTAGGATCATTTAACTTTTCTCTTTGAAAATATTCCGCAATGGAATTTTCCATTTTTTTTCCAATTTCTTTTATTTCATTTAGAGATTTTAAATCATTACTCATTTTTTCTTTTTTTTTGATTTTTTCATAAATTTCAGCTGCTTGTGCATTTAATTTAGCTTCAGGTATGATCTTTAGCTGGCGCCTTTCAGTTATGGGCGCTGTTGTACATGCGTTCAAAACGACCCCGCAACAGCCACACCCCATATATGTTAAAAATTTTCTTCTATCCATTTTTAATAACATTGATATTATAACAATATACTATGAATCTAAATAATAAAATTTTAATAGTACTTTTTATTATTGCAATAATTTTTGTGGTATATTCAAGTTTTAAATAGATGGTAAAAAAAATTAAAAAAAAATCAATTGCTTTAATTCTTCGGAATTATTTTATTACCGGTGTTGTTGTATTAATACCCATTGGATTTACTCTTTATCTTAGTAAAGTATTGATAGGTCTTTCATCTAAAATTATTCCTGAAAATATTAATCCCAACAGTTATTTACCTTATGCTATTCCCGGAATAGAAATAATCATTTCGTTGGTGTTTATTACAATAGTTGGAGGTTTGTCTTTATCTTTTTTAGGTAAAAAAATACTCAAATTAATAGATGATTTATTTAAAAGAATACCTTTTTTAAGAACTGTTTATTCTGCAATACTTCAAATGACTGAAACTTTTTCTAAAAAAGATAATGATAGAAAAAGTGTTGTATTAATAGAATATCCAAGAAAAGGAGTTTGGGCTGTAGGATTTGCAACTAAAGAAAATACTAGTGAAATGGCTATTAAAACTAAACAAAAACTTATTAACGTATTTGTACCGACAACTCCAAATCCTACTAGTGGTTTCTTATTAATGTTTCCTATGGATGAGGTTATTTATTTAAACATGACATTTGAAGAAGCATCTAAATTTATTGTTTCTGCAGGTACATCATCTGGTAAAAATTAAACAATATCATTAATTATATCAGCTCGATCATATAATTTAATTAATATCTTATATTTACCCAAATCTTTATTAGTTTTTTCAAATAGTTTTATTTGTTTTTCAGCAAGGTCAAAAAGATCACTATTTTGAATTGGATCAGCAAGTTTGAATAACTTTATTCCACTTTGTTTAAAGCCAAGAATATCGCCAAATCCTCTTAATTTCATATCTTCTTCAGAAATTTTAAATCCATTTGTAGAATTTTTTAATATATTAAGTCTTTTTTTTGCATTTTCTGTTAAAGATGATTTAAACATTAAGATACAAGTAGATTGTTTTCTTCCTCTTCCTACACGACCTCTTAATTGATGAAGTTGTGAGAGACCAAATTTATTTGCATTTTCAATAATTATTACATTTGCATTTGGAAAATCTATACCGACTTCTATTACAGTAGTTGAAACTAATATTTTAAATTCTTGTTTAAGAAATTTATTTAATATGATTTCTTTTTCATCAGCATTTGTTTTGCCATGTAATAATGCAACTTGATTTGGAAATTTATTACTTAAAAATTTATATTTATTAACAGCAGATGAATGATCAATTTTTTTCGACTCTTCAATAAGTGGACATACCCAGAATATTTGATTTCCCTCATTTATTTCTTTATGTATAAATTTTAATACATCATCTATTTTACTTTCAAGTTTACTATAAGTTTTAACTTCTTTTCTTGACTTAGGTTTTTCTTTTATAATTGACAAATCCATATCTCCATAAATTGTCATTGTTAATGTTCTGGGTATTGGAGTTGCTGACATTAATAAAACATCACAATTATCCCCACCTTTATCTGAAAGCATTTTTCTCTGATTTACTCCAAATTTATGTTGTTCATCAATTATGATTAAACCAAGTCTATTGAATTTCACCTTTTTTTGAAATATTGCATGTGTTCCAAAAATCAAATCAATTTCATTATTCTCCAGTCTTTCTAAATTTTTTTTTTTTTCTTTGTATTCTGTCTTACTTGAAAGAATATCTATTTTTACATTATTATTAAAAATTTTTTTTGCCAAAGTATAATGTTGTTTCGCTAATATTTCTGTTGGGGCCATCATTGCGACCTGAAAACCTGACTTGATAACATTATTTGCTGCTGCTAATGCTACAATAGTTTTACCACTACCAACATCACCTTGTAATAATCTAAACATTTTTTGATTAGACTTGAGATCTTCATTTATTTCATTTAAAGATTTTTTTTGATCATGAGTTAATTTAAAATCTAATTTTGATATTAAGGAATTTTGACAATTGAAATTAAAACTTTTATTTATTTTTTTAATCTTTTTAATTTTTTTTCTTATTTCTGAATGAACAAGGAATGATGCTAATATTTCATCATAAGCTAATCTTTTATAAAAATTAGATTTATAATTACCTATATTTTCAGGTTTATGAAGTTCAATTATTGAATTGTTCCAAGAAGTATAATCAAATTTTTTTAATATATCTTCCTCATGCCACTCCTCTAATTTAGGCATATTTGATAAAATTTGACTTAAAATTTTATTGTAAATTTTTTCTGAAATTCCATCAGTTAAGGAATATTTATTGTGTTTATCTTTGATTAATGAAGCATTTTCTGAAATATATTTTGGATTTGTTATTTGATATTTATTTTTAAAGTAACCAATTTTTCCACTTATTGTGACCTCTTTATTTAAAGGTAAAATCTTTTTAATATATCCCTCATAACTATTAAAGAATACACAATCCATATGTCCCGTATCATCTTTGCAAAGTATTCTATTAGGCAAATTTCTTATTCTAGGAAAGTTATATTTATAGGGTACTAATGTTATTGTTTGAATTTCTCCAACTTTTAAGTCTTTTATCTTAGTAGATTTAGTTCTATCGGTATATGATTTTGGTAATCTCCATAATAAGTCAAATAAATTATTAATCTTTTTTCTTTTGAGAATATTAGAAGTTTTTAATCCAACTCCTTTAAGATGTTTAAGATCAGATAATAAATATTTATATGTATTATTAGTCATTTCATATTAATATAAATAATTAATGAATAACGATATAGATAATTTAAAAAAAAGATTAATTTATAGGTCTCAATACAGAGGTACTAAAGAAATGGATAAACTGATTGGTAATTTTGTCCAAACTAACATAGATAAATTTGATGAAAATCAATTAAATGAATTAGAAAAATTTTTAGAAATTGATGATGATACTTTGTATAAATTTTATAATAATCAAATAGTTGAAATAGAGATTGTTAAATCTGATTTTCTTAAATTATTTAAAGAGTTTGTTTATAAAAGATAATGGCGGAGAGACTGGGATTCGAACCCAGGAAAGAGTTGCCCCTTTGCCGGTTTTCAAGACCGGTGCTTTCAACCGCTCAGCCATCTCTCCGAGAAGATCGTTTTATAATTATAATTATTTAATTCAACTATAAAATAGTCTATTAAGCTCTAATTATATTACATCACAAGAAAATGAACCAACAATTTAACAAAGGTCTTTTATATGCTTCACTAGGATCTTTTTGGTGGGGATTTATTGGTGTTATATATTTTAAATATTTAGATTTTATTGGTTATATAGAAGTAGTTATTCATAGATGTGTTTGGACAGCAATAACTCTTATTTTAACAACTTTTTTTTTCTCTAAATGGAAAATTTTTTTTCTAATAATATCTAATAAAAAAAATTTAATTTGGCTTTTTTTTTCTGGAATATTGATTTTCATTAACTGGGGAATTTGGATTTATGCTGTAGCTACTAATAGAATTATAGATGCAAGTTTTGGATATTTTATTATGCCAATCCTTAGTGTCTTTCTTGGTTATATTTTCTTTGATGAAAAATTAAATAAAAAAAGAATATTTTCAATTTCGTTAGTTATAATTTCAATTGTGATATTATTATTATTTAATCTAAAAACATTACCGTGGGTTGGATTGATAGTAGGTTTTAGTTGGGGATTTTATAATTTGATTAGAAAAAAAATTAATGTTGATACAGATGTTGGGTTATTAATTGAAAGTCTTTTTATACTACCATTTGCATTAATTGCTTTTTACTTAATTTTTAAAAATGGTTTTAATGATTTCTCTTTTGATAATCCTGGTTTATCTTTATTTATTTTACTTGCAGGACCTATGACTGTTATACCGCTTTTTCTTTATGTACGAGGGGTTGAATTAAGTGGTTTAGGACCAGCAGGAATGATATTTTATATTACTCCAACTCTCCAATTTTTATTAGGATATTTCTATTATAATGAGGCTTTTTCAATAATAAAATTAGTCAGTTTTATTTTTATTTGGATTGCTGTAATCATATATCTCAAAGATCTTTATGAAACTAATTAGAATTTTTTTTATAGTTTTAATATTTAATTTTCAAAATTGTTTAGCTAATGATAATGAGAATTTTAATAAGTGGAAATTAAGATTTAAAGATAAAGCTTTAGCTAATAATATTTCGGAATATACATTTAATATAGTAATGGCTAATGTTAAATTTTTACCAAAAGTAATTGAATATGATCGTTTTCAGCCTGAATTTTATGAAGATACAAAAACTTATATAGGAAAAAGAACATCAGATAAAAAATTAATTGAGGGAATTAATTTTTATAAATATAATAAAGATTTAATAAATAAAGTAGAAATAGAATTTAATATTGAAAAAGAATTACTTTTAGCTTTAATGGGTATCGAAACAAATTTTGGTACTTATGTTGGTAAAATGGATATTTTATCTTCGTTAGCCACCCTAAGTTTTGATGAAAGAAGATCTGAATTTTTTACTAAAGAATTAATTACTTTATTACAATTGATTGAAAGTAAACAAATCGATTATAAAACTCTGTATGGTTCCTGGGCTGGTGCATTTGGTTTCTTTCAGTTTATGCCAAGTACTATAACAAATTATGCTTTAGATCATAATAGAGATAACTACATTGATTTAAAAAATAATGAAGACGCATATCCATCTGCTGCAAATTATCTTAAAAAGATTGGATGGAAAAAAAATGAACCTTGTTTTTATAGAATTGATTTAAATACAAATATACCCAAAAAATATTTAAATATTTCAGCAAAAAAAATTCACAGTAAAAAAAAGTTAAAATATTTTAAAAAATATATAAATAACTTTTCTGAGTTAAAATTTTTAAATCATAACTTAAAAACAGCTATAATCACGCCCGATAAAGATATTATACCTGATGCTGAAACACTTAATCCAGCATATATTGTATTTGATAACTATGAAATAATCTTAAAATGGAATAGGTCTCTAAGATTTGCATTAGCTGTCTGTACTTTAAAAAATAAATTTGAAAATGAAATTTAGAAATTTAATAATTCTGTTTTTTTTTATTTGTTTAGTAGGATGTGATCAATATAACTCTAATAAATTTTCTAAAATTAATTTCAAACCTGATAAAAAATATAATAATATTGGATTTTCATTAATATATGATGAAAGTTTAAATTTAAAGAAATTAGATAATAGATCTCTACAAATTTTTCATAAAAACTTAAAAAATAAATCCCTTGTTAAGATTACAAATCCACTCAATAACAAATCTTTAATTGCAGAAGTTAAATCTAATAGGGTGAAGTTTTCTAATTTTTATAATTCTATTATTAGCAAACGAATTGCCGAAACACTTGAATTGAACCCAAATGAACCATATGTCGAAATATCATTAATTTCTGAAAATTCTACTTTTATTGCAAAAAAATCAAAAACTTTTGAAGAGGAAAGAGAAGTTGCAGAGAAAGCACCAATAGATGGTATTAAAATAAGTAATTTGAATGAAAACTCTAAATCAATAACTAAAAAAAAATTTAATAATAAATTTTCTTATTCTATTAAAGTAGCTGATTTTTACTATAAAAAAACTGCCAATTTAATGATAAATAGAATTAAGATGGAAACCTCAATCAAAAAAATTAAGTTAGTTGAGATATCCAAAACAAATTACAGGGTATTATTAGGGCCTTTTAATGATATAAATTCTTTAAAAGAATCTTTTGAAAAAATGAATTCACTTTATTTTGAAAATTTAGAAATACTTAAAAATGTTTAAAATTCTATCTTTTATTTTATTATATACTTTAACTTTAATGTCTAATTCTCTATCAACTATAGAGATTAAAGCTAGAACAGCAATTTTACAGGATTTTTTATCTGGTGAAATTTTGTATGAAAAAGAACCCGATAGATCTATTTATCCCGCTTCAATGACAAAAATTATGACCTCTATTATTGCTTTTGATTTAATTAAATTAGGAGATTTAAGTCTTGATGATAAATTTATAATTTCAGAAAAAGCTTGGAGATTATCTACAGCAGGATATTCATCTATGTTTATAATGGTAGGTGATGAAGTCTCAGTAGAAGATTTACTTTATGGTATAATTATAGCTTCAGGAAATGATGCTTGTGTTGCATTAGCAGAAGGTATTGCAGGAACTGAAGAAGAATTTGCAATTTTAATGACTGCTAAAGCTAAAGAATTAGGAATGGAAAATACAAATTTTTCCAATTCTTCAGGAATCAATGATCCTGATAATTACTCGACAGTTAGAGATATTTTAAAGATGTCTCACTACTTAATAAAAGAACATCCAGAATATTATGAATGGTTTGCTATTAAAGAATTTACTTGGGATAGAACAGGAGGGGACCCTATAACACAAGGAAATAGAAACCCGCTTCTTTATAAAAACATTGGAGCTGATGGAATTAAAACAGGTTATCTAGCCTTAGAAAAATATTCTTTAGCTTCATCTATGGAAAGAAAGGGTAGAAGATTAATTTCCGTAGGAAGTGGTTTTGAAACAAAAAGTTCAAGATCACGTGAGAGTTCTAAACTACTTACTTATGGATTAACAAATTTTGATTTAGTTGAAATCAATAAATCAGATAGACCTATAGATAAAGTTGATGTTTGGTTGGGAAAGGATAAACTTGTAAATGTATATGTTAATGAAGATATTTACAAAACTATAAAAAAAGCAAAAAAAAAATTATTGAAAGTTGTTTTAAAATATGAAGGTCCCATAGAGGCTCCTGTAACAAAAGACCAAATAATTGGAAGTTTTAGAGTTGTTTACGATGATGAATTAGTAGGTGAGTACGATTTGTTAGCAGCTAATAATGTAGATAAAGTAAATATTTTTACTAGATTAATTAAATCATTGAATTATTTGATCTGGGGCGATGTCTAAAAAACCTGTAATTGTTTTTGAGGGCATAGAAGGTAGTGGGAAAAGCTATCATATTAGAAATGTTTCTAAATATTTTAAAAAAAATAATATTGATTTTATAAAGATAAGAGAACCAGGAGGAAATCCAAATTCTGAAAAAATAAGGAAACTTATTTTAAATAAAAATTCTACTTTCAATAAAATCACAGACTTATTACTTTATTTGGCTGCCAGAAGCGAAAATATTCAATTACTAAAAAAATATTATAGAAAAAAAATTATATTAATTGACAGATTTGTTGACTCAACAATTGCCTACCAACATTATGGTTTTGGTGTTGATATTAGATTAATCAA